>DATJOK010000066.1:0-10770 GCA_035507155.1 Allostellaceae bacterium
CCGGTTCCGCTTGACAGCGGAGCGCAGCGGCGACATCGTGTGCGCATAAATCGGAACGTCGTTCCGTTGAACGGAACACTGAGGAAACGCCCTTTGCCGACGGCACGTGCCCGCATCCAGGCTGCGGAAAGCGCCAGCAGCCCGATCGAGACCAACGGTCTCGGCTCGGTCGATCTGGTGCTGCGGCTGATCGAGCTCCTCGCCGCGGCGCCGCGGCCGCGCGGCGTCTCCGACATCGCCCGCGCCCTCGACATCTCGAAGCCCCGCGCCCATCGCCATCTGCGCGCCCTCGTCGACCACGGCTATGTGCGCCAGGATCCGGAGACCGAGCGCTACGAGATCGGCATCAAGCTGCTCAGCCTCGGCGAGGCGGTGCGCGACCGCTTCGACATTCTGGGCGTGGCGCGGCCGGAGATGATGAAGCTCCGCGAGGAGACCGGCCACGCGGTGACCCTCTCGGCGCTGGTCGAGGGGACGACCACGATCCTCGAGCTGGTGCAGGGCAAGACCGCGATCGAGTTCGGCATCAAGCCGGGCTCGACCTTCGATTTCCATACCTCGGCCCATGGGCTGGTGGCGCTCGCCTTCGGTTCGCCGGCGCTGCTGGACCGGACGCTGGCCGGGCCGCTGCGCGCCTGGACGCAATTCACCATCACCGACCCGGGCCGGCTCAGGACCGCGGTCGAGGCGGCGCGGCGGCAGGGCTGGGCGACCGCCTGCGACCAGGTGCTGGTCGGGGTCAACACCCTCGCCTGTCCGGTCTTCGATCATCGCAACGAGTGGCGGGGCGCGATCGCGATCGTCGGCTCCTCGCAGTTCATTCCGGCGCAGCCGACGGAGCGCCAGATCGCGCAGGTGAGCGAGGCCGCGGCGGCGGTGTCGCGACAGCTAGGATGGAAGGTGGCAGAGAGATGAGCTATTCGCTCGCGGTCGATATCGGCGGAACCTTCACCGACGTGGTGCTGCGCGGCAGCGACGGCTCGCTCGCCGTCGACAAGACGCTCACCACCCACCAGAACCTGCTGGACGGCTTCTTCCACGGCATCCACCTGGTGCTGAAGAAGGCGGGCGTCGCCGCGCGCGACATCGACGGCGTGGTCGTGCATGCCACCACCGTCGTCACCAACGCCCTCATCGAGCGCAAGGGGCCGCGCACCGCGCTGCTGATCACCAAGGGGTTCCGCGACGTGCTCTCGATCCGCAACGAGCACCGCTACGAGATGTACGATCCCCAGATCGAGTTCGCGCCGCCCCTGGTGCCGCGCGAGCTCACCTTCGAGATCGACGAGCGCACCCTCGCCGACGGCAGCATCCTCCGCGGCGTCGATCGCGCGGAGGTGGCGGCGCTGGCCAAGGCGCTGAAAGCGAGCGGCGCGGTCTCGGTGGCGATCTGCCTCATCAACAGCTTCCGCAACCCCGCCAACGAGCAGGCGCTGGCGCAGCTGCTGAAATCGGCGGCGCCCGATCTCTATATCTCGGTCTCCTCCAGCGTCGCGCCGGAGATCCGCGAATATCCGCGCGCCTCGACGACGGCGATCAACGCCTATACGGCGCCGATCACCGAGCCTTATCTCCGCGGCCTCGCCGAGCGGCTTCGCAACGACAACGTGCCGAACCAGCCCCTCATCATGCTGAGCTCGGGCGGCATCATCGGCGCCGAGGTGGCCGGCCGCAATCCCGTGCGGATGATCGAGAGCGGCCCGGCGGCGGGCGCGCTTGCCGCCACCTACTACGCCCAGCAGCTCGGCCTCGACCGCCTGCTTTCCTTCGACATGGGTGGCACCACCGCCAAGGCCTGCCTGATCGAGGACCGGAAGCCGCTGGTCACCGGCAGCTTCGAAGTGGATCGCATGTACCGTTTCTGCGAGGGGAGCGGCATGCCGCTGGTGATCCCCTCGATCGACATGATCGAGATCGGCGCCGGCGGCGGCAGCATCGCCTCGATGGATTCGCTCGGCCTCCTCAAGGTCGGCCCGCGCAGCGCCGGCTCCGAGCCGGGCCCCGCCTGCTACGGCCGCGGCGGCCGGGAGCCCACCGTCACCGATGCCGACCTGGTGCTGGGACTGCTCGATGCGGAGAATTTCCTCGGCGGCGACATGAAGCTCGACCGCAACGCGGCGGAGGCGGCGATCGGCCGGCTCAGCGACACGCTCGGCACCGAGTTCGCGCAGACCGCCGGCGGCATCTACCGCATCGTCGCCGAGACCATGGCGGCGGCGGCGCGTACCCACGCCACCGACCGCGGCGTCGACTATCGCGGCCTGCCGCTCCTCGCCTTCGGCGGCGCCGGCCCGGTGCATGCCTGCGCGGTGGGCGCGCTGCTGCAGAGCACCGCCGTGATCTTCCCGCCGCAGGCGAGCGTGCTCTCGGCCTTCGGCACCCTGGTGACGCCGGTGCGCCTCGACCTGGTGCGGAGCGCCATCGGCAAGCTCGACGCCCTCGACTGGAGCACCGTCGACCGCGTGCTCTCCGAGATGATCGAGGAGGGAACCGCGGCGCTGGTCGAGGCCGGCTGTCCGCGCGCCTCCGTGCGTCTCGTCTTCGGCGCCGACCTCCGCTATTTCGGCCAGCAGAACGAGGTCAGCATCAGCTTCGAGCGCGATCCGCGCCAGGGCCGCGACGTGGAGATGGTGCGGCGCGCCTTCGAGGCGGCCTATCACGCGCAGTACGGCGTCAATCCCTCCCATGTGCCGGTGGAGATCGTGAGCTGGCGCGTCACTGCCCAGGGGCCCGAGATCGCGGTGCACGCGACGGCGCCCGCCAGCACCGGCACCGGCAAGCCCAAGGCCAGGCGCAAGATCCTGCTCTGGCCGGAGGCCGGCGAGGTGCCGGTCTATGACCGCCAAAGCCTCGCGGTCGGCCAGAAGATCGCGGGCCCCGCGATCATCGAGGAGCGCGAGACCACCATCGTCCTGCTGCCGGACTGGGAAGCGGTGGTGGACCGGATCGGCTGCGTCGTCGCCCAGCGGAAGGCATGAACCCCATGAAATTGGACGGCATCGAGCTCGAGATCCTCTGGTCGAACCTGATCGGCATCGTCAGCGAGCAGGCGAAGGCGCTGCAGCGCATCGCCTTCAGCCCGATCGTGCGCGAGGCGGGCGACCTCGCCAGCGCGCTCTTCGACGCTCGCGGCCGCATGGTGGCGCAGGCCAATACCGGCACGCCCGGCCACATCAACTCGCTGGCGGCTGCCGGCGGCACGCTCGCCAAGCTCTTCGACGGCAAGTTGGTCCCCGGCGACGTGGTCATCACCAACGATCCCTGGATGTCCGCGGGGCATTTCTTCGACATCACCGTGTTCTCGCCGATCTTCCGGGACGCGCGCCTCATCGGCTACATCGGTTCGACCATCCATCACACCGACATCGGCGGCTATGGCGTCGGCGCCGGCGCCCGCGACGTGCACGAGGAGGGACTCTGGATTCCGCCCTCCAAGCTCTACGAGGCGGGGACGCCCAACGCGCTCTTGCACGACATCATCCGCCACAACGTCCGCACGCCCGACCATGTGTTCGGTGACCTCGCGGCGCAGGTGTCGAGCGGCCGCACCGGCGGCGAGCGGCTGATCGCGCTCTGCAAGCGCCAGGGCCTCGCCGATATCGAGGAGCTTGCCGACGAGATCATCCGCCGCTCGGAGCTGGCGACCCGGCGCGCGATCCAGGCGCTCCCCGCCGGCACCTGGCACGGCGAATGCCGGTTCGACGTGCCGGGCGGCGAGATCATCACTCTCAAGACCGCGGTCACCATCGACAACAAGGCGGGCGACGTCACCATCGACTTCGCGGGGAGCTCCGGCGCGAGCCCGGTCGGCATCAACGTGGTGATGAACTACACCCACGCCTATTCGACCTTCGCCATCCGCAGCTGCCTCAATCCCGAGCTCCCCAACAATCACGGCTCGCTGGCGCCGATCAAGGTGACCGCGCCCAAGGGCTCGATCGTCAACGCCGCCTATCCGGCGCCGGTCAATGCCCGCCACGTCGTCGGCATGTTCGTGCCGATGCCGATCATGAAGGCGCTGCACCAGGTCATTCCCGACCGCGTGCTGGCGGAGGGCTCTGGCGCGGTCTGGACGGTGCAGATCCAGGGTCGGCGCGAGAGCGGCGATCCCTTCACCTCCTCGATGTTCAACTATTCCGGCGGCATGGGCGCGCGGGCGACCAAGCCGGGCCCCAGCGCCACCTGCTATCCGACCGGCGTCGCGGCGGTGCCGGTGGAGATCCTGGAGGCGGCGATGCCGATCGTGTTCGAGCGGCGCGAATTGCGCTTGGGCTCGGGCGGCGCCGGCCATACCCAGGGCGGCGACGGGCAGATCATCGGCTTCCGCATGCGCACGCGTCATCCCTGGCTGCTGAACGCGGTGCCGAGCCGGCTCGACCGTGGCCCGGACGGGCTCGGCGGCGGCGACCCGGGCAAGGCCGGCCGCTTCCTCGTCAACGGCAAGCCGGTCTCCGAGGCGCGCAAGATCACGATGCAGCCGGACGACGTCGTCCTGCTGGAGACGCCGGGCGGCGGCGGATACGGTGCGGCCTAGGCGGCCCTCCGAATGGCACCAATCAAAATGAAAGTGGGGAGGAAGACATGAGGAGGTTGAAGACCGTGGCGCTGGCGATGCTGGCGCTGGTGCTGGCGGCTCTGCCGGCGGCGGCGGAGGAGCCCTACAAGATTGGCATCTCGGCGGGGCTCACCGGCTACGCGGCGACGGTGGACACCGCCTGGCGCGACGGCGTCGAGGTGGCGGTGGCGGCGCTCAACGCCAAGGGCGGGCTTCTCGGCCGCAAGGTCGAGGTGGTGGTGGAGGACAACCACTCCGATCCGCAGCAGGCGGTCACCGTCTATAAGAAGATGATCTCCTCCGACCAGGTCGACGTCTTCGTCAGCGGCTGCGTCTCCGCCGGCAATTTCGCCGCCGCGCCCATGGTGGTGAAGGCGGAGATCCCGATGGTGCTGTGCTCGATCCTGCCGAACCAGCCGGACCAGGTGCACTGGGCCTTCGCCACCATCCCGCCGCCGCGCTTCGAGGTGGAGAAGCGGCTCGAATACCTGCGCGATAACACGCAGATCAAGAAGTTCGGCGTGCTGCATGATCCCACCCCCTATTCGAACTTGCAGAACGCGGCAGCGGAGAAGGAGGCCGGAAACTACGGCCTCACGATGGTGGCGTCGGAGCAGTACGAGCAGAACGACGCCGATCTCAGCGTCCAGATCGCCAAGATCAACGCGGAGGGCGGCGGCGCCATCCTCAAGATCGGGCTCGGCGGCTCGACGCTGACCGCGGCGAAGAACATCCAGCAGCTCGGCCTCAACCTCATCATGCTGACCAGCCTCGAGGACGTCGCCGTCTTCAAGCCGGTGGCGCAGGTGATGGGCGACAAGTTCTTCTTCGTGGCCTCGCCCTCCCAGGTCTATGACGCGCTGCCGGCGAGCCCGCTCAAGACCGCGATCGCGGACTTCCTGCAGCCGTGGCGCGCCAAGTACGGCGATCGCGATCCGAACTGGGCGGCGCGCGGCTGGGACGCGGTGGCGCTGGTGACGGCGGCGGCCAAGGCCGCCAATTCCACCAAGGGGCCGGCGATCCGCGATGCGCTCGAGAAGCTGCAGAACTTCCAGGGCACCACCGGCATCTACAATATGTCGCCGGAGAACCACTACGGCCTGACGCAGAACCCGTTCTTCCTGGCGCAGATCATCGACGGCAAGACGCGGGTGGCGAAATAGGCGGCCGATGGCGGCCCTGCTCGACATCAGGGGACTTTCGGCGCGGCACGGCCAGGTCGAGGCGCTGAAGCGCGTCGACTTGGCTGTGAGCCGCGGTGAGTTCGTGCTGGTGCTCGGGCCGAACGGCGCCGGCAAGTCGACGCTGCTCTCGGCGATCATGGGTCTGATCCCCGGCAGCGGCGCGATCCGCTTCGGCGATGCCGCGGTCGAGCGGCTCTCGACCCGGGCGCGCGCCCAGCGCGGCATGATCATGGTGCCGGAATCCCGCGGCATCTTCGGACCGCTGAGCGTCTGGGAGAATCTGGAGCTCGGCGCTTATCTCGCCCGCGATCATGGCGAGGTGGCGGCGCGCCGCGCGAAAGTCTATGAGCTCTTCCCGCGCCTCAGGGAGCGCGAGAGCCAGGCGGCGGGCTCGCTCTCCGGCGGCGAGCAGCAGATGCTGGCGATCGGCCGCGGCCTGATGGCGAACCCTACGCTCCTGATGCTGGACGAGCCGTCCCTGGGCCTCGCCCCGCGCATCGCCGCCGAGATCCTGGAGACGCTCGGCGAGCTCAATCGGAGCGGCCTCACCATCCTGCTGGTGGAGCAGAAGGCGCCGCTCGCCCTCAAGCTCGCGCAGCGAGCCTATGTCCTCTCCCTCGGCCGCATCGCCGCCGAGCGGACGCCCGATCAATTGAGCTCTGCCCATGACCTCGCTCGCTTCTATCTCGCCTGAGCGGGCCACGGCGCGCCGGCGCCTGCCGGCGATGCTGCTTGTCGCCTGCGCGGCGATCGCGGTCATCGTCGCCTTCGGCGGCTATTTCGTGACCGTGGTCTGCTTCGCGGCGATCTACGCGCTCTTCGTCTCCGGCCTCAACCTCTTCATGGGCTATACCGGCCAGGTCTCCTTCGGCCAGAACGCCTTCGCCGCGCTCGGCGGCTACGCGACCGCCGTGCTGACCACGCGCCTCCACCTCGATCCGCTGGCGGCGCTGGTCTGCGGCGCGCTGCTCTCGGCGGCGATCGCGGCGGCGGTGGGATATCCGACGCTGCGGTTGCGCGGTCATTACCTCGCCATGGCGACGCTCGCGCTCGGTCTCATCGCCTATGAGGTGGCGGTGCAGTGGAACGGCCTCACCCAGGGTTATATGGGCATCTCCGGCATTCCCGGGCTCGGCTTTGCAGGATTCGAGATCGACAACGAGCGGCTGCAGGCGATCGTCCTGCTGGCGATCGCCGCTCTCGGCATGGGGGCGGCGGTCAGGCTCCGGCGCTCGCGTTTCGGCCGCGCGCTCGGCGCCATCGCCGGCAGCGAGGAGGCGGCGCAGGCCCTCGGTGTCGACGTCACTCGCTACAAGCTCTGGGCCTTCGTCATCGCCGCCGTCTACGCCTCGATCGCCGGCTCGCTGATGGCGCAGTACGTGGGCTTCGTGAGCCCCGAGGTGTTCGGGCTCAGCATGGTCGTGCTGGGCTTCACCATGCTCTATGTGGGTGGCATCGGCAACGTAAGCGGCCCGCTGATCGGCGCCCTCATCGTCGAGGCTCTGCCGCAGGCGGTGAGCGGTCTCAAGGACTATCAGGATCTCGTCTATGGGGTGGGTCTGCTGGTGATCCTGATCTATGCGCCCAAGGGGCTTGCGGCGGTGGATCGCGGCGTGCCGTTCAAGCCGGGGAGCAAGTCGTGAGTCTGCTCGAGATCCAGGGATTGACCAAGGCGTTCGGCGGGCTGCTGGCGGTGAACGACGTCACTTTCTCGATCGAGGCCGGCGGCATCGACGCCGTCATCGGGCCGAACGGCGCCGGCAAGACGACGCTCTTCAACCTGATCTCCGGCGCGCATCCGCCGACAGCGGGCACGGTCACCTTCGCTGGGACCCACCTTACCGGGCTTTCGCCCCACAAGGTCGCGGCGTGCGGCGTCGTCCGCACCTTCCAGCTGGTGCGCCTCTTCGGCGAGATGAGCGCGGAGGAGAATGTCCGCGTCGGCTTCCATCTCTCGACCCGTGGCGGCGCCTGGTCGGCGCTCGGCCGATCGCGCCGGATGCGGGCGGAGGAGGTCGAGATCGCCGCAAAGGCGCGGGAGCTGCTGGCGCTGGTGGGGCTGTCGGATCGGGCCGAGACGCCGGCGAGCCAGCTCACTTACGGGCAGCAGCGCCTGCTGGAGATTGCCCGCGCGGTGGCGGCGGGACCGCGCCTGCTGCTGCTCGACGAGCCGGCGGCCGGCCTCGACACCGCCGAGACCGATGCGCTCGCCGAGATCATCCGCGCCATCAACCGGCGCGGCGTCACCATCCTCCTGATCGAGCACGACATGCGGCTGGTGATGGGGATCGCGCGGCGGATCGTCGTCCTGGATTTCGGCCGCAAGATCGCCGACGGCACGCCCGAGGCGGTCGCCCGCGATCCTGCGGTGCTCGAGGCCTATCTCGGAACCACGGAGACGGCGCTCCATGCTTAGCCCCGCGCTCCTCCTGCAGTTCCTGGTCAGCGGCATCGGCGTCGGCTGCGTCTATGGCCTGATCGGCATCGGCTTCTGCGTCATCTACAACGCCAGCGGCATCGTCAACTTCGCCCAGGGCGGCTTCGTGATGCTGGGCGGCATGGTGACCTATGTCCTCTATGCCCGGGCTGGGCTCGCACTGCTGCCGGCGGCGATCATCGCCGTCATGCTGGTTGCCGGTCTCGGCCTGGTGGTCGACCGCCTCGTGGTGCGGCCGCTCTGGAGCCGCAAGGCCAATACCTTCGTGATCATCCTGGCGACGCTCGCGGTGCAGATCGTGATGGAGCGCGCGACCCTGCTCCTGGTGGGCGACGCGCCGAAATCCCTGCCGAGCTTCACCGCCGGGGGACCGCTCAGGCTGGGTCCCGTGGCGGTCAGTCTGCAGCTCCTCTGGATCGTCGCCATCTCGCTGCTGCTGATCTGGGCGCTCGCCTTGTTCTTCAGCCGCACCAAGACCGGCCGTGCCATGCGCGCCTGCGCCGTCGATCCGCAGGCGGCGGCGCTGCTGGGCGTGCCGGTGTCGCGCATGCTGGCCTATGCCTTCTCGATCAGCGCCGGGCTCGGCGCCATCGCCGGCATCCTGATCACGCCGACGCAGTTCGTGGCCTATAATCTCGGCGTGCCCTTCGCCATCAGCGGCTTCATCGCGGCGATCGTCGGCGGCTTCGGCAATCCGCTGGGCGCCTTCCTGGGCGGCATTCTGCTCGGCGTGACCCAGTCGATCGCCATCGTCGTGGTCGGCGCCGGCTACAAGAACGTGGTCGCGCTCTCAATCCTGCTGCTGTTCCTGCTGCTGCGCCCGGCCGGCATCCTGGGCGCCCGCAAGGCGTCATGATGCTATCCTGGAACCCCTGAGAAAGGAGACCCCCCGTGAACATCCACCATGTCGACTGGAACAAGCTGCCCTGGGAGAAGGTGCGCGAGGGCGTCGAGCGCAAGGCCTTCTCCGGCGAGGGCGCCACCGTCTCGCTCAATCGCCTGATGCCCGGCCACGAGCCGCGGCCGCACGATCATCCGCATGAGCAGATCGTCTATATCCTGAGCGGCGAGATCGATTTCCACATCGGCGACACGGTGACCCGGCTTGGGCCGGGGGGTCTCTTGGTGGTGCCGCCCAACGCGCGACATTGGGGTGTCGTGGTCGGCAGCGAGCCAGTGCTGAACCTCGACGTCTTCACGCCGAAGCGGGCGGAATACGCCGCCTGACCCCCTGAGATGAACCTCGCCGCGCATCTCCTGCGGAACGCGTTGCTCCGGCCTGACGCGCCGGCGGTGGCGCTGGGCGACACCGTCGTCGCGAGCTGGGCCGAGCTCCGGGGGCGGGTGGCGCGCCGCGCCGGCGGCTTGCGCAACAAGCTCGGCCTCGCGACCGGCGACCGGGTGGCGCTGCTGATGAAGAACGCGCCCATCTATGTGGAGCTGCTCTACGCCGCCTGGCATGCGGGGCTCTCGGCGGTGCCGATCAACGCCAAGCTGCACGCGCGCGAGGTTGCCTTCATTCTGGAGAACGCCGGTGCCGCCGCGATCTTCGCCACCCCCGACCTCGTCGAGACGGCGGCTGCGGCGCGCGCCGCGGCCAATCTTTCGGCGCCGATCTTCGATGTCTCGGGCGCCGAGTTCGCGGCGCTCGGCACTGGCGATCCGCTGCCGATGGCCGATGTCGCGGCCGATGATCTCGCCTGGCTCTTCTACACCAGCGGCACCACCGGCCGGCCCAAGGGCGCGATGCTCAGCCATCGCAACCTTCTCGCCATGGCGCTCAGCTACTGCATCGACGTCGATCCGCCCGCCGAGTCCGGTTGCCTGCTGCATGGGGCGCCGATGTCGCATGGCTCCGGCCTCTACATCGTGCCGCACCTGATGCAGGGGCATTGCCAGGTGGTGCCGGCGAGCGGTCAGTTCGATCCCGCCGAGATCTTCGATCTCCTGAAAACCTGGCGCGATCTCTCGATGTTCGCGGCGCCGACCATGGTGAAGCGGTTGGTGGATCATCCCGGCAGCCACGCCGCCGATGTCGAGGCGATCCGCGCCATCGTCTATGGCGGCGCCCCCATGTACGTGGCGGATCTCAGGGCGGCGCTCGGTCGCTTCGGCTTCCGCTTCGCCCAGCTCTACGGCCAGGGCGAATCGCCGATGACCATCACCGGCATGACCCGCGCCATGGTGGAGGACGCCTACAAGGCCGGGCGCGACGACCGCCTTGGCTCGGTCGGCGTGCCGCAGAGCGTCGTGCAGGTGCGCGTCGCCGATGCGGAGGACGCACCCCAGCCGGCGGGCACCCCCGGCGAGATCCTGGTGCGCGGCGATTCCGTGATGCGCGGCTACTGGCGCAATCCGGAGGCAACGGCGACCACGCTGCGCGGCGGCTGGCTGCACACCGGCGACGTCGGCGCCTTCGACGGCGACGGGTTCCTGACGCTGATGGACCGCTCCAAGGACATGATCATCTCCGGCGGCAGCAACATCTATCCGCGCGAGATCGAGGAGGTGCTGCTGCGCCATCCCGACGTGATCGAGGTCTCCGTCGTCGGTGCGCCCGATCCGGAATGGGGCGAGCGCGTGGTCGCCTTCGT
>DATJOK010000067.1:0-17899 GCA_035507155.1 Allostellaceae bacterium
TGATGCCTGGGGCTTGACGGCGAGGCGGCGCCTGCGGCTTGCTTCGCAGCCAAAGACGAACAGAGGGAGGAGCATATGGCCGAGACTCGACGCTGGAAGCACCGTCCGGCGGGATCCACCTGGGGCGATTTCGGCCCCGACGATCAGCGCGGCCGTCTCAACCTGCTGACGCCGAAGAAGGTGCTGGAGGGCATCGCCGAGGTGAAGGAGGGTCGCACCTTCTGCCTCTCGCTCCCGCTCGATTATCCCGGTGGCAGCAAGCTCAACCCGCGCCGCCATCCGCCGAAGCTGCAGCCGACCATCCGCGAGGGGCGGCCGAACATGAATTTCGCGCTCCGCGATCTCGATCCGCGCTTCACCGACGTCATCTCCGACGACGCCTGCTTCATTCATCTCCAGTACTCGACGCAATGGGACAGCCTCGCCCATGTCGGCCAGCTCTTCGATGCCGACGGCGACGGCGTCGCGGAGCGCGTCTACTACAACGGCTATCGCGCCGGCGAGCATGTGATCGCGCCGCAGGATCCTGGTGGCGCCGAGCCCGGCGCCCGCGCGCTCGGCGTCGAGAACATGGCGACGTCCTGCATCCAGGGCCGCGCCGTGATGATCGATCTCGAGGCGCATTACGGCCGCGAGCGCAAGCTCGTCGGCTATGACGATCTCATGCAGGTGATGGCGAAGGACGGCGTCACCGTGGAGGAGGGCGATATGGTGTGCCTGCGCACCGGCTTCTCCCAGCAGCTCCTCGACATGAAGAAGGAGCCCACCGACGAGGCGCTGCACAAGAGCTGCGCCGCCCTCGACGGGCGCGATGAGCGGCTCCTCAACTGGATCACCAAGAGCGGCCTGGTCTCGCTCATCGCCGACAACTACGCGGTCGAGGCCTCGCCGTCGCGGCCCTGCGAGGAGGATCACTGCGCCTCGCTGCCGCTCCACGCCCATTGCCTCTTCAAGCTCGGCGTCAATCTCGGCGAGATCTGGTACCTGAGCGAGCTCGCCGACTGGCTGCGCGCCCGCAAGCGTTACCGCTTCCTGCTGACGGCGCCGCCGCTGCGGCTGCCGGGCGCGGTTGGCTCGCCGGCGACGCCGGTAGCGACGGTCTGAGACGTCCTGGCCAAATGCCACAGCGGTGCCACAAAGAGCGCTGATTTCCGCCATCACGCTCGCCGATTAGCAGAGCCTCGGGCTGCAAGCGAGGGAGGCTCCGATGGGTGGGTGGTCGGCTCTGCCGCGCGCGGTGGCGCTCGGCGTCATGGCTCTGATGCTGCTGTCGGGCTGCGCGACGCGCTCGATCTCGAATTCCGGCTATCCCGGCCAATCCTACAATCCGCTCTATCACGGCGAGCTCTCGGAGTTCGACGTGATCGGCGTCGATCCCACCAGCGGCAGCACGGACGCGGCGATCGCCCATGCCCTCGATATGCATCGCAAGCCGGTGCTCCGTCGCGGCGATGCCATCATGCTGATCCAGTCGGGCGCGCTGTTGCCGGACGACGCGATGCTGCAGGCGATGGCGCCGCTCTTTGACGTGAAGTCATTCTCCGGAGTGCCGCTCACACGCAATGGCGTGCCGCAATACGCCGCCGCGCCCGCCGTCAATTCGCCGGACTACAGCTCGGCGCTGCGCATGGCGGCGGCGCGTGCCGGTGCCGAGACGATCGTCTGCTATTGGGGCGTGCTGGAATCGGCTCGGGCCGGAGAGGCGAGCAAGCTCGTCTCCTGGGTCCCGGTGGTGGGATCTGTCGTGCCGGACGAGACGCAGCGGATGCGGATTCGACTCCGCATGATCGTGGTGGATGTGCGCTCCGGCGGCTGGGCGATGTTCTCGCCGGACGCCCTCGACGACGCGGCGCTCAGCGCCTCGATCAATCGGGAATCCTCCGACCAGGACCAGGTGGCGCGGCTGAAGCTTGCCGCCTACAAGGCGGCGACGAGCCAACTGATCGCGCAATTCTCGCCGTGACTTCCCAGCGCGAGAGGAACTCAGGGAAAGCGCGCGTAACGCGCGCGATCTGCATGACTATTTGCTTTCCTATACGGTCGCGCAATTCAACCGCCTCTCGGGCCAGAGTGCCTGTCTACGGTTGAAATCACTACCTTAGGGGACGCCGTCCAGGAGAAATCTTAGCCGCGCGTCCGACCGACCTATAATCTACCCATTTAGGGTGGTTATCCCCAGGCACATCTCGGCGGGTTCTCGCGGGAAGTGTCCAGGAATATGGGCGTATGGGATATATGTAGTAGTTCTTGAACAGCCTTCGCCTATTACAAGCGTCGTTAAGATTGGTTAAGACAAACGCAGCAATCTCAAGTGGTTAATGAAATATTGCTAGAAGAAAAGCCGGGAGGTGCCGTAAAGTTTTCGGACGCGAAAACGACGGACGCAGTTCTATATCGGGGGTGCGGCGGCACACCCCGGTGCACCAGGGGAACCTTCCGACATGAGCGCGCAGATCCAATTAGTAGAACTCGGCAGGACTTCTATACCATTGCCGAGCCTGAATAGCCCTCGGACGGAGGCCGTCCCCGCCACTCGCGGCGAGATCAGCGCCTCCACCATCGAGGCCCGCATCGCGGCGATCCCCTTCGAGGAGATGGACGTTGTGTTCGACGGCACCGAGGGAGTGCTGTTCGCCTACTTCCACTTCCGCGGAAGGCCCAGCTTCACCCCGGCGCTGCTGCGCGACATCCAGCGCGTGCAGGACATGGTGCGCACGCTGTTCGCGGCGGGCGGCGGCACCTCGCCGGTCAAATACGTGGTCTGGGATTCGCGGATGCCGCAGGTCTGGAACCTCGGCGGCGATCTCGATCTCTTCGCGACGCTGATCCGCCGCCAGGATCGCGACGGGCTCCTGCGCTATGCGCGGGCGGTGGTGGAAGAGGGCTACGCCAACGCCACCAACCTCAACCTCCCGATCATCACCGTCTCGCTGGTGCGCGGCGATGCGCTGGGCGGCGGCTTCGAGGCGGCGCTCTCGTCCAACCTCATCATCGCCGAGCGCAGCGCCAAGTTCGGCCTGCCGGAGATCCTGTTCAATCTCTTCCCGGGCATGGGCGCCTACAGCTACCTCGTCCGGCGCATCGCGCCCGCCCAGGCGGAGCGCATGATCACCAGCGGCCGGCTCTACACCGCCGAGGAGCTCTATCAGCTCGGCGTCGTCGACGTGCTCGCCGATGACGGCTGCGGCACCGAGGCGCTCTACGAGTACATCGGCCGCAGCGGCCGCCGCCACGCGGCGCACCGCGCGATCTTTCGCGCCCGCGACCGGGTCAACCCGATCAAGATCGACGAGCTCATGGACATCGCCGTGAGCTGGGTCGACACGGCGCTCGGACTGCAGGAGGCTGATCTGCGCAAGATGGCGCGGCTGGTGAGCGCCCAGGACCGCCGCCGCAACCGCGTCGGCGCCGAGGCCGCGGAGTAGGGCTGCCGCCCTATACCCTGCGCGCTTCCTGCGCCTGCTGGCGCAGCGCCGCGTCGAGCTTGGTGTATTCGCCGCGGAGCTTCTCCAGGAGGGCGTTGCCGTCCTTGTCGAGCTGCTGGGCGGTCAGATCCCGGAGTGCGAAGAGCGTGCGGTAGAAGCGCACGGCGCCGATATGGGCGGCGCTGCTGCGGAGCGAATGCGCATGGTCGCGGAAGGCGCGGAGATCGCGCTTCGCCGCGGCGCGGGCCATCTGGTCCAGGATCTCGCGCACGTCCGAGCGGAAATTCTCGATCACGTCGTTGAAAAAGTCGCTGCCGGCGCCCAGCGCCTTCAGCGCCTCCACCGCCGCCTCGTCCAGCACTGCGCCGGTCTCGGCGCCGTAGCGTGGGTGCTGGGCGATCGGCGTCACCACATTGGGCGGCGGCTCGACGGGCGGCGTCAGCGTATCGATCGGCTGGCCGGCGGCGGCGCGCACCGCGATCGACTCCAGCGTCGCCAGCAGATGCGCCGCCTCGATCGGCTTGGTGAGGACGCCGTCCATGCCGGCCTCGCGGCAGAGCCGCTCGGTCTGGCTGGTGGCGTCGGCGGTCAGCGCGAGGATCGGCAGTCGCGGCTCCTCCGAATGCGCCATGCGGTAGAGCTTCGCCGCCTCGTAGCCGGAGAGCTCCGGCATGTTGATGTCCATCAGCACCAGGTTGATGCCCGGCTGCTCCAGGATCTGCAGCGCCTCCTCGCCGTCGCTGGCGGTCAGCACCGTGTGCCCGCCGAGCTCGAGGATGCGCTGGATGATCATGCGGTTGGGCGCATTGTCCTCGGCGAGCAGGATCTTCAGCGGCCGGCGCGTCGGCGTGATGTCGCTGCTGGTCTTGCCCTCGGCCTCCTCGCCGGCAGAGACCCCGCCTTCGCGCGTCGGCAGCGCGTGGAGCGCGCGCATCAGCCGGGTCTCGTCGATGGGCGCGCGCAGCAGCGAGCTCACCCGTCCGCCCGCCAGGGTCGCCAGCGATTCGATGTGGTCGGTGTCCGCCAGCAGCAGGATCAGCGGCTCCGGCCCGGTGCCGCCGGCGCGCGAGGCGGCGCCCAGCGCATCGACGGGATCGTGGCGGCCGTCCACCAGCAGGATGGGGCGGGTATCGTCCGGCGGCCGGTTGGCGATGAACTGCCCGACGCCCGCCACTTCCTTGAAGCTTCGCAACGTGCCGTGCCAGTGCTCGATGCGGCCGCGCAGCCAGATCGCGAGCTCGGGATCGTCGGTCACCGCGAGGACGGTATTGCCGCGAAGATCGAAGCTCTCAGCGGCGGGCTCCGGCTCGCGGGTGAAGACCAGCTCCACCGTGAAGGTGCTGCCCTTGCCGGGCACGCTGGTGAGCGCGACGGTGCCGCCCATCAGCTCGACCAGCTGCTTCACGATCGCGAGGCCGAGACCGGTGCCGCCGTAGCGCCGCGTCACCGCGCCGTCCGCCTGGGTGAAGAGGTCGAAGATCTTCTCCTGCGCCTCCTCGGGAACGCCGATGCCCTCATCGCGCACCGAGAGGCGGAAGGCCGCCTTGTCGGGCTCGACGCCGATCACGTCCACCACCACGGAGATGCGGCCCTTGTCGGTGAACTTGACCGCGTTCGCCACCAGGTTGGTGAGGATCTGGCGCAGCTGGTGCGGCCAGCCTCGGAGCGAGAAGGGCAGCTCCGGATCGATGCGGTAGTCGAGCTTCAGGTCCTTGGCGCTCGCCTGCGGGCGCAGCATGGCGAGCGTGCCGTTCATCACCGCGTGGAGATCGAAGGATTCGACCGTCGGCGCGAACTTGCCGGCCTCGATCTTGGAGATGTCGAGGATGTCGTTGATGAGGGTGAGGAGCGCCCGGGCGGAGGAATTCATTGTCGCCAGCATGTCGCGCTGGCGCGCGTCGAGCTTGGTCCGGCGAAGGATGGCGTCGAGGCCGATCATGGCGTTGAGCGGCGTCCGGAGCTCGTGGCTCATGATGGCGAGGAAGCGGCTCTTGGCGGCGTTCGCCTCTTCCGCCTGCGCCTTCGCCTCGGTGAGATTGCGGATCAGCGAGGTCAGATAGGCGGGGAGCACCATCAAGGCAAAGACGAGGCCGCCGGAGAGCGGCAGATGCTGGTTCCAGAACGGCGTGGTGGCAATGACGGCGGCGAAGCCGACAACGCCCACCACCGTCGATTGCACCAGCGATCCGAGGCCGTAGCGCAGGCCGTTGCCGATGCCGACCCAGAGATAGATCCCGTACCACGCGGCTGCGCCGCCGCCGCCGAAATGCAGATAGACGGAGAGGAACCCGAGATCGGCGAGCATGGCGAGGGTGCGGCGGAGCGGCATCGGCCCCGGCCGCACCATCAGGTGCAGCAGGAAGATCCAGCTCACCGCGACGCCGATCCCCATCGCGAAGGCGGCCTTGGCGGAGCCGGCATCGCCCGGCTGGAAGGTCATCGCCGCCAGGCTGTAGTCGAAGACGATGCTGACGAAGATGATGCGGATGATGATCTGCTCGTGCTCGGTGTCGCTGCGGGCGGAGAAGGCGCGCGTCAGCGTGTCGAGGCCGCGCCAGAGCGCGGTGATGCCGCAGGCGACGGCGCCGGCGGCGAGCGCGCCCACCAGCGGCAGCCCGTCCATCGGGAAGAGCGATGCCGCGTGCTGACCCCAGAGCACGGTGGCGAGGAAGCCCGGCGAGAAGACGGAGACGAAGGAGAGGGTGAGCACCACCAGCACGCTGTGGCGCCGGATCATCGGATCCAGGGGTTCTTGCGCCGCCGCCTTCCGGTGCACGATCACGGGTCGGTTGCCCTCTGATCGGCTATTGGGGGGTGCTCAAGGCGCGGGAGCGGGATCGGGCGCATGCTGCTCCGCGGCGCGCGCGCTTTCTTGCGGCGCGGAGCGCTCCGCCGGGAAGGTGACGGTCACCGTGGTGCCCTCGCCCTTGCGGCTGCGGATGTCGAGCTTGCCGTCGTGCAGCTCGACCAGGCCGATCGCCAGCGGCAATCCGAGGCCGGTGCCGGCGTGCTTGCGGTTCCAGGTGCTCGCCACCTGGCCGAAGCGCGTGATCGCGGTGGCGATCTCGCCGTCGTCCATGCCGATGCCGCGATCGACCACCTCGATCATGATGGCGCCGTTGTGGGTGCGCGCGCGCAAGGTGACGCGGCTCCCCGGCTGGCTGAACTTCAGCGCGTTGGTGACCAGGTTGAGCAGGATCTGCTTCAGCTTGCGGGCGTCCGCGCGCAGCCGCGGCAGGCCGGGCTCGATCTCGGTGTCGATGGTGACCTCGAGGGCGCTGGCGCGGTCGGCGACGAAATGCAGGAGATTGCGGGTGATCTGCGGGATCTCGATCAGCTCCTCCTCGAGCTCGAACTTGCCGGCCTCCAGCTTCGAGACGTCGAGGATGTCGTTGATGATGCCGAGGAGATGCTCGGCGCTGTTGCAGATGTCGCGGGCGTAGCCGGTGTATTTCGTGTTGCCGAGCGGACCCAGCACCTCGTCCGCCATCAGTTGCGAGAAGCCGATGATGGCGTTGAGGGGCGTCCTCAGCTCGTGGCTCATATTGGCCAGGAACTCGGTCTTGCTGTGGTTGGCGAGCTCGGCCACCTCCTTGGCGGCGAGCACCGCCAGCTCCGCGTTCTTGCGGTCGGTGATGTCGAGGGAGACCGTCACCACCAGCATCGGGCGGCCGACGTCGTCGTCGAGCACCGCCTTGTTGGTGAGGAGGACCATCTGCTCGCCGCCGGGATCGGTGACGTCGACCTCGAAGGCGGTGGGCCTGGTCTCGCCGGCGATCAGCGAGCGGTCGAGCTCCATCGCGGCGTCGGTGTCCTCGCCGGGCTGCAGCTCGGCGAGCGTGTTGCCGATGATCGCCTGCACCGGCCGCCCCATGGCGCGGGCGAAACACTCGTTGGCGAAGACGAAGCGGCCGTTGCGGTCGGTGGCGCTGACCCGCACCGGCACCGCATCGATGACCCGCAGCAGCAGCTCATGGCTGTGGCGGAGCTCGTCCTGGTGCCGGCGCTCCTCCTCGATCATGCGCTCCTCGAGGGAGGTGGCGCGCTCCTTGAGCAGCAGCTGCTGGCGCCGGAGCATCAGGAGGTTGTGCGAGCGGACGCGAAACTCGTGATGGTCGACGGGCGAGAGCAGGTAGTCGGTGGCGCCGGCCTCCAGCGCGCGGTAGCGCAGGTCCTTGTCCTCGTAGGCGGTGATCACCATCACGGGAACGTCGATGCAGTTCTCCAGCGCGCGGAAGCGGCGGATGAACTCGGCTCCGTCCATCTCCGGCATCTTGAAATCGGTGATGACGATGTCAGGTTCCTGCTTGGCGGCGAAGTCGAGCGCCGACAGCGGGCTGTCGAACGTCTTCACCACGACGCTGTCGTTGAGCGACGTCGCGAGACGCTCGAGGATCTTTAGATTCGTGATGCGATCGTCGACGATCGCTACGATCTGACGTCTCACTCCGGTCAATCCGCTCCTGGCGCTTCCACGGGAAGACACTCACCCGGTCCTGGCTGCGTCGCGCTCGCGCCAGATGGCCCCCGGGCTGCCCTTGGAAGCGACCCAATCCCCTGGGACCGCTCTGCCGGGTTCGAGGCGAGATCCGGCAATCATTAAGTAGTAGCGTATAGTTAAGAATTAGTTAGCCCACCAGCGTATTCAAGAAACCCTTGAATACGCGGGCGTTTCGCCTCCTGAGAGGGAACTTCTCAGGGACTCGTGAGATCGAGACTCGACTCGCCCACGCCAGGGAAGCGAGCCACGATTCGGCTCGCCGGAGGAGAGAAGCGGAGCGGCGTGTGGCTACCGGTGGTCACGATGTCGCCGGCCCGGAGGCCGCGGCCGAGACGCCCGGCATGGCCGGCGAGCCAGACGAGGAGGCGGAGCGGGTGGCCTGCCGCGTTGCCGCCCACCGCCTCCGCCACCGGGTTTCCGTCCACCAGCAGGCTCACCGGCTGCTTCAGGTAATCGACCGCGCGCCAGTCGGCGACCGCCGGCCCGAAGCAGAAGCCGCCATTGCTCTGGAGATCGGCGAGCCTGGAGAGCGGCGCGGCGCCCTGCCAGTCCTCGATGCGGGATTCCACCAGCTCGATTGCCGGATGCACCGACGCGATGGCGGCGCTCACCTCCGCCTCGCCATAGGGCTCGCGTCGCGGCGGCAGATCCCGACCGAAGCGGAAGGCGAGCTCGGCCTCGAGGCCGCGCACGCGGAGGTGCGTGCCGCCGATCCGTGCCGGCGAGGGCTGCACGAGGTCCGCGAGCAGCGGTGCGGCGTTGGGCTCGGCGGCGGGGTTTGGCGCACCCACTTTCCAGCCGACGATAGGCCCCAGCACCGGCGTCAGCCGCGCGATCAGCGCCCCCTGCGCCCCATAGGCGTCCTCGGCGCTGGCGGGGACGAGCTCCGCCGGCACGCCGGCGAGCGGCTTCCGGCTCTGCCAGGCCTGGAACAGACGCTCGGCGAGGTCCGTCATCGCGGGAGATGTCATCGCTCTCATGGCTCCTGTGGATTGCGCGCGACCATCATAGCCCGGCGGCTCGACGCGCGAAGCCCCGCGATTGCGCGCCAGCCCGGCAGCCGGCACCATGGTTGCCATGGCGACGTCATCGAGACCGATCCGCCGCCCCCCGGCGCTCCGGCGCTGCTGGCTCTTCCTGCCCGGTGCCGACCGGGCGGCGCTGGCCGCGGCGCCCGCAACCGGTGCCGATGTGCTGATCCAGGAGCTCGAGGATTTCACGCCGCCGGAGCAGCGGCCGGAGGCGCGCGGCCTTGCCCGGAGGCTCTATGAATCCTGGCGCGCCGCGGGCGCGCTGGCGGCGGTACGGATCAATCCGCTGGAGACCGAGGGGCGAGAGGATCTCGCCGCCGTCCTGCAGGGGCGGCCCGACATCGTGCTGATGTCCAAGGTGGCGGAGCCGGCCCAGGTTGCGGCGCTCGCCGAGGCGGTGCAGAGCCTCGAATACGAGCTCGGCATTCCCTCCGGATCGACGGAGATCGTGCCCAACATCGAATCCGCCCGCGGCCTGGTGCAGACCCTCGCCATCGCGACGGCGAGCCCGCGGGTGACCGCGGTGCTGGGCTCAACCGAGGACCTGGCAGCCGATCTCGGCGCGCCGAGGAGCCGCGAGGGTTACGAACTCGCCTACGCGCGCCAGCGCCTCCATGTGGAATGCGTCGCCGCCGGCGTGCTCTCGGTGGACTGTCCCTATACTTTCGCCGATGCCGAGGGCTGCGCCGCCGATGCGCGCTACGCCCGCGCGCTCGGCTACATCGCCAAGAGCGCCGTCCATCCGAGCCACGTCGCTGTCATCAACGCGGCGATGACGCCGTCGTCGGCGCAAGTGGCCGAGGCGCGTGCCGTCGTCGAGGCCTTCGACGCCGCCCGCGGGCGCGGCGAGGACCGCGTGGAGGTCGCGGGCCTCATGGTGGAGATGCCGACTTATCTGAGCGCAAAGCGTCTGCTGGCGCGGGCGGAGGCGCTGCAGGGGAAGGGCTGAGCCGGACCGGCACTTTCAAGGGGGTGGCGATGAAACTCATGCGCAGATGGGCGCTCAACCGGGCCGATCTCGTGCTCGGCGTCGCCGCGCTGGCGGCGGCGAGCCTGGTCGCGGCGATTCCCGTCCTCTCGAGATCGGTTCGCCTCTCGCTGCTCGGCAAGCCGGATTTCGACGACACCATGGCGACCGCCCTGCTGGCGGCCTGGGTCACGATTTTCCTGGCTGGCGTCGGCGCCGCCATCAAGATCACCTCGACGCGGCAGAACCTCACGAGCCTCTTCACCTCGGAGATCCGGGCGCTCCAATTCGGCCTGTCGACGATGGAGATGTTCGCGTTCTGGAGCGCGGTCTATCAGGCGCCGAGGTCCGGCGGCTTCGGCTTTGCGGACGTGCCGCGGGACGAGGATTATTTCCAGACCTTCCATTCGGTCACCGAGAACGTCGGCAACTTGCATCCGCGCACGGTGGAGGCGCTGGTCCGCTTCTACACCTACCTCAAGATGTCCCGGGACGCGGCGGCGGCGCTGCATTCCTGGCGCGAGGGGACCGACGACACGACGCGCCGCGTGCATGTCGTGTACGTGATCCAGCTGCTCGGCCTGTCGATGCTCTGGGGCTTCGTCGCGCTGGAGGCGATGGGCTGCCCCTATCAGCGCATCGACAAGGCGTTCCTGGACAAGATCCACGCCGCCTATGATGTGCTGCACCGGGATGCGCCGATCCCGGCGCTGCATTTTCCCACGGTGTTCCGGGAGCATCCGAGGCACCGGGAGCTCTGCGCCTTCTTCTTCGCCGGTCGCGGCGACATCGCCGAGCGGGCCGCCGCCGCTGCCGTTACGGCCTAGCGCCCCTCGAAGGCCGGCTTCTGCTTGGCGAGGAAGGCGCGGTAGCCGATCTGGAAATCCCGGGTGTCGAAGCAGAGGAAGCCCTCGTCGGCCTCGGCGGGCGTGATCGGCTTCCCCTGCTCCAGGCGGCGGATGAATTTCTTGTGCCAGCAATGCACCAGCGGCGCGCCCTCGGCGATGCGCCGCGCAGTGGCGTAAGCTTCCGCAGCCACCTCGGCATCCGGCACCATGCGGGAGACGAGGTTCAGCCTGAACGCCTCGGCGGCGGGGATGATGCGGCCTTCGAGCAGCAGCTGCAGCGTCGCAGCGCGGCCCGCCAGCGCCAGCACGCTCTCGAGCTCCGGGTAGGCCATCACCAGCCCCAGCTTCGCGATCGGCGCGCCGAAGCGGCTGCCCTCGCTACAGATGCGCAGATCGCAGCTGGCGGCGATCTCGAGGCCGCCGCCGACGCAGATCCCCTCGATGAGGGCGACGATCGGATGCCGGCACTCCCGGAGCGCGCTCAGCGTCTCGTGCATGAGGGCGCCATAGATCCGCGCCTGGGCGGAATTCGCGCGGTCGGTCGCGAATTCCGAGATGTCGTTGCCCGGGCTGAAGGCCTTGCCGCCCGCGCCGCGCAGCACGATGCAGCGCGCGGTCTCGTCGCGGTCGAGGCGGCGGAGCGCCTCGCCGAGGCGCTGCCACAGGTCCTTGGTGAGGGCGTTGAGCTTCTCCGGCCGATTGAGCGTGAGCGTGACGATGCCGTCCTCGCGGCTCTCCAGGAGATCGGCGCTCATCGCGCGGCGGCCTTGGCCTTGTCGGCAAGATAGTCCATCGCCGCCTGCACGCCCGCCTTCTTGTGCGGCACGCCGGCGAGGGCGAGACCCATCTCCACGCCGGCGAGCGTCCCCATCAGGGTCAGGTCGTTGAAGTCGCCGAGATGGCCGATGCGAAACACCTTGCCCTTGAGCTGGCCGAGGCCGGTGCCGAGCGACATGTCGAAGCGGTCGAGGATCACCTGGCGAAGCGCGTCAGCGTCGTGGCCCTCGGGCATCACCACGGCGGTGAGCGAGCTCGAATACTCCCGCGGATCCTGCGCCAGCACCTCGAGGCCCCAGGCATTGACCGCGCGCCGCGTCGCCTCCGCATGGCGGTCGTGGCGCGCGAACACGTTTTCCAGCCCCTCGTCCTCCAGCATCTCGATCGCCTCGCGGAGGCCGTAGAGCAGGTTGGTGGCCGGCGTATAGGGGAAGAAGCCGGTCCGGCCGGCCTCGATCAGCGGATCCCAGTCCCAGTAGGAGCGTGGCAGCTTCGCGCTCTTATGCGCCTCCACCGCCTTCTTGGAGATCGCGTTGAAGCTGAGGCCCGGCGGCAGCATGAGGCCTTTCTGCGAGCCCGCCACCGTCACGTCGACGCCCCATTCGTCGTGGCGATAGTCGATGGAAGCCAGCGACGAGATGGTGTCGACGAGAAGGAGCGCCGGATGCTTCGCGCGGTCGATTGCCGCGCGCGCCTCGGCGACGCGGCTGGTGACGCCGGTGGAGGTCTCGTTGTGGACGACCATGACAGCCTTGATGGCATGCGCGCCGTCCGCCTTGAGCCGCGCCTCGAGCTTCTGCGGATCGACGCCGTGGCGCCAGTCGCCGGGAATGAATTCCACCTTGAGGCCGAGCCGCTCGGCGAGCTGGCGCCAGAGGCTGGCGAACCAGCCGGTCTCGAAGGCGAGGAGTTGATCGCCGGGCGAGAGGGTGTTGACGAGGGCCGCCTCCCAGGCGCCGGTGCCCGAGGCCGGGAAGATCGCCACCGGCCCCTCGGTGCGGCAGATCCGCTTCATGCCGGCGATGACCGCTTTGCCGAGGGCGGAGAAGTCGGGACCGCGATGATCGATGGTGGGCGCGTCGATGGCGCGCAACACCCGGTCCGGCACGTTGGTGGGGCCGGGGATCTGCAGGAAATGGCGGCCGGCCCGGCTCGGGGCGGCGTTGCGGCGGTCGGCAGAGGACGGGCTCATCCGCGTCTCCTCGTCTTTGGCTTGGTCGGTGGATGAGCCATTTTGCATACAATTTAGAGAGGGTCAATCTCTTATAAAATCGCCATTCTTGACAAGTGTATTCACTTTATCCAGACTTGTTCCATGACCCTCGCCGAGCCCGCACCGATTCCAGAGAGGCGCCGTCCCGCCGTCGGACCCCGCCGCCGCACCGTGATCCATGGCAAGCTGCTGGAGGAATTGCGCGACATGATCATCGAGGGAGCGCTGCCGGCGGGATCGCGGGTGCCCGAGCGTGCCTTGTGCGAGCGCTTCGGGGTGTCGCGCACGCCGCTCCGCGAGGCGCTGAAGGCAATCGCCGCCGAGGGGCTGATCGAGCTCCTGCCCAATCGCGGTGCCCGCGTCGCGACGCTCACCGCCGAGGATGTTGGCCAGACCCTGAAGGTGATCGGCGCACTGGAGGCGCTCGCCGGCGAGCTCGCCTGTGCGCGTCTCACCGAGGAGGATCTCGCCGAGATCCGCGCGCGGCACTTCCAGATGCTCGCGCATCACGCGCGGCGCGACCGACCGGCCTATTTCAAGGCCAATCAGGCGATCCACCAGGCGATCGTCGACGCCGCCGGCAATCCGGTGCTGGCGCAGACCTATGCGCAGCTCTCCGGCCGCATCCGCCGGGCGCGCTATGCGGCGAACCTCAACCCCATGCGCTGGGACGAGGCGGTCGCCGAGCACGAGGCGATCCTGGCGGCGCTCACGGCCCGCGACGGCGAGCGCCTGGCGCGGCTGCTGCGCAGCCATCTCGACAACAAGAGCTACGCGCTCTCGCAACAGGATCCCACCGGGGAGATGAGCCCGTGAGCCTCCAGGACGATCTGCCGGGCGCGGTCTTCGGCCGCGCCAAGATCCCGCCGCGCGCCGCCCAGGTGAAGCCCGGCGACAGCGGGCTCGCCGAGCGGCTCCGACGCACGTTACGCGGCGAGGTGCTGTTCGATGCGGCGAGCCGCGGCCGCTACAGCACCGATGCGTCGATCTATCAGATCGAGCCCATCGGCGTGGTGGTGCCGCGGGACAAGGAGGACGTGGCGGCGGCGCTGGAGATCGCGCGCGAGGCCGGCGTGCCGGTGCTGCCGCGGGGCGGCGGCACCTCGCAATGCGGCCAGACGGTGGGGCGCGCGCTGGTGCTCGACTGCTCCCGCTACATGAACCGCCTCGTCGCGGTGGACAAGGAGCGCCGGCGCGCCCGCGTGCAGCCGGGGCTGGTGCTGGAGCAGCTCAACAAGGTGCTCAAGAAGGACGGGCTCGTCTTTCCCGTCGACGTCTCCACCAGCGACCGTGCCACGCTCGGCGGCATGACCGCCAACAACAGTTGCGGCTCGCGCTCGCTCCGCTACGGCAACATGGTGCACAACGTGCGGGCGATCGACGCGATCCTCGCTGATGGCACGGCCGTCACCATGGGCGAGGTGCCCGGCAATTTCGACGAGACCGCGATGCCCGAGCGCTATCGCGATCTCGTCCGCGACATGCGGGCGCTCCACTCGCGGGAAGCGGACGAGATCGAGCGGCGCTTCCCGAAGCTGCTGCGCCGGGTCGGCGGCTACAACATCGACATGATCGACGACAAGGGCCACAACATGGCCCATCTGCTGGTGGGCTCCGAGGGGACGCTCGCCTTCTTCAGCGAGATCGAGCTGGACCTGCAGCCGATCCCGCCGCACCGCGTCCTCGGCATCTGCCACTTCCCGAGCTTCTACAAGGCGATGGCGTCCACCAAGGCGATCGTGGGCCTGGGCCCGACCGCAGTGGAGCTGGTCGACCGCACCATGATCGAGCTCGCCCGCGACATTCCGATCTTCCGCCCCATCGTCGACCGCTTCGTAAGAGGCGAGCCCGAGGCGTTACTGCTGGTGGAGTTCGCCGGCGAGGACGGCGAGGAGAATGTCCGTCGCTTGAAGCGCCTCATCGAGCTCATGGGCGATCTCGGTTTCCCCGGCGGCGTGGTGGAGGCGACCGATCCCGGCTTCCAGAGCGCGGTCTGGGACGTGCGCAAGCAGGGCCTCAACATCATGATGTCGATGAAGGGGGAGGGGAAACCGATCTCCTTCATCGAGGACTGCGCGGTCTCCCTCGACGATCTCGCGGACTACACCGACCGCCTCACCAACGTCTTCAAGCAGCATGGCACCTACGGCACCTGGTACGCGCACGCCTCGGTGGGATGCCTCCATGTGCGGCCGGTGCTGAACCTGAAGCAGGAGCTCGACGCCAAAAAAATGCGCGAGATCGCCGAGGCCGCCTTCGCGATGGTGCGGGAGTACAAGGGCTCCCATTCCGGCGAGCATGGCGACGGGCTCGTGCGCTCGGAATTTCACGAGCCGATGTTCGGCTCCCGCATCGTCCGCGCCTTCGAGGAGGTGAAGGACGAGTTCGATCCCACGGGGATGTTCAATCCCGGCAAGATCGTGCGTCCGCCGAAGATGGACGACCGCTCGCTCTTCCGCTTCAAGCCCGGCTACCAGGCGATGCCGCTCGACACGGCGCTGGACTGGTCGGACTGGAACGGCTTCGCCGGCGCGGTCGAGATGTGCAACAACAACGGCGCCTGCCGCAAGGCGGATCCCGGCGTCATGTGCCCCTCCTTCCGCGCGACGATGGAGGAGCAGCACCTCACTCGCGGCCGCGCCAACACGCTGCGCCTCGCGCTCTCCAACCAGCTCGGCCCCGACGGCTTCACCTCGGAGGCGATGAAGGAGACGATGGCGCTCTGCGTCGGCTGCAAGGGCTGCAAGCGCGAGTGCCCGACCGGCGTCGACATGGCGCGGATGAAGATCGAGTTCCTGCATCACTATCGGAAGAAGCACGCGCTCACGCTGCGCGACCGTCTGGTGGCCTACCTGCCGCGCTACGCGCGCTTCGTCGCCTGGGCCGCGCCGCTCCTCAATCTGCGCAACCGCGTGCCCACGCTGGCGGCGCTCGGCGAGCGCTTCACCGGCATGAGCGCCAGGCGCGCGCTCCCGGCGTGGTCCTCATCGCCTTATCGCGCGGTTTCCGCGGCCAGCGGCGAGCGCGAGGTCGTCCTCTTTGTCGACACCTTCAATCGCTGGTTCGAGCCGGAGAATGCGCGGGCGGCCGCCAGTGTGCTGGCGCGCGCCGGCTATCGCGTCATCGAGGCGACGCCTCAGGGCGAGCGCCCGCTCTGCTGCGGCCGCACCCTGCTGGCGACCGGCCTCGTCGACGAGGCGAAGGCGGAGGCGCGTCGCATGCTCGCCGCGGTGAAACCCTATCTCGACCGCGATATCCCGCTCGTCGGCCTCGAGCCCTCCTGCCTCTTTACGCTGCGGGATGAGTTTCTCGCCATGCTGCCCGGCGAGGAGGCGAAGCGGCTTTCCTCAAAGGCGAAGCTCTTCGAGGAGTTCGTCGCCGAAGAGGCGGCTGCCGGCCGCTTCAAGCTGCCGGTGGGCCGCGCCGCGCCGGCGAAAGTGTTGCTGCACAGCCACTGCCATCAGAAGGCGTTCAACACGGTGGCATCGAGCGTGGCGGCGCTTAGGGTGTTGCCCGGTGTCGCGGTGGAGACCTTCGAGTCCACCTGCTGCGGCATGGCGGGCTCCTTCGGCTACGAGGCCGAGCATTACGAGGTCTCGATGAAGATCGGCGAGCTCGGCGTCCTCCCGAAGATGCGCGCCGCCGACGCCAACACCGTGCTCGCCGCCAGCGGCACCAGCTGCCGCCACCAGATCCGCGACGGCGCGGCCCGCGAGGCGCTCCACGTCGCGCGGATCCTGGATATGGCGTCCGCGGAGTAAGACACGGATCTAACGAGTAGCCCCTCGCCCGCGAAGCGGGAGAGGGAGGGACCCACCGCGCTTGCGGTGGGAGGGTGAGGGTGGCTGCCCGTCTAGCCATGGATTCTCAGAATTCAGCGCTCTCAGAATGGCCTCCGTGACCCCTTCGGTATTACTAAGGATCTCGTTGTTCCAAAATCGAATGATGCGCCATCCTCGGTTTTCCAGCCACCTTGTGCGGCGCTGGTCGTTCGTGTTGTCGGCGTGCTGCCCGCCATCAGCCTCAATGACCAGACGATGCTCGATGCAGACGAAATCGAGCACGAAAGGGCCGAGCGGGTGCTGCCGACGGAATTTGTAGCCTTGCAGCCGCCGTCCTCGCAGCGCGGCCCATAGCCGCCGCTCGGCGTCGGTCATCGTGAGGCGTAGTTGGCGTGCGCGGCGCAGGGACATGATGCACAGCATATCACGCGCGCGGAGATGCCCTCACCCTCCCGCCGCTTGCGCGGCGGGTCCCTCCCTCTCCCGCTATGCGGGCGAGGGGCTACTTAGTTCTGCTTATTCCTACGCTCTACTTCAGCGGCTGCAGCGGCGGGGCGACGCCCTCGGGCAGCGGATAGCGGTCGATGTTGAGGCACATGGAGACCAGCGAGTAGTAGCCGACGGCGCCCACCAGATCCATGAGGCCGCGCTCGCCGAAGGTGTCGCGGGTGCGGGCGAAGGTGGCGTCGCTGATGGTGCGGGTCTCCAGGAGCTCGGTGCAGAAGTCGTAGACCACCGCCTCTTCCTTCGACATCTCTACCGGGCGCTTGCCCTCGGCGATGGCGGCGGAGATCGCCGGATTGAGGCCGGCCTTCATCGCGAGCTGGTTATGGGCGTACCACTCGTATTGCGCGGTCCAGTGCCGGCCGGTGATCAGGATCGCCATCTCCTTCAGCGCCTCGGGCAGCGAGCAGCCGAAGCGCACATAGGCGCCGAGCTTCTGGGCGTGCTCGGCGAGCTCCGGCGCGCGCAGCAGCGCGTTGAAGGGGCCGCGCATGCCGCCGCGCGGACCGCTGATGATGCCCTCCGCGACCCGGCGCTGCTCCGGGTTCATCGTCTCCAAAGTCAGCGGCGTGAAGCGTTGCGGTCCCATGAGCTTGCTCCTCCCAAGGTGATTGTCAGTCGTCGAAGCCTACCAGAGAGCGCGCGAAGGCGCGTGCGTCGAAGGGGCGGAGGTCCTCGGCCGTCTCGCCGACGCCGATGAAATGGATGGGGAGGCCGAACTTCTCGGCGATCGCCACCAGCACGCCGCCCCGCGCGGTGCCGTCGAGCTTGGTCATGACGAGGCCGGTCACGCCCACCATGCCGCGGAAGATCTCCACCTGCTGATGCGCGTTCTGCCCGACGGTGGCGTC
>DATJOK010000068.1:0-52735 GCA_035507155.1 Allostellaceae bacterium
CAGGCGCCGCAGCAGTTCAAGCAGCTGCTGATGGTGGCGGGCTTCGACCGCTACTTCCAGATCGCGCCCTGCTTCCGCGACGAGGCGAGCCGCGCCGACCGCTCGCCGGGCGAGTTCTATCAGCTCGATCTCGAGATGTCATTCGTCACCCAGGACGACGTCTTCGCGGCGGTGGCGCCGGTGCTCTCGGGCGTTTTCGAGGAGTTCGGCGGCGGCCGCAAGGTGACGAAGCCGCCCTTTCCGCAGATCACCTACGACGACGCGATGCTGAAATACGGCACCGACAAGCCGGACCTGCGCAATCCCATCGTGATGAGCGACGTCGGCGAGGTGTTCCGGGGATCGGGCTTCGCGGTGTTCTCGAACGCGCTCGAGAAGGGCTCGGTGGTGCGCGCGATCCCGGCGCCCGGCTCGGCCTCGCGGCCGCGCAGCTTCTTCGACAAGCTCAACGACTGGGCCCGGGGCGAGGGCGCGCCCGGCCTCGGCTACATCGTCTTCGCCGAGGGCGCGGCCAAGGGGCCGATCGCCAAGTTCCTGGATGCGCCGCGGCTCGAGAAGCTGCGCGCGCTCGCCAAGGTGGGCGAGGGCGATGCGGTGTTCTTCGTCTGCGACAAGCCGGAGGCGGCGGCGAAGCTCGCCGGCGCCGCGCGCACGCGGATCGGCCGCGAGCTCGGCCTCATCGCCGAGGGCGAGTTCCGCTTCTGCTGGATCGTCGATTTCCCGATGTACGAGATCGACGAGGAGACCGGCAAGGTCGCCTTCAGCCACAACCCCTTCTCGATGCCGCAGGGCGGGCTCGAGGCGCTTCTCACCAAGGATCCGCTCACCATCAAGGCGTTCCAGTACGACATCGTCTGCAACGGCGTCGAGCTCTCCTCCGGCGCCATCCGCAACCATCTGCCGGCGATCATGTACAAGGCCTTCGAGATCGCGGGCTACCCGGCCTCCGAGGTGGAGGCGCGCTTCGGCGGTATGCTGAACGCCTTCAAGTATGGCGCGCCGCCGCACGGCGGCTCGGCGCCCGGCATCGATCGCATCGTCATGCTGCTGGCGGACACCCCCAACATCCGGGAGATCGTCGCCTTCCCGATGAACCAGCAGGCGCAGGATCTGCTCATGCAGGCGCCGGCGCCGGTGCCGCCGGAGCGGCTGAAAGAGCTGCACATCCGCGTGGTGATGCCGCCGCCGAGCAAGGGGTAGCCGCAGCGCGGGAGCAGCGCCTCGGCGCCGCCGGACTAGGAGGTCTCGAGCAGCTGCCTCCTGAACATGGTGCGCAGCTGCGCCAGCTCGCCGCTCGCCTCCATATCGCGCAGCACCGCTGCGACCTTCTCCGCGAGATCGCGGTGGCGCTCGTTCAGATAGTGGTAGATCGAGATCTGCTGCAGCGGCGGCGTGAGCGGCCGGATGCGCGACGCGAGGTTCAGCTTCTTCACCGCAATGCTGCCGCTGAAGAGGTCGGTGACGAGAACGTCGAAGCGCCCGGCATCCAGCATGCGGACCAGGCTGTCGAGATTGTTTGCGGCCACCACGCTTTGCATCCCGCGCGTTCCGTCCTCGGACGAGCCGACACCGCGTACGATGCCGATGCGGTAGTTCCTGATCGATTGCCATCCCCGGACCTCGAACCGAAGCCCGGTCGTGAACGCGGCGGGCTCGATGTAGTTGATGGGCGGCGAGATCTGCAACAGTGTCGGGTAGTCCCGCTGGATACCGGCGATCCGCTGCACCTCGCCATCGAGCTCACCAGAACTGCTGAGGGTGAGGGCCCGCTTGGCCGGTACATCCACGAACTCGACGGCGATGCCGAGCCGTCGATAGACCACGCTCAAGATCTCGCCACCGACGATCTGATCGGGAAATTCGCCGAGCCTCGCGAGCCGGATCGTCAGCTGCGCCGGCTGCGAGGCGGGCAGCAGCAGGGCCGAAAGCCCGCTGATGATGGCTCGCCTGGTCTGCCGAGGCATCGCCGGTCCGATCTGCTTCCCGTGCAGCGTTCCCTGCATCGCCGCGGGGCGAACCAAAGTCGTCCCCTTGGCTCGTCCCCTCGCGCAGCCTAGTATATCAGATCACTGGATGTACAACCCGCGCGAGCGCGATCCCGTGCCGGTTCGGAACCTCATCCACGCGCCGGCGCCTTCGAGGAGGTGCGCTGCAGTGTCGGGGGAAAGCGAAATGGATACGCCGGCGCGCGATCCGAGCCTGCGCGATGACCCCCCGCGGCCACGGGATCGCGCCGTCGGGCGCGGTCGTTCCGAGGAGCGGCGGCGACCCGGTGGTCGCGTCCTCTGGTCCTCGCTGCTCCGTCGGCGCGATGGCATCGGTTTCCGCCTGCTGGCGAGTGTGCTGCTGTTCAGCTCGGCCGTCACCTTGGTGCTCACGGCCCTGCAACTCTATCTCGACTACCGCCACGACGTCGGCGTGATCGAGGGCCGCCTCGGCGAGATCCAGCAAAGCTATCTGGGCAGTCTTGGCGAAAGCCTCTGGAACCTCGATCAAAATCAACTTGAGCTGCAGCTCAAGGGCATCCTGCGGCTGCCGGACATCGCCGCGGTGGAGATTCGCGAGACGGACACCGACCGCAACCCGCTGATGATGGCGGTGGGCCATCACGCCGAAGGCGCTGCGATCATCCGAGATTTTCCCATCATCTATCCGATTCAAGGCGCCGACGAGAAGCTCGGCGTGCTGCATGTGGAGGCGACGCTCGCCGGCGTCTATCGCGAGCTGCTGGACAAGGTGCTGATCATTCTGGTGAGCCAAGGCGCGAAGACCTTCCTCGTCTCGCTCTTCATCCTCTACATCATTCATCGCCTTATCACTCGGCATCTCATCTCGATGGCGGAAGGCCTTCGCGGCTACGATTTCCGTCATCCGCCGCAGCCGCTCAAGCTCTGGCGGCTGCCGCGCGCCAAGGCGGACGAGCTTGATCAGGTGGTCGCGGCCTTCAATGCCGTCTGCGCGAGCTTGCAACGCGCCTACGATGAGCTGCAGGACGCCAAAGCCCGGCTCGAGCGCGACATCGCCGCGCGCAAGCGCGCCGAAGACGCGCTGCGCGAGAGCGAGCAGCGGTTCCGGGACTATACCGAGACCGCTTCCGACTGGTACTGGGAGACCGGGCCGGATCACCGCTTCACGCGCGTCTCCGATCGCCTCGCCACGTTCCATATCGATCCTGCCGGCCGTATCGGCATGCGGCGGTCGGACTTTGCTACCGACGTCGAGGAGGAGCCGGAGAAATGGCGCCAGTTCGAGGCCACCCTCGCCGCGCATCAGCCGTTTCGCGGCTTTACCTATCGAACAGCGCGCGGAGATGGCTCGCCCGTCTACATCTGGACCAGCGGCAAGCCGGTGTTTGACGGCGAGGGAGGCTTCCTCGGCTACCGCGGCGTCAGCAGCGACGTGACCGAGCGCGCCCTGGCGGAGGCGCGGGTGCGCGAGCTTTCCCTCGCCGCTGAGCAGAGTCCGGCCGGCATCGCGATCGCGGATGCCGAGGCGCAGATCATCTATGCGAACGAGGCTTTCAAGCAGATCACGGAGCTTGGCGATGCCGCCGTGCGCACGCCGCTCTCGCGAATCTTTTCGGAGGCGACCTGGCACGGACTCTCGATAAGGGCGCGGAAGGGCGAGATGGCGCGCGCCGAGATATCTGCGCAAAGGGCGTCGGCCGAGCGGTTCTGGGCCGATGCCTCGATTGCGACGGCGCGTGGCCGGGACGGCGCGGTAGCGCGCTTCATCGTGACACTGGAGGACATCACCCGCAGAAAAATGCAGGAGCGCGAGCGCGAGGACATGCTGATGCGACTGCAGCAGGCAGCCAAGATGGAAGCGATCGGCCGACTGGCGGGCGGCATCGCCCATGACTTCAACAATCTGCTCGGAGCCCAGTTGGGGTTCGCGCAGTTTCTCGTGGAGGATCTGCCGGCGGACTCTCAGCCGCACCAGTTCGCCAGCCGCATCCTGCAGGTGTGCCGGCGCGGACGGGATCTGGTCGATCAGCTGCTCGCTTTCGCCCGCACCCACGAGATCGAGCAGCACGTCCTGGACCTCTCGGCGGCAGCGGCGTCGTGCCGCGATCTATTGCGGGCGTCGCTGCCGTCCTCGACCACGGTCGTTGTCGAGACCACGGCGGAAGTTCTGCCGGTCCGCGGCAACGAGGGCCAGCTGCATCAGCTGCTGCTCAACCTCTGTCTCAACGCCAACGATGCGCTCGGCGGCAAGCCGGGGACCATCGCGATCCGCCTCGATCGGATCCAGGCCGCGCCGGACGCCGTGGAAAGCGCCGGCTATATGGCGGCGGGTCATTTCGAGATGGGTCGCTCCTATGCCCGCCTGGCGGTGAGCGATACGGGCGCGGGCATGGATACCGCGACAATGACGCGGATTTTCGAGCCCTTCTTCACCACCAAGGATCGCGGCCGCGGCACCGGCCTCGGCCTCGCGATGGTGCACGGCATCGTGACCGCATCGGAGGGCGTCCTCACGGTCAGAAGCGAGCTCGGCGCGGGCTCCACATTCGGGATCTATTTCCCGCTCGAGGCTGCCCAGCCGGAAAGCGAGGCGGCAAGCGCGGCGCCCGAGAGCGCGGTGCGCGGGCGGGAACGGATTCTCGTTGTCGACGACGAGCCGGACCTCGCCGATGTGCTGGCGATCGGCCTGGAGCGGCTGGGCTATGAGGTCGTAGGGATGACCGATCCGCGCGATGCGCTAGAGACGGTCAGAGAAAATCCCGAAGCCTGGGATGTCGTGGTGACCGATCAGGTGATGCCGCGGCTCAAAGGCCTGTCACTGATCACCGCTCTGAAAGCGCTGCGGCCGGAACTCACGGCGGTCCTCTATACCGGCTTCGACGACGAGACCACCGATGTGACGGCGCGTGAGCATGGCGCCGACGCGCTCTTGCACAAGCCCGTCGAGGTGCACGAGCTGGCGCGGACGATCCGGCAGCTGCGGGACACCCAGACCGCGCCGGCGCAGGGCTCGGCGGCATGAATGCTCCGGCGCGGCCGAGGACCGTCAGATGAAGCCGGTCCTGGCGGCGATCGAAGCTGCCTCGGCTCGATTGCGCGCCTGAATCTTGCGGAGGATCTGGCGAACGTGCAGTTTGACCGTCACCTCGGCGATCTTCAGATCGCGAGCGATCTCCTTGTTCGATGCACCGGCTGCCAGGTGCACCAGCACCTGTTGCTCGCGCGGGGTCAGGAGCTCGGCGAGACGGCGGTCACGGGCGGGCTCCGCTGTCATCGCGCCTGAGGGCTGCAGCACTTCGGTCGGCAGGAAGGTGCCGCCGGCGACGATCATCGAGACCGCCGCGGAGAAGAGTTCCGACGCCAGGGTCTTCGGCAGGAAGCCGCGCGCCCCGACCTCGATGGCGCGTTTCACGTCCTCGGACCCCGCGGAGCCCGACATCAGCACGACCGGCGAATGGGGGAACGCCTGTGCCACCTCGCGCACGGTGTCGCCGCCGCTCATGCCGGGCATGCGCAGATCGAGCAGGATCAGCTTGAAGGGATTGCTCTGCGCCTCGCGCAGATTCATCAGGTCGGAGAGCGTGCCGACTTCGACCACGTCAACCCCCGGCATCAGCCGCTCCAGCCGCGAACGGACGGCCTCGCGATAGAGCGGGTGGTCGTCGGCAATCAATGCGCGCATTGGCGCCCCGCGAAGCAACGACCAAGTCAGCATGCCACAAAGGGCGCGCAGGGCGCCAGCCGGGCGCTCGCTAATCCATTGTCATGTAATGACTTTAAACTATATAGCCTAGTGGCTGAAGATCTTGCGGACTGCCAAGGCGATCTGCTCGGCCTCCACCGGCTTCATGAAGAACGCGTCGAGTGGCAGGTCCCGGGGCGGTCCCGCCATTCCCGCCTCGTCGAAGCCAGTGCAGAGGATGACCCGTACATCCCGGCGTATGGCGCGCATGCGCTTGATGAGTTCGCCTCCCTTCATGCCGGGCATGATCTGATCGGTGATGACGACATCCCAGGCCTCGGGACTGTCTTGGAATGCCGCCAGCGCCTCGACCGGATCGCTGACGGTGGCGACTTCATAGCCGAGGCGGTCGAGGCCGATCGCGAGCATGTCGGTCACATCGGTATCGTCGTCGACCACCAGCAGCCGTTCACCGCCCTGCAGCTCCGCGGCGTTGATCCTGGGCTCCTCGCCGACCTTCTCGGGTATGCGCTCGAGGAGCGGAAGATAGACCGAGAAGCTGGTGCCACGGCCGAAGCAACTCTCCACGCTGACGACGCCCTCGTAGGAGCTGACGATGCCGTGCACCACCGCGAGCCCGAGCCCGGTGCCGCGGCCGCGTTCCTTGGTGGTGAAGAAGGGCTCGAAGATCCGGGGCATGGTGTCGGCGAGAATTCCCTTTCCGGTGTCGGTCACCTCGATCCTGGCGTAGGGCCGCGTGCCGTTGACGTGACCCATCGTCAGACGCTCCGCTGGCGCGCCGCGCGTCACCGGCAGCAGGCAACGGCCGGCACGGCCTGGCGCCAGGTAGGTGATCCGCACGGCGATCGATCCCGGCTTGTCCTCCAGCGCATCGTTCGCGTTGAGGCAAAGGTTGACGATCACCTGGACAATCTGCCCCGCATTCGCATGGATCGGCATCGGAACAGCCGCGACGTCGAAGGAGAGGCGCGTCGAGGTCGGAAGCACGCCGGACACCAGATCTCGCGTCTCCCGCGCCACCGATCTGAGATCGATTGCGCGCCGCTCGACCGTCTGCGCCCGGGCAAAGGCCAGGATCTGCTCCACCAGCGTCTTGCCGCGTTCTCCGGCGCTCAGGATCCGACGGGCAAATTGGTGCGGCTGCGAGCCCGGCACCAGGTCCTGCTCCAGGAAGCGGGCGAAGCCGATGATGGCGCCGAGCAGATTGTTGAAGTCATGGGCGATACCGCCGGCCAGCTGTCCGATCGCCTCGAGCTTGCTGGTCTGCTGCAGCTGTGCCTGGAGCCGTTCCTGCTCGCGCCGCGTGGCGTTGCGACGGGTCACATCCTGCATGATGGCGATAAGACCGCCATTCGGCAGGCGGCTTCTCTCGATTTCGAGCTCGCGGCGCTCACCGCCGATCGGAACGATCACCGAGTAGGCGTCCTGCCCTCCCGCCGGGACCGGGTGCGGGCGCGGAAAGGCGACCGCAGCGAGGCCGCGAGAGCGGTTCTGCGGCGTGACCGAGGCGTTCATGCCGGCCATTTCCAGGGCCGCTCGGTTGGCATAGATGACCCGGCCGTCGTCGCGCTCGACATAGATCCCGTCCGCGCTGCGATCGAGCGCGGCAAGCGCCTCGCGATATCGACTGGTCACCAGCACCAGGGCGATCAGGTCCGCGATCGACCGTGCGAAGTTCATTTCCGCGACGGTCCATTGACGGTTCGCGACCGTGACCGAGAAGTCGAGAACGCCTCGGAACCGCCCGCCGACATAGATCGGGACGCCGAGGATCGAGCGAACCCCGAGCGCACGCAGATAGTCGCGCACGTCGGCGACCCGCGGATCGACTTGGACGTCCTCGACGGCAAGCACCCGATCGCGGTCGAGCTGAGTGGCCAGTTTCCGCACGGTATGGGCGCTCTCGGCATCCGAGGCCTCGGGGACCGCGGCCGAGCTGCTCCAGTGATCGATGCGCTCGACGTAATCCTCCTCGAGATCGATGTCGTAGACGCCCGCTCGCTCGACCATCAACGTCTGTGCGGCAGTCTCGGTCAGACGGTGAACCGCGTCGAGAAGCGGTCGCTCGGAGAGCCACTTGTCGCCGACCGCATCGAACAAGGCGCGCTGATGGCGCAGCGGGATCGCCTCGCTTTGCGCGAGAGAAAGCTCCAGCGCGCGGCGCTCGTCGGCCCGCAGGATCAGCGCGCCCAGCACGATCGCCGTGGTTGGCACCGTCAGCGCGACGAGGAGCGCGCCGTGCGAGATGACGTTCGCCGCGACCGCCAGGCTCGGCAGCGCCGGCGAAGCTGCGAGAACGGCGAAGCCGGCGATCAGCCCATGCACCAGCAAACGCGCATGGGGAGACAGCCCCGGAGTGCGACGTGGCCAGTGCCGATAGGCGAGGGACCCGGCATAGGCGATGACCACGGTGACGACGCCGGCGGGCGCCGCGAAGCCGCCGATCCACCATCGATATGCCGCCGCGATGGCGCCGGTCAGCAGCCCGCTGAAAGGGCCGCCGAAGGCGACCGAGAGCACCACCATCGCGGTGCGAGAATCGAGCAGGACGCCGGGCTCGGGGATCAGCGGGTTCATCATGGTGATGAGCGCCATGCCACCGAAGAAAAGCCCCTCGGCAGTCTCTCGGATCGCGCGCGGGCAGCCCGCGATCAGGGGCCTCGCGCGGGTGTAGCCGAGCATCGCCAGGACCAGCGTCGCGACATTCTGGGCGAACTCGAACAGCAGCCTGAGCGACGTTTCCGTCATGAGCGGGATGATTGCTGCTGGAGTGATGCCGGCTGGGAGCGTGATGCCCGCCCAGGCTAGTCCGCCGGCCGGCTGGACGGTGCGGTCCAGAGGTATGCGCTTACCTATTCGGAGGGATAGGGTGGATGGTTGGTACGCGTATGCGACTGATCCGGCCCACCTATCCATGCGGCCGCTTCAATGGCAGGGGCACGCCGCCTAGTGTCGCAGACATGGATACCGGCGAGCCTGCTACCATTGTCATCATCGACGACGACAAGGATTACCTGGCCTTCCTGGTCGCGCTGCTCTCCCGCGCCGGCTACGTCTGCCAGGGCTTCATCGAGGCTCGCAAGGCGCTGGAATACATGCAAGCCGCTCCCGCCGGCCTGGTCGTGACCGACGTCTTCATGCCGGACACCGACGGCATCGAAGTGCTCAGGTCGATCAGACGGACGAGCCCCGTCACGCCGGTGATCGCCCTGAGTGGCGCCAATGGCCGATATCGGCGGTTCTACCTCGATGCGATGCAGGCGCTTGGGGCCGCTTTCGAGCTCGCCAAGCCGATTGATCCCGCGCGGCTGCTGATCGCGGTGGAGAGCTGTCTTCGCCCGGCAAAATCGTAACCAACCTTGTCTCGATTGGCAGGAACAGCCAATAATCTGCTGACTCCAAAGATTTTTTCTTGCGCCCGCGAGTCGCTTCCCGCATGCTTCGCGCGCGAGTCGCAGGTCGGGTTCTCGGCGGGGGCGACGAATGGGGCGGTACCTTTTGCTGATGATGCCGCTCCTGCTGGGCGGATGCGGGGTGCCGATCGCGGTCACCATCGGCTCCTATGCCGCCGACGGTGTCAGCTACGTGGCGACTGGAAAATCCGTTACCGATCATGGTCTTACCGCCTTCACCGGACGCGACTGCGCGCTGCTGCGGCCGCTCTTGAAGCGGGAGGCGATCTGCCACGACGAGCCGATGCCGCGCGAGAACGGCGCCCCGGCGCCGGTCCAGGTCGGAGAGAACGCCACCGTTAATCCCGATACGGCGAGGATCGCAATGGCCGCGCCGCCGCCGCATCCTCAAGCTCATCGCTATCTGGTCATGGGCAGCTTTGCCGAGCGGAGCCATGCGGAGCGCATGGCCTCGACCATTCCCGTCAAGGTCACGGTGGTCGATGCCAGGGTGCATGGTCGCCAGGTCCACCGGGTCGTCGCCGGTCCGCTCAGCGATCGCGAGGTCGCCCAGCTCAGGGATCGGCTGCACGATCGGTCGCGGCAGATCGCCTGGGAGATCGGACCGGTGATGGTGGCGTCGGCCCGCTGACGGGCGCAGCAGAGCTCAGTGCGCGGCGAGCGCGAGCCGCGGTCCGCGCCGGCGCTTTTCCTCGTACATCGCCATGTCGGCCCGGTGCAGCAGCGCCTCCTCGGTCTCGCTGCCGTCATAGGCGACGAGGCCGAAGCTGGCGCTGAGCGGCAGGCTCGTGCCATCGGCGGCGACGCAGTTTCGCTGGATCGTCTGCTGCAGGGACTCGGCCTTGCGGCCCGCGTTCTCCAGGGAGGCGCCCGCCAGCAGAATGCCGAATTCGTCGCCGCCGAGGCGGCCCACGGCATCGGTGCGACGGACACGCCGGATGAGATCGGCGCCCACTTCGCTGAGCACGCGGTTGCCGGCGTCGTGCCCCAGCCGGTCATTGATCGCCTTGAAGCCGTCGAGATCGCACATCATCAGCACGCCCGGCCGACCGCCGTCACGCGTCGCCTCGAGCGCGCGCCGGAGCTGGACCATGAAGCCGCGCCGGTTGAGGAGCCGCGTCAGCTCGTCGGTGACGGCGAGGCCCTCGAGATGGGTGAGCCGCGCCTGCAGCTCAAGGATGCATTTGCGGGCGGCGAACAAGTTCTCGACCGTCCAGGCGAGCAGCAGCTGCTGCATCACCGGATCGGCAGCCGGCGTTTCCACGTCGGTCTGCCGGCTTGCGGCACCGGCTCGCGGGCCAGCCCAGCTTCGCGCTGTCGATCGCATCCAAAGATCTCCGCACAGGCAGAACGCTCATACGGACGCAATCATCGTGCCAGGTATAACTAATTGATTCACAAGGTCTGTGGTGATCTCGCCACGGCAGTTTGTGCCGGGCCCGCGAGGGTGACGGCGCGAACTGCCGAGTGATTCCGGATCAGGCCACCCGGTCGCGGGGTGGCTTGCCGGCGAAGAAGGCGTCGAGATTGTCGAGGGCCCGGAAGCCCATCGCCTCCCGGGTTTCCCGGGTGGCGCTGCCGAGATGCGGCAGCAGGAAAGTGTTGGCGAGGCCGGGATAGTCCGGATGCAGCCGGGGCTCTCCCTCGAACACGTCGAGACCGGCGGCGGCAAGGCGGCCCGAGCGCAGCGCGGCGATCAGGTCGTCGTCCTTGATCACCCCGCCGCGTGCCGTGTTGACCACGATCGCGCCGGGCGGCAGCAGCGCGATCCGCGCCGCATTGATGAAATGCCGGGTCTCCGGCGTCAGCGGCGCGTGGATCGAGAGGATGTCGGAGACCCGCAGCAGATCCTCGGCGCTCGCGTGGAACTCGGCTCCTTGCTCGAGCTCCGGCGCGAGGCGGCTGCGGTTGTTGTAGTGGACGTGCATGCCGAAGGCGCGCGCCCGGCTCCCCACCGCGCGTCCGATCCTTCCCATGCCGAGGATGCCAAGCCGCTTGCCGCCGACGTGGGTGCCGAGCAGGTGGGTCGGTGCCCAGCCCTGCCAGGCCTGTTCGCGGATCAGCCGCTCGCCTTCCGACGCGCGGCGTGCTGCTCCCAAAATGAGCAGCAGGGCGATGTCGGCGGTGGCGTCGGTCAGCACGTCGGGCGTGTTGGTCACGACAATGTGCCGCGCGGCCGCGGCAGCGAGGTCGATATGCTCGAATCCCACCGAGAAGGTGGCGATGACACGCACGCTATCCGGCAGACGGCCGATCACGCCGGCATCCACCCGGTCGGTGGTGGTGCAGAGGATGCCCGCGCAATCCTGGGCCGCGCGCACGATGCCGTCGCCATTGTAGGGCGTGTCTGTCGGGTTGAGACGGGCACGGTAGTCGCGGCCGGCGCGGGTTTCCACCGCCTCGGGAAGCCTGCGGGTGATCAGCAGCTCGGGTCTTTGCGTCATGCGGGAAGAGGAAAAGGCAGGGGCGGGGATGGAGGCTTGCGGCGACGCCGATATTACCTTATCGGTCGGCGCCGTGACATACTGGAGCCGCCCGATCGTGAGGTTCGCTTGCATTTTCCTGGAATGCGCTCGATGACCCGCCCGCTCACCCGCGCGGCCGGATTGGCGGTGTGCCTGGCCATCTCAATCGAGCCTGCCGCGGCAGTGGAGATCTCGCCGCACCGGGCGCTCTACTCCATGAGCCTCGATACCGCCAAGCCCGGCAGCGGCGTGCTGGGCGCGACCGGCGCCATGGTCTACGAGTGGGGCGAGACCTGCGACGGCTGGACGGTGCAGCAGCGGTTCCGGCTTCGCCTCATGTACGAGGATTCCGATCCGGTCGAGCTGAGCTCGACGCTGGTGTCCTGGGAATCCAAGGACGGGCTGCGCTATCGCTTCAACGAGCGCCGCCTCAAGAACGGCGAGGCGGACGAGGAAGTGAAGGGCGAGGCGAAGCTCGACGGTCCGGGCAAGGGCGGCAAGGCTGAATTCACCCGCCCGGAGACCACCACGCTGACGCTCGCGCCGGGCGTGCTGTTCCCGACCGCGCACACCATCCTGCTCATCAACAGCGCGAACGCCGGCGAGAACTTCATCTCGCGCAGCGTGTTCGACGGCGCCACCCTCGACAATGCCGGCCAAATCACCGCCGTCATCAGCCCCAAGATCGATCCCGCCTCGACGGCGGAGAAGGATCAGGAGACGGTGAAGAGCCCGCTGCTGCAGCATCCGTCCTGGCGCGTGCGGCTCGCCTTCTTCCCCGCCGACAGCAAGGCCGAGGAGCCCGACTACGAGCTCGGCATGCGTCTCTACGACGACGGCGTCTCCACCGACATGGCACTCGACTATTCGGACTACGTGATCCGCGCCAAGCTCGACGAGATCGAGGCGCTGCCGAAGCCGAACTGCTGAGCTCTCTCCGTTCTCCTTTCCACTTCGACAGCCGATTTCGCTGAACCGGACAGCCGCGGGTCAAGCCCGGCCATCCCGCAATGGGAAAGCGTGATCGCTACCGCTTCTCCGGCGCCGCGCCGAAGAGATCCGGCGGATCGGCGCGGGCGGGATCGGCGAGGTGGTCGCTGCCGATGCCGATCAGGCGGAAGCTGGTGCCGTCCGCCGCTTCGCGCAGCAGCGCGGCGCCGACCTCGTAGAGCACTTCCGCGCGCCGGGTCGGATCGACGAGAGCGCGGCTGCGCGTCAGCGTCCGGAAATTGCTGGTCTTCAATTTGAGCGTGACACCGCCGGCGGCGTAGGCGTTGGCCTCGAGGCGCCGGGCGAGCTGCTGCGTCAGCGGCCGCAGCTCCTCGGCGAGCGCATCGAAGCTCGCGAGATCGCGCTCGAAGGTGGTCTCGACCGAGATGCTCTTGGTGGGTGCGTCCGGCACCACCGTGCGCTCGTCCTCGCCGCGGGCGAAGCGGTGGAGACGGCGGCCGATGGCGCCGTAGCGCGCCACCAGCTCGCGCTCCGGCCGCTCGCGCAGCTCGCCGATGGTGATGATGCCGTCGCGGGCGAGCCGCTGCTGCAGCGCCGCGCCCACGCCCCAGAGCAGTCCCACCGGCCGCGGCGCCAGGAAGTCGAGCGCTTCGCCGCGGCCGATCGCCGCGAAGCCGCGGGGCTTGTCGAGATCGGAGGCGAGCTTCGCCAGGAATTTGTTGTAGGAGAGGCCGATCGAGACGGTGACGCCGATCTCGCGCTCGATGCGGCGGGCGAGCAGCGCCAGCGTGCGCGCGGCCGGCCCGCCATGCAGCCGCTCGGTGCCGGAGAGATCGAGGAAGGCTTCGTCGATCGAGAGCGGCTGCACCAGCGGCGTCGTCGTCTCCATGAGCTCGCGCACCTGGTGGCCGACGGCGCGGTATTTTGCCATGTCCGGCCGGATCACCACTGCCTCGGGACAGGCCTTCATCGCCTTGAACATCGGCATCGCCGAGCGGATGCCGCTCATCCGCGCGACGTAGCAGCAGGCGAGCACCACGCCGCGCTGGCCGCCGCCGACGATCACCGGCCGGTCCATCAGCTCCGGACGGTCGCGCTTCTCGATGGTGGCGTAGAAGGCGTCGCAGTCGATGTGCGCGAGCGTCAGCGTGGCGAGATCGGGGTGGCTCTTGAGCCGCGGCGAGCCGCACTCGGTGCAGCGACGCTCCGGCGGCGGCTCCGCCGAGAGTGCACCGCAGTCGCGGCAGAGGGTGGTCATCGCGCCTCGTCCCGGCCGCCGAGCCAGGCGGCGCCGCGCACGCCGCTGGAATCGCCGAAGCGCGGCGGCACCAGCTGCGTCGCCACCGCGTCGGAGAACACGTAGCGGCCCCAGATCAGCGGCACGCTGCGGTAGAGCCGGTCGATCCGGCTGAGTCCGCCGCCCAGCACCACCACATGGGGGTCGATGAGGTTGATCACCGTGGCGAGCGCGCGCGCGAGCCGCTCCTCGTAGCGCTGCATCGTCGCCTCGGCGGCGGGATCGCCCGCCGCGGCGCGGGCGGCGATCGCGTGCGCATCGAGCGGCTCGCCGGTCGCCGCGCGATGGTCCTGCGCCAGGCCCGGTCCGGAGAGGAAGGTTTCCGTGCAGCCGTGCTTGCCGCAATAGCAGCGGGCGCCCGGGCGCTCCTCGTCCCGGGGCCAGGGCAGCGGTGAGTGGCCCCATTCGCCCGCGATCGCGTTGCAGCCGGCGAGCAGCTGGCCGCGCACCACCACGCCGCCGCCGACGCCGGTGCCGAGAATGGCCCCGAATACGATGGCAGCCCCGGCCGCGGCGCCGTCGGTCGCCTCCGACAGAGCGAAGCAGTCGGCGTCATTGGCGAGCCGCACGGTGCGGCCGAGCGCCGCGCTCAGGTCGCGATCGAGCGCGTGACCGATCAGGCAGGTTGAATTGGCGTTCTTGATCAATCCAGTTGCCGGCGAGATCGCGCCGGGAATGCCGACGCCGACCGGCCCCGTGCCGCCCAGCTCGGCCTCCAGCCCCAGCACCAGGTCACGGACCGCACCCACGATCGCCCTATAATTGCCTGATGGCGTCGGCACCCGCCGGCGCGCCAGGAAGCGGCCGGCGCGGTCGAGCGCCGCCGCCTCGATCTTGGTGCCGCCGAGGTCGACGCCGAGGCGCAGCGAGGCAAGGCTCATTGGTTAACCCAAATGTCTCAAAAATTTGCCGGGTGTGGCACGAAAGTTACGGATTCTTAAGTATACCTTGGTATTTGTGAAAACCGGGGACGCCCGTCCGGGGGCGGTCGGAAGCGGAATTTGCCTATGGGCTCCATTTCGGTTCAGGCGGCGGCGTCTCGAGCAGAAAGTCGAGATAATGGCGGAGGGTCAGAACGTCCGATGAGCAAGCGGGTTCTCATTGTCGAGGACAATGACCTCAATATGAAGCTGTTCCATGATCTGCTGGAGGCGCATGGTTACGATACGCTGCAGACCAAGGACGGCATGGAGGCGTTGAAGCTTGCGCGCCAACATCACCCCGACCTCATCCTCATGGACATCCAGCTGCCGGAAGTGTCCGGCCTCGAAGTGACCAAGTGGATCAAGGAGGATGACGATCTCAAAGCGATCCCGATCATCGCGGTGACCGCCTTTGCCATGAAGGGCGACGAGGAGAAAATCCGGGAAGGCGGCTGCGAGGCCTATATCGCGAAACCGATCTCGGTGGCGAACTTCCTGCAGACGGTCGAGCGTTTCCTGGGCTGAGGTCCCGTCGATGTCAGCGCGTGTGCTCGTAGTCGACGACGTCGAGGTGAACGTCAAGCTCCTCGAGGCGAAGCTCGCGAGCGAATACTTCAACGTGATCACCGCCTATGACGGCGCCACCGGCCTGGAGCTGGCGCGCCGCGAGCGGCCGGACATCGTGCTGCTCGACGTGATGATGCCGCAGATGGACGGCTTCGAGGTGTGCCGCCGCCTCAAGGCGGATCCGCAGACATCGGATATTCCGGTTGTGATGGTGACCGCGCTCTCCGACGCCGCCGATCGCGTGCGTGGATTGGAGGCGGGCGCCGATGACTTCCTGACCAAGCCGGTGAACGACGTCGCGCTCTTCGCGCGCGTGCGCTCGCTGGTGCGCTTGAAACGCATGACCGACGAGTGGCGGCTCCGCGAGGAGACCTACGGCCGCCTCGCCGCGCTCGCCGAGAGCCAGGCCAAGACCGCCCACGACGCGCGCCCGGCCCAGGTGGTGGTGCTCGAGGACCGGCCCTTGAGCGCCCAGCGCATTCTCGACACCCTCACCGGGGAAGAGGTGAAGCACGCCTCCCGCACCGCTGACGTGATGGCGCTCGCCTCGCCCAACGTGGAGCTCTTCGTGCTGGCGCTCTCCGAGGAGGAGGACACGCTCCGCCTGGTGGCCGATCTCCGCGCCACCGAGGCGACGCGCGCCATTCCGATCCTGCTGATCGGCGAGGACGACGAGCTGCCGCGGCTCGCCAAGGGCCTTGACCTCGGCGCCACCGACTATCTGCTGCGGCCGATCGACCGCAACGAGCTGATTGCCCGCGTACGCACCCAGGTGCGCCGCAAGCGCCTGCAGGAGCGGCTGCGCGACACCTATCAGCGCAGCCTCTCGATGGCGCTCACCGATCCGCTCACCGGCCTCTACAATCGCCGCTATCTGGGCGCCCATCTCGACGGGTTGATGACGCGCGCCAATGCCGGCGCCGCCGGCCCCTCGCTGCTGGCGATCGACGTCGACCGCTTCAAGGCGATCAACGACACCTACGGCCATGCCGCCGGCGACGCGGTGCTGTGCGAGATCGCCCAGTGCGCGACCCGGCATCTGCGCGCCTTCGACCTGGTGGCGCGCTACGGCGGCGAGGAGTTTGTGGTGGTGATGCCGGAGACGACGCTGGCGGTGGCGACCGCGGTCGCCGAGCGCCTGCGCCATGCGGTCGGGGATGAGCCGGTGGTGACCCCGGACTATCCCGCCGGCATTCCCGTCACCATCAGCATCGGCGTCGCCGCCACCCTCGATGGCGGCGTCGACACCTCGGCGGCCCTCATGAAGCGCGCCGACGACGCCCTCTATGCGGCGAAGCGCCTCGGGCGCAACCGCGTGGTCGCGAGCCCAGGCGTCGCCGAGCCCGGCTCGCCGCCGGTCCTGAAAGTGGTGTGCTGAGAGAACTCCGCCGAGGCGGAGGAGAAGAGGCGGCTCGGCCGCCTACTTGATCTTGCCTTCCTTGAAGACGACGTGCTTCTTCGCGATCGGGTCGTACTTCTTCAGCTCCAGCTTCTCGGTCTTGGTGCGCGGATTCTTGCGCGTGACGTAGAAGAAGCCGGTGTCGGCGCTGCTGACGAGCTTGATGAGGACGCTGCTGGTCTTTGCCATGGCGATATGACCCGAAAAAGCTGTAATTCGCGGAAGCGAGGGCGGACAATAGCGGGCTCCCGGCCCCTGTCAAGGCTGCGGCATCGGCGGGGCGGGCGCCGAACGCCCTTGCGGGGCCGCGGCTCCCTGGGCTCTCATTGAGACTTCCGATACCCGGGAGGTCCATGGCCTCGCCCCAGAATGTCAGCGCCGAGGACGTCGAATACCAGCGCCGGGACGGCAAACCCCTGCTGGCGCGCCTCTATCGCCCCCATGGGGCAGGGCCCTTCCCGGGCGTGATCGAGGTCCATGGCGGCGCCTGGACCGCCAATGACCGGCTCACCAACGCCCCCATCCACCAGGCCCTAGCGGCCGACGGCGCGGTGGTGATGGCGATCGACTTCCGGATGCCGCCCGAAGCGCGATATCCGGCCTCGATCCAAGACATCAACCTGGCGGTTCGCTGGCTCAAGGCCCATGCGCGCGATTTCGCCGTGCGCCCGGACCGGGTGGGCGGGCTCGGCACGTCGAGCGGCGGACATCAACTGATGCTGAGCGCGCTCCGCCCGCGCGACCCGCGCTACGCCGCACTGCCGTTGGAGGGAGCGCCGGCGGTCGATGCCGGCCTCGCCTTCGTCGCGCTCTGCTGGTCGATCGTCGATCCGCTCGCGCGCTACCACCTGGTGCGGGAGAAGGGGATCGAGCGGCTCGTCCTTGCGCATCACGCCTATTGGCCCTCGGAAGCGGCGATGGCGGAAGGCAATCCGCAGCTCATCCTGGAGCGCGGCGAGGCGGCGGGCCCGCCGCCGGCATTGATGCTTCAGGGTACCGGCGACGACAACGTGACGCCGGACATGGCCGACCGCTTCGCCGAGGCCTACCGCCGGGCCGGCGGCCGCATCGAACTCGAAAAGTTCGCGGGCGAGCCGCACGCCTTCATCGGCAAGGATCCCAACTCGGCGGCCTCGCGCCGCGCCCTCGATCTCATCACCGCCTTCGTGCGCCGGGAGGCGCAATAGTCATCGTCATCGGATAACCAGGAGGAAGCACCATGCCGAAGCTCCGTCACATCGCGCTGGCGACCAACGATCCCGTCAAGACCGCGGAATTCTACAAGCAGGCCTTTGGCTTCAAGGAGGTGGGCCGCACCGGCAGGCCGAACGACCCGAAATCGATCGCCTGGGGCTTCTACTTGAGCGACGGCACGCTCAATCTCGCGGTGCTCAAGTTCCAGAACGTCGACCAGCTCGGCAAGGGGCTCGACTATGTCGGCATCCACCATTTCGGCGTGCTGGTCGACGATCTCGGCGAGTGCATGAAGAAGCTCGAGACCTTGGGTGCGCCCTGCTTCATGAAGCAGGCTCCCAATGCCAAGAGTTCCTTCTTCGAGACCAAGTTCCGCGGGCCCGACGGCGTCGTCTTCGACGTCTCCGAGCATCCCTGGGTGGGCGCCGCGCCGGCGGGCGTCGCCGAGGTGCCGCTCAAGGAAACCGAGCCGGCGGAGTAGCCGGAGCACTTGCCGGCGAAGTGTGCAGCGGTTCGCCGTCGGAAATGCGACCAAACTAAAGAATCAGCCGGCGAGCACCGCGGCGGCTGCGGCGACGCCGGCGCCCGGCGTCACGCTGCGGCCGAGATCGGCGAGGCTGCGCTCGAGATAGTGCAGGTCCGCCAGGATGTCGGCGGGCTCGCAGTGGCCCATGGTGCCGATGCGGATCACCTTGCCTTGGAGGCGGTTGCGCGCGCCGGCGATCACCGTGCGGTAGTGCTGGTACATGTGCCGCACGAGCGCGCCACCTTCCAGCGTTTCCGGCATGGCGAAGACCTGGACGCTGCTGGAGAGCATCGGCGCCTTGGTGAAGACGGGAAGGCCGAGCGCGCCGCCGCCGGCGCGGAGCGCGGCGCCGAGCCGGCGGTGCCGCTCGAAGACCGCGGGGATGCCCTCGGCGTGGATCATCTCCAGCGCGGTGCGCAGGCCCGCGATCAGCGCCACCGGCGGCGTGAAGGCGGTCTCGTCTTTCTCTGCCGCCGCCTTCGCCTTGCGGAAGTCCCAGAAGAACCGCGGGCCGCGGTCGCTGCGATTGATGACCTCCCAGGCCTTGGCGCTGACGCTGGCGAGGCCGACGCCGGGTGGGCACATCAGCGCCTTCTGGGAAGCGGTGACGACGATGTCGAGATGCCAGTCGTCCTGGCGCAGCTCCATGGCCCCAAGCCCGCTCACACTGTCCACCACCAGGAGCGCTGGGCGGTCCTTCACCGCGGCGCCGATCGCCGCGAGATCCGCCACCACGCCGGTGGAGCTCTCGTTGTGGGTGACGAAGACCGCGCGATAGTCGGTCTTGCGCAAGCGCTCGGCGACAATGTTGGCGTCGGGCGCCAGGCCCCACTCGACGTCGACGGTATCGACGATCGCGCCGAAGGCTTCGCAGATTCCCTTGAAGCGCTCGCCGAACTGACCGTTGATCACGACCAGCACGCGCTCGCCGGGCGCCAGAATGTTGGCAATCGCTGCCTCCATCACGCCGGTGCCGGAAGCGGCAAAGGGCAGCACGTTCCCCGAGGTGCCGAAGAGCGGCTTCACCAGCTTGAGCGCCTCGCCCAGCATGGCGTGGAACTCGGGGCCGCGGTGGTTGACGATGGGCTCGGCGATCGCCTGGCGCACCCGCTCCGGCACCGGCGAGGGGCCGGGGATGCGGAGGCGATAGGTGCCGGGGCGCGGCGGCTCGTTGCTCATGAGAGGATCCGGGTCAAGGGGCCGAGGCGAGAGCGGACGATATCGGCGCGCCACTGCTGCCGCCAGCGCGATTAGGACAGCGCAGCCCTGCGCTCAGGCGACCGGCGGCGCCCCGGCGAGGTCGGCGAGCAGCGACCAGCTTCCCTGCGAGACGAAATGGGCGAAGACCCAGGCGAGCCAGCCCTTGCGGCGCCATTCCAAAATCGCGCTGTCCGGCAGCGCCGCGAAGCGGTCGCGGTCGATGATGTGGAAGCCGGTGACGGTCAGCTTCTCGCCCGAGGCGAAGGTGATCGCCGCCTCGTTTGGCACCAGGAGGCCACGCTCCTCGAGCTCGGTGACGAAGGCGCGGGTGGACAGGTGATCGCGCTGGAAAGCGGTGCAGAACTGGAGCGCGTTCTGGGTGAGCTCGCTCGGCTTGCCGTCGACGAACAGCGGCCGCGCGCCGCCGTCTTCCAGCGCTCCGGAGGCCTCGTCGATGCAGAGCGTGAATTGCTGATGATCCGCGCTCTCGTGGAAGATGAAGGGATAGCGTCGGACATAGGCGGGAAGATAGGTTCCCGACCGCCAATGCTCTCGCGCGTCGACGAAGAGATTGACGTTCGGACGGACCCCCAGCACCGCGAGCGCCGCCGTTTGCGGCGCCGGCGCGAAGACCACGGGGTAATGCCGCGCCGCGGTCTCGAACTCGGCGCCGTTCAGCAGCACCGCGTGAGTATTGCGCGCGAAGCCGTAGCCGATCTGGGTCTTGAGCGATTTGCCGGCGTGGCGCCCGGGCTCGACGACGGTGAGCTCGCGGTAGAAGAGCGGAAGCTGTGGCGGCGTCGCCGCGGAAGCAGGCTCCGTGCCGCCGTTGCGCCCGCGCTTTCCGGTGGTTGCCATGGCCGCCTCGCTGCTGGTCTCTCTGCGCCCTATCGCCCGTGGCGGCGGCGCTGTCAACCCATTCGGCGAGGGCGGGGAGCTGCGCTCAGGCGCTCCTGATCACGCAGAGGAGATTGGCGCCGTTGAAATCGGCGCCTTCGAACTGGGCGCCGACCAGGTTGGCGCGGCTCAGATTGGTGCCGCGGAAGCGCGCCTGGTGCAGGTTGGCGCCGCGGAAATCCGCGTGCCGCGCGTCGGCGCGGTCGAGGGTGCTGGGGATGGAGCGGCCGCCCCCGATGATGAGCGGCCCGAGATTGCAGTCGCGCAGCTCCGCGTGGTTGAGCCGGGCGCCGGTGAGATTGACGCCGCGCAGATCGGAATTGGAGAGCCGGCAGGCGCGGAGATCGGCGCCCTCGAGCTGGGCCGCCTGCAGGCCGATCCCCTCGAGGTTCATGCCGTAGAACACGGCCTTGTTGGCGAGGAGGGTGGAGAGGCGACGGCCCGCGAGGCTGCCGAGCTTGCGCAGGTCGAAGCCGCCGACGTTGGTGGGGGTTCCCTCGGCGCCATCGCTGTTGATGAATGCCTCGTGCTGGCGCAGCATCTCGACGACCGGCGCCTCCGGCTCCTTGCCGGCTTCCTTGAGCGTGAGAACGCCGGCCATGTCGGCGTCCTTGGTGTCGACGTCGATCAGCACCGTGCGCACCAGCACCGCGTTGCGCAGGCTGGCGCCGCGCAGATTGGCGCCGGAAAGGTCCGCGCCTTCGAGATTGGCGCCATTCAGGGTGGCATTGTGGAGATCGGCGCGCACCAGCTTGCAGTTCCGCATCATCGCGTCGGTGAAGTCGGTGTGCGCCGCGATGGAGCCGGAGAGCCGCGCCTGGGTCAGGTTAGCGTTGACGAGAGTGGCGCCCGCCAGCTCGGTCGCGTTGCCGTCGATGGCGATGTACTGGATCTCGCCCTTGCGGGTTTTCTGCGCCAGATGGCCGTCGCGGAGATCGGCGTCGAAGAGGTTGGCGCCGGTGAGGTCGGCCTCGCGCAGGCAGGCACCGCGCAGGTCCGCGCGCATCAGCGAGGCGCCGCGCAGATCGGCGCGAGCGAGGTTGCAGCCGAAGAGGATCGCGTTGTTGAGATTGGCGCCGACGAGATTGGCGTCGCAGAGATAGGCCGCCGTGAGGTCGGCGTCGGCGAGGTTGCGGCCGGCGAGATCGAGGCCGGTCAGGTCGCGATAGGAAAGGACGGCGCGCTGACCGCCTGGCTTTGCCGCCTGGTAGAGGTCGTTCCGCTTGACGACGAGGTCGAGCTCGCGCTGGCTCATCGGCTCGCGCGGCCGGAGGACGGTCTTCTGGGCGGCTAGGGCGGACACACCCCGAGGCTAGGGGACTTACCCTTAATGCGCGCTTAATTGGCGCGGATTTTAGTCGTTTGCAGCCCTTCTTTGGAGCGGAAGAGAGCGGCGTCTAATAGCGGCAGATGACGTTGAGGAGCGCGTCGCGCTTCTCTCGCGTCACCGCACGGATTGCCCGCTCGATCGCCGCCGGGAGATCGGCCGGCCGCTCCACCCGCTCGCCATGGCCGCCGCTCGCTTCCGCCACCTTCTCGTAGGCGGGACTTGGCGAGAGATCGGAAAGCAGCCGGCCGTCCTCCTCGGCGGCCGCGCCCTGACCATACATTGAGAGTGTCGCGCGGCGCACCGCGCCGTAGCGCTCGTTGTTGAAGACCACGGTCAGGATCGGGAGTCCGTATTTGGCCGCGGTCCAGTGGCAGGCGGTGGGATTGGCGAAGACATAGGCGCCGTCGCCCACCGTCGCCACCACCAGCCGGTCGCCGGCGGCGAGCTTGCCGCCGAGCGCGGCGCCGGTGCTCCAGCCGAGCCCGCCCGCCGGGCTCAGACCGAAATAGCTGCCGGGGAGTTCGCGGACGCAATGCTCCAGCAGCAGCGGATATTCGTTGAAGACGATGGCGTCCGCCGGCAACGCCTCGCCGAGGCAGCGGCTCAGCCACTCCGGCGTGATCGCCTCGGCCTTGCCGGCTTTGGCGCCCGCTTCCGCCCAGCCGCGGCGGATGTCGCGCGCACGGGCGGCGAGGCGGCTTCGGCGCGAGGCGATCTTCGCGTCTTCCGGCGAGACGAGACGTCCGAGCGCGGCATCGAGAGCGCCGAGCGTTGCCGGCAGATCGGCGGCGATGGCGAGATCGTTGCGGTAGCTCCGCATGGGATAGCGCTGGAAGCTGGGATCGGCGCCGAGATGAGCCACAGGACAGTCCGCCGGCGGGCGCTCGCGGGACGGGATCCAGGGCACGTCGTTCTCGGCGACGATGACGAGATCGGCCTCGCCGAGGAGCGGCGCCGGCTGGAAGCCCTGATGCATCGGATGGCTCCAGGGCAGGCAGAGGTAACGCGGGTTCATCGCGACGACGGGGAGCGCATAGCGCTCCGCCAGGGTCGCGAGGCCGGCGACGGCGGCCGCGGTTTTGCCGCTGGCGCCGGCGATCACCAGCGGCCGCTCGGCGCGCTCGATCATTTTCGCCAGCGCGTCGACGGCGGCGGGATCCGGACGCGGCGCTGCCGGCACCGCGCGCGGCCTCGGCGCCGCGCCCGCATCGCGCAGCGTGCCGCCCAGCACTTCTCGGGGCAGGGTCAGATAGGCGGGGCCGCGCGGCGCCGCCAGCATCAGCTCCATGGCGCGCGCGACCGCGTCGGCGGCCTGAGCCGGCATGCGGAGCTCGTATTCCCATTTGACGAACTCGCGCACCAGGCTCGCCTGGTCGAACATCTCCTGCGCCCAGTGGATGTGCAGGCTGCGCGCGCCATGCATGCCCTCGGCGCCGCCCTCGGTGATCGGCGTGCGGCCGGCGAGCAGCAGGATCGGAATATGGTCGCGGGCGGCGTCGATGAGGGCGTTGAGCGTGTTGCCGGTGCCGACGCTCACGTGCACCATCACCGCCTGCGGGATTCCGGAGACGAGATAGACGCCGTGCGCCATCGAGACCGCAGTGTTCTCGTGCGGCACCACGAGCGGTCGCGGCGCCGGCGTCCCCGCCTTCTGCGCCCGCGCGAAGGCCTCGACCACCGGTGGGAAGTCGGTGCCGGGATTGCAGAAGAAGAACTCGATCCCGTGCGCGTCGAGCGCTCGGAGCAACAGATCGGCGGCGGTGGCGTCGGCGGCCATGCGGGGCTCCTGCTTCTGGCGGCGGGGCTAGGGCGAGACTAGCGATGCGGATCGAGGGCTCCAAGGGGGATCGCATTGCATCTCGCCTGCCGAGGCGGGCACCCTTATGATCGCGCCTCCACATTCGCGGGGGAGACGATGAAGATTCTGGTCCTGGGCGCCGGCGCGATCGGTGGCTATTTCGGCGGCAGGCTCGCGGAAGCCGGCGCCGACGTCACCTTCCTGGTGCGGCCGGGGCGCCAGCAGGCGCTGCAGAAGGACGGGCTGGTGGTGAAGAGCCCGGCGGGCGACATCCGCCGGCCGGTGCAGACCGTGCTCGCCGGCGGGATCCGGCAGCCCTACGACCTGGTGCTGCTCACCGCCAAGGCCTATGACCTCGCCGCCGCGATCGATGCCATCGCGCCGGCAATGGGGCCGGAGAGCGCGGTGCTGCCGCTCCTCAACGGGCTCCTCCACATCGACGCGCTCTCGGCGAAATTCGGCAAGGAGCGGGTGCTGGGCGGCGCCTGCTACATCGGCGGCGCGCTTTCGCCGGAGGGCCACGTCATCCATAACGGCCAGCTCGCCGTCCTCACTTTCGGCGAGCTCGCCGGCGGGCGCTCGGCGCGCGCCGAGGCGATTACGGCGGAGCTCGGCAAGGGCAAGTTCAAGACGGTGCTTTCCGAGCACATCCTGCAGGACATGTGGGAGAAGATCGTCATGCTCTCGACGCTTGCCGCGATGACGACGCTCACCCACGCCCATGTCGGCGAGATCCTGGCCGCCGCCGAGGGCGAGCGCACCATGCTGGCGATGCTGGCGGAAGCCGAGGCGGTGGCGAAAGCCAGCGGTCATCCCGTCGGCGCCGAGGCGGCGCAGCGCTCGCGCAAGATGCTGACCGATCGGAGCTCCAATTTCACCGCCTCGATGCGCCACGACATGGAGAGCGGCCGGGCCACCGAGAGCGATCATGTCATCGGTGACATGACCCGGCGCGGCGCGGCGCTCGGCGTGCCGATGCCGCTCATGCATCTCGCGCTCTGCAATCTCCAGGTCTACGAGGCGAAGCGCGCGAAGAATTAAGCGTGCGTCAGGCCGCGCGCCGCCGCGGCGGAACCCAGCGCCAGAGCAGCAGCACGTAGAGGAAGACGGCGACGTAGCCGAGGGTGAATACCCAGAACGGCAGCGGCCAGTAGATGAGGCGGTTGATCCAGGTGGCGATGAGGGGCGTCGTCTTGCCAGCCGCCTCCTGCGCCTCGAGCGCGCTCTGCCAGATCGTCAGGAAGCAGGCACGGCCGAGCAGCGCCTGCAGCGCCACCACGAAGAGCGAGGCGAGGTGGAGGAGCCGCCACCAGAAGCCGTAGACGAAGCGCCAGCCGAACCAGGCGCCGAGCGGCACCGCCACCAGGCCGAAGACGTTGAAGAGGATGACGCCGAGATGCGCGACCAGGACCGCGGTGGCGAGCGTCTCCGGCGTCACGAGGATCAGGCGCGGAAGACCGTCTTGTCGGTGCCGGAATAGAGCGCCTTCACCTGGCGGTCGAGCGCGTCCCTATGGGCGGCGAGCGCCGCCGCGTCGAGATCCGCCTTCGGCTCGGGCTCGAGATCGTAATGGCCGTGGGTGTCGACGCCGCGCACCAGCGTCGCCGAATCCCGGACCTTGAGCTGGCGCACATAGGGCGGGATGTAGCGGATCGCGAGGCCGATGCGGCGGTCGCCGGTGCGGTTCGGCTCCGAGCCGTGCACCAGCTTCACGTGATGGAGCGAGATCTCGCCGGCCTCGAGCGGCACGAAGACGCCCTTGGCGTCGTCGACGGCGACCTCGATCTCCTGGCCGCGGCTCAGGAGATTGTGCTCGTGGAAAGTATCGACATGGCGGAGCTGCGCGCCGCGATGGCTGCCGGGCAGGAACTTCATGGCGCCGCTCTCGATCGGCGCGTCCGACAGCGCCACCCAGGCGGTGATGACGTCGTCGCGGTCGAGGCCCCAGTATGTCGCGTCCTGATGCCAGGAGACGAAAGCGGGATTCATCGCCTCCTTGATGAAGAAGTTGCTGCTCCAGCAGAGGATGTTGGGACCGATCAGGTCCTCGATCGCGTCGAGGATGCGGGGATGGCGCACCAGCTCGTTCGCCCAGCGGAACAGCAGATGCACCTTGTGCCGCATGTTGCTCTGCAGCGGTCCGCCCTGGCGCTGCTCCTCGGCCTCCAGGCGCCGGCGGAACTCCTGCGCCTCCGCCCGCGACATGACGCGGACCGGAAAGTAGAAGCCGTCGCGCTCGAACTGCTCCTTGGCGCCGACCGGCAACAGTTTCGGCATCGCATCCTCCCGCGTGATTTGTTGCCTAGCATAGCGGCAGAAGCCGCGCGCCGGAACCGGCTCGCGACGCGTGAGGGTTGGACAGTGCGGAACGCATCCCCACCTGTGCGATCTTCCGCGGAACGGCGACGGGAAGGCCCGTGTCTTTCGCGTGCTGCGCGGAACCGCGATGGCTTTCCGGGGATTGCTTGTGAGGACGCTAACGCAACAGGAGGGCCCCATGTATCGCCTGATGGCTCTGGTAATGGTGACGGCGGCGCTCGGCCTCGGCACCACCGCGATGGCGGCATCCCCGTCGCCGCAGACCGATATGAAATATCCCGTCTGCGATCGTACCCACACGGATTCCTGTCTGGAACTCGGGCGCAGTGCGGCGATCGACCGCGAGCTCAATCAGACCTATCCGAACTGCGCCAAGGTGAAGGGCAAGCAGCAGAAGGCCGCCTGCATCAACGAGGCGGTCTCCAAGAGCTGAGTCACCGCATAGCCGTCGATCAGATCAGGCGCCGCAGCGACGCGGCGCCTGATCTCCGTTCCGGACCCCGTTAACCATCGGCGTTATCCCTCCGTTAAGGAGATTCCGATCATTTTATCGATCGCGGGCGCGGGCGGGCGAGGCCCCCGATCGGAGCTGACAAGCGTGGCAGCGAAGCACGGCATGTACATGGTGACCGGGGGCACCTTCCAGCACGTGGAAGGCGGCGATCTCGCGCGCTTCATCGGCTATCCGAGCGCGGATTTCGGCGTGCTCGACTATCTCGTGCTTAACCACCTCGCGATCATCGTGCGCGGCGACGCGGTGGGTTTCGACATCTCCCTCAATGCCCAGGATTTCGACACCCGGAACCTCGCCGCCGTCATCGATCATCTCGCGCATTCGCCGGGCCTGATCCAGGTGCGGATCCGCATGTTCCTCGGCGGCTGGCTTACCGAGGCATTTCTCGACGTCGAGGATGCGATCGCACGGCTGCGCCTCGTCGCCGAAGGCGGTTTGCGCGCGCCGGCGGCGCGGCTGCGCCTGGTCGCGCGCGATCTCGACGAGCCCTGCGCCGGCACCGACGGGCTGCGCGCGCTCTGGGCGGCGCATCGCGGACGCTTCTCTTCGGACTTCATGGATGACGCGCTCGGACAGGGTATCCTCGACCGCACCTTCGTGCTGGAGCCGGGTCCGCGCCAGGGCTGGCTCGTCCGCTACATGGGAGCCGGCATCGGCACCTTCGACAATTGGCAGCAGATCGGCCGGCCGCTCGCCACCGAGCAGACCGACCGCGGTTATACGGAATGGGTCGCCAGCCACTACGAAAGCGTGCTCGCGAGCAGCGGCGGCCGCTACGATCATGTCGACGCCATCATCTCCACCAACAGCCGCCAGCCGACGCGGGTGCGCTATCGTCGGCGGCTGCTGCCCTTCGCAAGTCTGAAGGGCAAGCCACTGGTGGTGGGCTACAGCGCCCTAAGCAGCGATCTCGCGCTTCCGCTCTGAGCCGGCGGCGGCGCCTTTCTGCTCCTCCGCGACGAGGAAGCCCTCGAGCCCTTCCAGGAGCTGCGTCGGCGTCATCCAGAACAGCGTCGCCAGAAACGGGTCGTGGAACGGGCAGCCGGGCCAGTTGATGCCGGCCTCCTGGTTCTTCATGCCGTAGGAGATGCGCGCCTTCTCCACCATGTGGTCCTCCACCATGCTGGTGAAGAGCGGCGGGTCCCATTCGTTGTAGGCCCAGGCGCGCACCAGGCGCGGCGCCACCGCGGAGAGGTTGAGCTTGCGCATGCTCGGATGGTGCCAGCCGCCCACCGACATCACGAAGCGGCCGGTGATCCCCCGCGGCGCGATCCCGGTCGAGTAGATCTGCTCGAAGGGGCCGACGCGGGTGGTGTCGTCGTAGAACAGGCTGAAGTCGGTGAAAGCGTCGTGCATGGTGCGGCCGGCCGGCAGGTCGTAGAGCCGGCAGGCGCGGGCGAGCACGACCCTGCCTGTCTCGCGGTTCTCGCCCCGCAGCCAGAACGCCGGATGCTTTGTCATGTCGTTGTATTCCGGCGAGATGCTGGGGATGAGCGGATTCCAGCTTTCGAGGTTGGCGCGGTTGACCGCGAGCAGCTCGTCGAAGTCGGTGGAGATCGACAGCAGCACGCCGCGCTCGGCGGCGTAGCGGTCGGCGGTGAGGAAGAAATCGGCGAGGAGCGCGCGTGGCTCCCGCTTCACGTAGACTTGCTCCGGCAGACGCATCCCAGGCCCTCCTGTTTAACCTCTGTTTAAGGTTACTCTGGATTTTGCCCGCTGCATTGACAGAACTTGATGACATTCTCCCCGTTTAGGGGTTCGGATCCCCGCCGAATCGCGATTCATCAGCCGAGGTGTCGGATTGCTCCCTTTTAGGTTGAATATCTCCGGAACCTGATCCAGAAATCCTACGGCGACTCCGCGAGCCCGGAGATCGGTTCGGTGCGCGCCTGCAAACGCCACGAAAAGGACATGGGTCCTCCGAGCATCGGGGTGTTGGAGCATCGGCCGCGCGACCGAGTGGGCCACGTGGTGTAGGGTTTCGCAGGAAGCGCCAGCTGAGGGCGGGCGGGAGACAGACCAGAGACGGAGGATGTTCATGGGCAGGATTCATGTTGTGGCGTTGGCCGGCCTGGTGCTCGGCGTTTCCGGCGGCGCGCTGGCGCAGACGCCGGCGCCCGCGACCTCGTTCAACCTGCCGCCGGGCATCGCCTTCCCGATGTGCGATGCGACGCGCACCGACGAGTGCCTGCAGCTCGGCCAGAACGCCGATCTCGACAAGCGGGTCGACCAGCTGTTCCCGAAATGCGCGAAGATGGGAGATCCCAAGCGCAAAGGTGCCTGCGTCAACGCGGCGATGGCGAAGCACTGAGCACTGCCACTGCGCCGCGGCGGGAGGCTCTCTAACCGCGGCCTTGGAGGAGGCGCTTGAACCGGCCGGAGACACGCTACGCCCGTAGCGGCGATGTCCACATCGCCTATCAGATCCTGGGCGAGGGACCGCTCGATCTCGTCTTCGTGCCCGGCTTCGTCTCCAATCTCGATCATCACTGGGAGGACCCGGGCTTCACGCACCTGCTCCACCGGCTGGCGTCCTTCTGCCGGCTGATCCAGTTCGACAAGCGCGGCACCGGCCTTTCCGACCGCGTGCCAATCACCGATCTCCCAAGCCTCGAAGCGCGCATGGATGACGTGCGCGCCGTCCTCGACGCCGTCGGCTCGAAGCGCGCCGCGCTGTTCGGCGCCTCCGAGGGCGGGCCGCTCTCGATGCTGTTCGCCGCGACATATCCCGAGCGCACGCGGGCACTGGTGCTCTACGGCTCCTATGCGCATTTCCATTCCTGGGTGATGCCGGCGGAGCGGATGGAGGAGTTCATCGCCCGTGCCGAGACGGCCTGGGGACGCGGCGACATGCTGGTCAACTTCGCCCCGGGCATGCGGCAGAACGAGCGCTTCCGCGACTGGTGGGCGCGTTTCGAGCGGCTGGGCGCGAGCCCGGCGGCGGCGATCGCGCTCGCGCGCATGAACGCCGGCATCGACGTGCGCCGGGTGCTCCCCACCATCCGCGTGCCGACGCTGGTGCTGCATCGGACCGGCGACGTGCGGGTCAATGTCGCCGCCGGGCGCTACCTCGCGCAGTTCATCGACGGCGCCAGGTACGTCGAGCTGCCCGGCAGCGACCACCTGGTCTGGGTCGGCGATGTCGATCGCATCGTCGACGAGATCGAGGAATTCCTCACCGGCGGTCACGGCGCCGCGGCGGCGGAGCCGGAGCGGGTGCTCGCCACCGTGCTGATCGTCGAGATGATGGCCGCCGAAGGCGAGGCCGAGGACCGCGCCTGGCTCGGCCGGCTGGAGCGCTATCGCGCCGAGGCGATGGCGGTGGTGGAGCGCCACCGCGGCTGGGTGATCGAGGGGCTCCGGAGCGACGGTTCGCTGCTGGCGACTTTCGATGGTCCCGGCCGCGCCATCCGGGCGGCGGTCGCGATCGCGGAAGGCGCGCGCCAGCACGGTCTTGCCGTCCGCGCCGGGCTGCACACCGGCGAGGTCCAGCGGATCGGCGGCATCGGCCCCATGGCGCGCATCGCCGGTGTCGCGCTGCAGACCGCACAGCGCATCGCGGCGGTGGCACGCTCCGGCGAGGTGCTGGTCTCGGGCACCGTCCATGACCTGGTGGCGGGCTCGGGGCTGCGCTTCCGCCCGCGCCTCGACGGCCCGCCGATCAAATCGCCGGGCGGCGCCGATCTGCCGCTCTTCGTGCCGGAAGGTGCGGCGGCTGCGGTGCCTGCGGCGGCGCCAACTGCCGCCGGCAGGGACGAGCCGGGCTTCGCCGGGCTCAGCCTGCGCGAGCGGCAGGTGCTGGGGCTGGTGGCGCGCGGCCTCAGCAACGCCGCGATCGCCACGGAGCTGACCCTCAGCGAGCACACGGTGAAGCGCCACGTCGGCAACATTCTGACCAAGCTCGATCTTCCGACCCGCGCCGCCGCCGCGGCGCTCGCCGCTCGCGCCGGCATCACGTAATTTTCAACTCCCGTCACTTCCATCGAGTGTGGCTTGCGTCACTTCCGTCGGGCGGCATGCCGGCTACCACTTCGGCAGGGACGGCTGGCCCGTTCGATCCAGCGCGCCGATGGCCCGATCGGGCGAAGCGGCCGACGACGCATGTTCCTAGAGTCGCGCTCTCGTCATCTGCATCGAGGAAAACTCCCATGACCGAAGTGAACGAGGAAAAGCTCAATCAATTCGTCGGCCGCATGCTGGGCGACATCGGCGCGGCGATGGGCGCCGCGCTGGTGCTGGTCGGCGACCGGCTCGGCCTCTACAAGGCGATGGCCGAGGCGGGGCCGCTGACGCCGGCGGCGCTCGCCGAGCGCACGGGGACCGCCGAGCGCTATGTGCGGGAATGGCTCTCCGCCCAGGCGGCGGCGGGCTATGCGGAATACGACGCGGCGAGCGGCACCTTCTCGCTCACACCCGAGCAGGCGGCGATCTTCGCCGACGAGGGCGGCCCGGCCTTCATGGGCGGCGCCTACGACATCGTCGCGGCGGTGCTGCGCGACGAGCCGAAGATCACCGAGGCGTTCCGCAGCGGCAAGGGCGTCGGCTGGCACGAGCATCACGGCTGCCTGTTCCGCGGCACCGAGCGCTTCTTCCGCACCAGCTACAACCATCACCTGGTGAGCGAGTGGCTGCCGGCACTGGACGGCGTCGCCGGCAAGCTGGAGAAGGGCGCCCGCGTCGCCGATGTCGGCTGCGGCCACGGCGCCTCGACGGTGCTGATGGCCAAGGCGTTTCCCAAATCCCGCTTCCACGGCTTCGACTATCACGCGCCGTCGATCGAGCGGGCGCGGCAGGCGGCCGAGGCCGCCGGCGTCGCCGATCGCTGCCGTTTCGAGGTGGCGCCCGCCAAGGAATATCCCGGCCGCGACTACGATCTGGTGGCGTTCTTCGATTGCCTCCACGACATGGGCGATCCCGTCGGCGCCGCCTGCCACGTGCGCGACACGCTGGCGAAGGACGGCACCTGGATGATCGTCGAGCCCTTCGCCCACGATCACCTGCACGAGAATCTCAATCCGGTGGGCCGGCTCTACTACGCCGCCTCCACCATGATCTGCACGCCGGCGTCGCTGAGCCAGGAGGTCGGCCTCGGCCTCGGCGCCCAGGCGGGCGAGGCGCGGCTCGCCGATGTGGTGAAGCAGGGCGGCTTCGGCCGCTTCCGCCGCGCCACGGCGACGCCCTTCAACCTCGTTCTGGAAGCCCGGGTCTAGTCCGGGGTCGTTCAGTGGGCCGGCGGTTGGCGCGCGCCGGCCCGATGCGGCGCGCCGGTGATATCGCCGACGGGAGCGAGCGACCGGCCGTCGGGGTCGGTGGCCCAGATCGGCGCATCATCCTGCTTCGGCGCCGGCGGCAGAGCGATCACATGCACCTGCAGCCCGCCATGGACGCCGTTCTGCCAGAGCGCCAGGCCGAAATAGCCGCCCAGCATCAGCATCGCCGCGGTGACCACCGTCAGCAGGCGGTCGATCGTCGAAAGCCGGCGCCGCGGCGCGGGCTCCGCGACGGCGGCCGCGCGGATCTCGATGGGCTCGGCGACGGAACCCGGCGCCAGCACCGCGTCGAGGGCGGAGATGGGCGTCTCCGCCGACGCGACCGCGCCCGTCTGCGACTGCATGGCGGCGACGGTCGCGATCGAGAAGGACTTCCGGCTCAGGACGTCGTGAATGAGATCGTCGAGGGAGTCCGCCATCGCCGCGGTCTCGGGGTCGTGGCGCTCGACGGGAGCCGCGGGCTCGGGCTCCGGCTCCGCCTCGACGCGCGCGGCTTCCACGGGCGGGGGCGGCGCGGGGGGCTCGAGCGGCGGCGGCTCGAAGGGCACTTCCGTCGGCAGCTCCTGGGTCTCCTGCAGCAGCTTCGGCAGCTCTTCCGGCTCCGGGAACTGATCCAGCAGGCTTGACGGCGCCGTAGCGGCGGAGCCGGCCGGAGCCGGCAGCTGCGACGGATTGATCGACACCACGATCGGCGCCGGCGGCGCCATTGCGCGCTGACGGAGCTCGCCGAGCAGCGTCTTGAGTTCGGCGAGCTCATCGCGCCAGGCAGGCGTCGGCTCGGGCTGCGCTGGCGGTGCGGGCTCGACCGGCGCTGCCGCGACCGGCGCGGGGGCCAGCGGCTCGATGGGGGCCGCAGGCCCGGCGGCGGCCGGCGCCTCCGTCGGTGGCTTCGGCAGCTTGAGCGCGACGGCAGGTGCGCCGCTCCGCTTTACCGCCGGCAGCTCGCGCGGGGGCTCCGCGGCGGCCGGCGGCGTCTCCACCGAGAGCTCCGGCGGCGGCGTCATCGCATGCGGCCGCGCGATCTCGACGATGGTCTCGGCGGCGGCTGGCGGAGTGATCTCCGCGGCCGGCTCCGGGACAGGCTCGGCGCTGAGTGCCGCTGCCGCCGTCTCCGGCGGCTCCATCGACATCGGCTCGATGCCGGAGGCGGACTCCGCGGGCGAGGCCATCAGCGGTGGCGCGTCGACCGACGTCGGCGACATCGGGATCTCGTGCGTCGCGACGATCGCTTCGACCGCGGCCTCCTCGGGCGGCGGTGGCGGAGCGATGGTCTCCTCGGTCGGGGGCGGCGCGGCGGCCGGCTCCTGCTCCGCGGCCGGAGGCTCCGGAAGCAGCGCAACGGGCTCCGCGATCGGCCCCGGTGCCGAGGTCTCGAGCGCGATGATCTCGTCGACCGTCTCGGCGATCGGTGCCTCGATCGGCTCGTCGATCGTCGTCTCGACCGCCTCGGCAGTCCGCGCCTCGATCGTTTCCGCGATCGTCGTCTCGGCCGGCTCGGTGATCGGGGCCTCGGCCCGCTCTGTGATCGTGGCCTCGACCGGCGCCGTGGTGGCGCTGGTCTCGGCAATGGCTTCGATGTCTGCCGACGGCTCGGCGGCCGCGCTCGTCTCCGCGACGGCTTCCGTCGCGAGCGGCTCGGCATAGGAATCCAGCAGCGTCTCGCTGGCCGCCGGTGCCGGCGATGCGATCTCGGCGGGCGCCTCGACGACAGCGCTCGCGCCCGGCGCTTCCGCCGGCGCGATCTCGGCGACGGGCTCCGGCCGCACTTCCGCGACCGTCACCGCTTCGATCACTGGCTCGATCACCGGCTCGGCAGCGACCGCGGGCGCGGGCGGCGCTTCCTCGGCGACAGGCTCCACAGTGGCGGCCACCTCGACCGGCGCCGCGCTCTCCGCGGGCGCAGCGTCCGGCTGCAGCGCCTGCAGCAGGGAGGCGGGCGGCGGTGGCTCGTCGGCGCTCGCCGGCGCCTGCGGCTCCGACGGGGCCGCAGTCTCTTCCGGATCGATCTTGCCGATCAGCGCCTGCAGCGCCTCGATCTGCTCCTGCAGCTCGCGCGCGGTGGGCTGCGGCTTGGCGCGCGGTGGCGGTTTCGGCGGCGTCGGCGCGGCGCCGCGCTTCGCCAGCAGCGGGCCCTCGGGGATTTCCTTCTTCTGATCGGGGCGGTCGAAGGTCCAGTAGTCCGGCCGGAAGCTCGCGCCGGTGGCGGAGCCTTTCCGGAACAGCAGGCCGTCATGGCTGTGGTCGCCGGAATCCTCGGCGCCGCCGCGATCGCTCGGCGGCAGATGCTCCGCGATATCGATCACCGGCGTCGCCGCCTTGGCGCGGCTCCGCGCTCGGATCACGATCCCGCTGAGATCGCCAGCGGGCGCTGCAGCGTGCGTGCTCAGCAGCTCCGGCTGCAGCTTCGCGCGCTTCCTGCTGACGGCCATCAACGGCTCCGAGGCGAACGGCTCCGGGGTGTCTTGCTCTCGCCCTGGCGCGCCCGCTGCGGGTCGGCCTCCGGCGGGTCGGTATCGAAGGTCCAGTAGTCCGGCCGGAAGGTCGCGGCGGTGGCGGCGCCCTTGCGGTAGAGCAGCTTCTCGACGGCGGCCGCCGCTTTGCCAGTGGGGCTCGGCATGCGCGCCAAGCGGCTGGCGCGCGGCTTCTTGGCACGCGGCTGCTTGGTCTCCAGCAGCGAGCCCGGCCGATCGATCGCCACCGTGCTCAGCTTGCCGGCGGGCGCGGCGCCTGACGCCGGTGGCGCCTCCACCAGCGCCTTCGCGCGCTCGCGGATGTCCTCGAGCAGCTGTCGGGCGTCGCCCTCGTGATCGAGACGGATGACCGGTCGCGAGTTGTCGTCCTCGGCGCGGCTCCCGCCTCTGGCGCCGACGATGTCGGCCAGCATCTTCACTCGCTTCTGTGCAGCAGGCATCGCGGCCTCTTGATCCGGATCGGCGTCGACGGTCGCGGGCGGCCCGAGCCGGGAGCTTGGGCGAGGGTGCCGCAACCAACGGGTAACTGTGCCACGCAGGTGATAACAGAAGGTAGACGAATTGGCCGCGAAACGCGCGGAATACCTCGCAATTTGGCGGCTTCGCCGGGGCCGGCCGGCGGCCAAGCGCCGGAAAATCCGGTGCTTGCCGCGCCGGTATGCGGCGCTGGCGTTGGCCGCGGGCGCTCGCCCTGGGCAAGGCGCTGTGAGCTTTTTCTGGGCGAGCGCGAGGCTGCCGGCCGGCGGCTTTTCACTAAAACGCCACCGATCTCCTACTGCTCGGGAACGCCCTCGCTGTCGCGCCACTCCCGGATCAGCGCGCGCCGGCGCCGCGGATAGCGCAGGCCGGTATCCGCCAGTGCGGTCATGCGGTCGGTGCGGAAATGCCGGTAGCCCTGGCGCAGCTCGCACCAGGCGGCGAGCACGCGGACGCGCTCGAAGAAGCCGATGGCGATCGGCCAGACGATGCGCTCGCTCGCCTTCCCCGCGCGGTCGCGATAGCCGAGGCGGATCCGGTGCTCGCGCCGGATCGCCCAGCGAAGCGGCGCCAGATCGATGCCGTCGGGCGCGATCGGTCCGCCTGGCCCGGCGAGGAGGCCGGTGGCATCGGCGCTCTCGCGAAGGTCCGCCGGCAGCACCGCCCGGATCTTCGCCAGCGCGTCCGCCGCCGCCGCGGCGAGCGCGGGGTCGGCGTGGCGCATCACCCAGCGCGATCCCAGTACCAGCGCCTCGATCTCGTCGTCGGAGAACATCAGCGGCGGCAACAGGAAGCCGGGCCTGAGCACGTAGCCGACGCCCGCCTCGCCGGCGATATCAGCCCCCTCGGCGATCAGCGCCTCGACGTCGCGGTAAACCGTCCGCAGCGAGATCCCGAGCTCGCGGGCGAGCCGCGCGCCGGTGACCGGCCGCCGGTGGCGGCGGAGGATCTGCATGAGGTCGAGAAGGCGGCGGGACCTGGACATGGGTGTCGGCGGAGCATGGCAGCGCCGACGTCCGGCGTCGAGAACGGGATCGATCGCTGCTGACAGAATCTGACAGCAGGATCCGGCTAGCATCGGCGCGTCACCTCAATCCCAGGAGAGCGCCATGCCGGACCCCAACTTCATCATTCTCTATGTCGAGAATCCCGCCGCCAGCGCGCGGTTCTACGCCGATCTGCTGGGCCGCCAGCCGGTCGAGGCGTCGGCCACCTTCGCGATGTTCGCGCTCGGCTCCGGCGTCATGCTCGGGCTCTGGGGACGGTCCGGCGTCGAGCCGGCGGTCCCGATGCCAGGCTGCGGCGGCGAGCTCGCGATCAGCGTCGGCGATGCCGATGCGGTGCCGGCGCTCTGCGCTGAATGGAGACGGCGCGGCCTTGCCATCGCCCAGGCGCCGACGCGGATGGATTTCGGCACCACTTTCGTGGCGCTCGATCCGGACGGCCATCGCCTGCGCGTCTTCGCGCCGGAAGCGCCCTGAGCGTGAGTTCGCCAGCCGCCTACGCGAGCGCCTCGCCCTGCCGCAGCGCCGGCCGCAGCAGGGCGACCAGCGGCAGGACGAGCAGCACGACCAGCGCGACCAGCAGCAGCGCGCCGGTGAGGCCGAGCGTGTCGCCCGCCATGCCGTAAAGCGTCGGCGCCACCGCTCCGGCGCCGATCGTCACCGTGTAGAAGAAGCCGAAGGCGCGCGCCGCGCGTCCGCCGCGGGCGAATTCGGGCACCGTGCCGTAGAGCACCGAGGAGGTGCCGTTGAGCGCCACGCCGAGCACCGGCATCAGCGCGAGCGCGTAGGGCAGCGGCAGTACCAGCAGCAGCAGGATGGCAAGCGCGGTGCCGGCCTCGGTGAGCACGACCGTGCGGAGCACGCCGATCCGCGTCGCCATGACGCCGCAGGCGAACTTGCCGGCGGCGCCGCCGGCGAAGACCAGGCTGAGCGCGGCGCCGATCGCGCCCGCTCCGGCGCCCTTGCCGGCCAGAAGGAAGGGGAGGAAGGTCAGCAGCCCCGTCCGCGTGGCGCTGTCGAGGACGCCGATCGCCGACAGCGCGGCGAAGCCGCGTCGGCGGAGCGGCTCCGGCAGCGACGCGCGCGGCGCCGACGCCGGCCGGTCGTGGTGAGTGCCCGCGGTCGTCCGCGGCGCCAGGACCGTGGCCAGGCCGGCGACCACCGCCAGCCCCAGCAGCCCCAGCAGCTCGGTTCCGGCGCGCCAGCCGAAGGCGGCCATCAGCACGGCGAGCAGGCCGGGGATCGCCACCTTGCCGATGTCGCCGGCGAAGTTGTAGGTGCCGAGCGTCGTCCTGAGCCGCGGCCCACCATAGGCGTGCGAGACTAGGGTGGAGGCGAGCGGATGCTGGACGCTGGCGCCGAGGCCGGCGAGAACCAGCAGCGCGCCGAGCACGAGGGATGATCTCGCCTGGTGCAGCGCGAGCACCACGCCCGCCGTCAGCAGGGTGCCGGCGACGAGCGGCAGCCGTTCGCCCCAGCGCTCGCCGAGCCGGCCCGCCGGCACCTGGCCCACCGCCATGGCGCCGGAATAGAGCGTCTTCAGCATGCCGATCTCGGTGAGGCTGAGCGCGAGCTCGCTTTGCCAGAACGGAAACAGCAGATAGAGCATGCCCGAGTAGCCGTCGTGGAGCACATGGACGAGGCAGGCGGTGCCGAGCACGCGCCAGCGCGCGGTCGCCGCTGCAACAGTGCTGGTCGAGATCAGGAGGGAGCTCCTCGGTCCGGGGTGGTCATGGAACTGTCACGAAATCTGCTCGGCTTCCGGCGTGCCGGCAAACCAGTTATCCTGCGCAACATGTCAGGAAATTTGACCTGAATGCAGCGCCGCATCCCGCCGCTCAACTCGCTGAAGGCGTTCGAGGCAGCCGGTCGGCTGGGCAGCTTCAGCCAGGCCGCTGACGAGCTTCACGTGACCCACGGTGCGGTCAGCCGACACATCCAGCTGCTCGAGGAATGGCTGGGAGCGCCGCTGTTCCGGCGCTTCAACCGGCGGGTCGCGCTCACCGAGGCGGGCCGCGCCTATCTCGCCGAGATCGGTGCGGCGCTCGATCGCATCGCGCTCGCGACGGCGCAGCATCTGGAGCGTGGCCGCGGCCGGCTGCTGCGGGTGAACGCCACCGCGACGCTGACGCTGCGCTGGCTCATTCCGCGGCTCTCGTCGTTCCAGCTTGCCAATCCCGCGATCGAGGTCCGTCTCACCACCTCGAACGAGCCGATCGCGACGGTGAGCGAATCCTTCGACGTCGCGATCCGCCGCAGCTCCGTCGAGATTCCGGGCTACGTCTCGACCTGGTCGCTGCCGGGTTACCGCATTCCCGTCTGCAGCCCGCGGCTGCTGGCGCGCGTTCCGCTGCGCCGGCCGCAGGATCTGCGCCGGCACACGCTGCTGCATCCGGCCTCGGGGCCGACGGTGTGGTCGGACTGGCTGAAGGCCGCCGGCGTTCCGGACCTGAAGCCGAAGCAGTCGCTGGTCTTCGAGCATAGCTACCAGACGCTGCAGGGCGCGCTCGATGGCCTCGGCGTTGCCACCGGCTCCTCGGTGCTGATCGCCGACGACGTGGCGAGCGGTCGGTTGGTGACGCCGTTCGCGGGGCCGAGAGTGCCCGCCGAGAGCTATCGCGCCTATGTGCCGCGGGCCAAGGCGAAGGATGCCGGCATCGCGGCCTTCTGCGACTGGCTGCAGCGGATCAGCGGGACGGCGAGCGCCGCCGGCAAAACCTGAAGAGAAGAGGCGCGGACCGGTGACCCGCGCCGGTCGCTAGAGGCCGAGATGGACGAAGATCAGCGCCGCGATCAGCGAGGTGATCTTGAGGAGCGTGTCGGTCTTGGAGAGCGACTGCCCCAATTTCTCGATCGGCGAGGTTGGTGCGGCGAAGCCTTGCGGTCGCGCGTGCCGGGAGGCGGGAAGAGGGTGCATCAGAATGTTCCGGTCCTTAGGGGCATGCGAGAAGCATCGGTGAATTCGGCTTAATTTGTTGCTAATCGGAAGACGGCGCGGTCGCGGCGAAGTGGCGCGCCACGCATGACATCGCATTAACCCTAACCGCTCTTTGCGTCGTTGCGCGGAGCAGCGCGCGCGGTGGCTCGCGGCTTAGCACCGCGTTAATCCCGCGGCTTTAGGTTCAAATCATCGGCATCCGACGCACAGGTAAAGGCCCGGTCGCGCGCGATCGGCCGAAGGCAGTTTTCATGCAGCAAGCAATTTCGCCGCGACGATCGGACGAGAGGCCGGTCGTGCCGGTTTCCGGCCTGAGGCCAGGCGTCTCGGTGGTGATCGCGACCAAGGACCGCAAGGAGGATCTGCGGCGCGCCATCGCCTCCTGCCTCCGGCAGAGCGCGGCGCCGGAGATCATCGTGCTCGACGACGGCTCGAGCGACGGCACCTCCGAGATGGTGTGCCAGGAGTTTCCAAGCGTCCGCTTCTACCGCGACGAGGTCTCGCAGAGCGTGGCGGTGCAGCGCAATCGCGGCGCGCGGCTCGCCGGCGGCGAGTTCGTCGTCTCGATCGACGACGACGCGGAGTTTCCCTCGCCGGACACCATCGCGCAGACGCTCACCGAATTCGACGATCCGCGGGTGGGCGCGGTGGCGATCCCCTTCATCAACGTGACGCAGAGTCCCGAGGTGCTGCAGCAGGCGCCGAACCGGTCCGGAAAGTTCCTGATCGCCAATTTCTGGGGCACCGCCTATGCGGTGAGGCGCCGGCTCTTCCTCGAGCTCGGCGGCTATCGGGAGGCGCTCCGCCAGGAGATGGAGGAGGAGGATTTCTGCATCCGCATGCTGGGCGCGGGCTACGTCACCTGCATGGGGCGCGCCGATCCCATCCATCATTATTTCTCGCCGTCGCGCGACAACCGTTGGCGCAACGTCAGGGGCTCGCGCAACCGCGTGATGTTCTGCTGGCTCAACGTGCCGATGCCGGATGTGCTCGTGCACGTGCCGGGCATCTGCGCCAACCGGCTGAAGCACGGGCTGCGCTCCGGCTATCTGGCGGCCACCCTCGAAGGTCTCCTCGCGGGCTTCCGCGACGCGCTCTCGGAAGCCGGCGCGCGTCAGCCGGTGAGCCAGGGCGCCTGCCGGCTCTTCCGCCGGCTCCGCCGCGCGCCCGGCCTGCCGCTCGCCGCCGGTCTCGACATGCTGGCGCCGCGCCCGGTGCTGCCCTTCCCGGGCCTGCCCTGGGCGACCCGCGCCAGCGCCTTCCGCGCCGTCGTCGCCGCCATCATCCCGATCCTGGCGGTGACGGTCGCCACTCTCTCGACGCTGCTGCTGATGGGGCGGTAGCGGGCTGCCCTCGTAGCGGCCGGCTCAGTTCCTGCAGTTCCGCTGGCAGGTGCTGACCTTGGTGTTGCAGCTGTTGAGGCAGGCCTGCCGCCGCTCGCTGTCCTGGATGCTCCGGCATCCGCTCTTGCAGGTGTTTCCCTGCGCGAAGCAGGCCGTCTGGCAGTCGCTCTGCTGGGCCAGCAGTTGGTCGCCGATACCGGCGGCAGCCAGGAGCTGCCGGATCTCTCCGGGCGCGGCGGCCATTGGCGGCGCCGGCATCCGATCCGCCGCCGCCGAACCGGCGATCAGCAAGGCAACGAGGACGGCAGAGAGTTCGACCAGCTTCCGCACGCAGGCCTCCTGATGGCGACGCGAACCCCCGCTTGAGGTCGGTGGTCGAACCGACGTAGATCTCGCCGTTTCCGAGTTCGAGAAAATATACGTACCACACCGCCCCAGCCTCGCGAGGTTTTGGCGGCTATCCTAACGGCGACGCGGTGAAGACGATCGGGGTTCCAGCAGCGCCAGTCCACCTACGCCAAGGCTTCGGTAGACACCCTACGCTGAACCTCCGGGTGGCCTGCCACCCGAAGCCTTGGCGTAGGGTGGCGTCCCCACGGGGATTCGAACCCCGGTTTGCGCCGTGAGAGGGCGCCGTCCTGGGCCTCTAGACGATGGGGACCCGGCAGGAGGGTGACTTCTAACGGCTCAGGTTCCCGGGATCAAGGGCCAGCTTCCGCCGGTCAGCGCATGACGATGCGCAGCATCTGGATCGCGGTGACGGTGAGGCCGATGCCGAAGGCGAGCTGCAACGCCAGGATGAGGTCGGCGAAGCGGCCCTTCTTGCGCGCCGGCGCCGGCGGCGGGTCGTCCTTGTGCTTGCGCTCGAACTCGCGCTGCTCGCGGGAGGCCTTGACCTCGTCGGCGACCTTGAGCTTGCGCACCGACGCCTCGGCGTTGTGCTCGTCGATCGGCGTCGAGCGGTAGACCGTCACCTCGCTGAACTGGCCGTCCTCGTACTGCTGCACCGCCATCACGCGGACGCTCGTCGGGCCGCGCGCGCCCGAGGTCAGGGACTTCGCGACGGCGACTGCCATCTCCTTGTCGTCGGCGACGCTGTCGAGGAACCAGCGCCCACCGGAGTAGCGCTGGATCTCGTAGGAGCGGCTGGTCTGTCCCGATCTCCTATTCGGCGGGCGCGCCATGCTGCTCCTCCAGGGCGCGCCAGTTCACCGCTCCCATCAGCGTGCTGATGCGCCCGCTCTCGTCGGTGAGCGGCATCAGGATGCTGCGGTAGAGGACCGAGTGGCCGCCGTGGCGGCCGACGCCGCCGCGCGTCACCGGCACGTGACGCTCGACGATCTCGCGCCAGTAGCGGCTGGTGAGCGTCAACACCGTCTCGTCGCTGCACTCGGCGACCAGCGTGCCCTGCGTCGGCGCGCCCGGCGACTGCAGCGCCGAGCCCACATAGAGAAAGCGCGGGCCCGCCGGATCGAGCACGTCGATCAGGTAGACGTTGGGCGCGTCGGCGCCGACATCGGCGACGGTGACGTCGCTCGCGTGCGGCAATGGCGCTTCCTTGCGCGCCCGCCGCCAGATATCCAGCATGCGGAGCACCAGGCGCTTCTCGGGTGCGGGGTTCGACAAGCGGCTTCCTTCTCCGTCGTTTGTCTCGGCCTCGCTGACCGCCTCGCCATGCCGCGGGGGTGGAGGATTCACGTCCCCATAGTTTCCATGGGCGTAGTTAACGAAGGATTGCTCGGGACGCGCATGTCCCGGCAATATTTGGTCGATCGAGGCGAGAGCGCATACCGGCGCAACCGGCGTGCCGGTGGGGAGCCCGAAGCCCCGCCTGGCTGGCATTCCGCCGGCAGGGACGCCGCCTTCCTAGTCGCGGAAATTCACGAATTGGAGGGGTTGCTCGAGCTTCATGGCGCGGATCTGCGTGATCGCCGCCTGCAGGTCGTCACGCTTCTTGCCGGAGACGCGAAGCTCGTCGCCCTGGATGGTGGCCTGCACCTTGAGCTTGCTGTCCTTGATCGCGGTCACCAGCTTCTTCGCCAGCTCGCGGTCGATGCCCTGACGCAGCTTCACGGTCTGCCGCAGGGTGTTCCCGGCGGCCTTCTCCGGCTCGACGAAATCGAGGACGCCGGCGTCCACCTTGCGCCGCGTCAGGTGGCCCTTCAGCAGCTCATGCATCTGCTTCAGCTTGAGCGCATCGTCGGCGAGGATGACCAGCCCGGCCTCCTCGCGCTTCACCGAGGACTGGCTGCCCTTGAAGTCGAAACGCTGGCCGATCTCCCGGGTGACGCCGGCGATCGCATTGTCCACCTCGGCCATCTCGACGCGCGAGACGATGTCGAAGCTCGGCATGGGCACTCCTCCTGGCCTGCTGGACCGCGCTTATAGCGCTGCATCGGCGCGGCTGCCAGCCGCTCAGCGGGCTGGCTCCTCTCCCATGGCGTGGATGCGCAGCAGCGCCGCGGCGGAGAGCAGCGGCAGCCCGGCGATGGCGAGGAAGCAAGGCGCGTAGCCGCCGAGCAGCGGCACCAGCTCGCTGAAGGCGGCGGGCGCCACGACATATCCCAGGAAGGTGAGGAGGGTGGCGCCGGAGGTCACCTCGCCGACGCGGCCCTCGGGCGCGAGCCGCGCCACCTCGGCGAGGAAGACGCCGTTCCAGCTGACGCCGATGAAGCCGATGGCGGCGCTCGCTGCCAGCAGCAGCACCCACGGCAGGTCGAGGCTCAGCGCCGCCGCCAGCACCGCCGCCAGGCTGGAGCCGGCGCCGAGCAGGATCAGCGTGCGCACTGCCGAGCCCAGCCGGTCGGCGAGGAAGCCCATGGCGACGCGCGCCACCATGCCGACCGCCTGCAGCACCGCGAAGGCGGTGCCGGCAGCGGCGAGGCTCAAGCCTAGCGAGGTGAGATAAGTATCGTAGAAGCTGAAGAGGCAGCCCTGCACGCAGGCGAAGGCGAAGCCGGTGCCGGAGAGCCAGAGCAGCGATCGCCGCGCGGCGATGACGCGGAACGGCAGGATCACGGCGCGCGGCGAGAAAAGCTCGGCGAGCACCGCGCCGCCGCCGCTGCGGCGCTCGACGTCGATGGTCCTGCGCCAGGGCTCGACCAGCAGCGCGGAGGCGGCGGAGACGATGGCGGTCGCCACCAGCGCCCAGCGCCAGTTCGAGGCGGCGGCGATCGCCGGCAGCATCAGCCCGGCGGCGGCGCTGCCGAAGGGCGCCCCCGCCTGCTTGATGGAGAAGATGAGCGCGCGGCGATCGCGCGGCGCATGGCGCATCAGGATGTCGCTGCCGGCGGGCGGCGCCGGCCCGTAGGCCAGGCCCATGGCGAGCGCCGACAGCGACATCGCGCTCCAGGATCCGCTCAGCGCCAGCAGCACCGCGACGGCGCCCAGCACGCCGCCCAGCTGCAGCACGCGCACCGCGCCCCAGCGCGCCAGCAGCACGTGGCCGCTCGCCAGGAACCACAGCGTCCCCAAGGAGATCAGCGCCGAGAGATAGCCGATGCGCTCCGGCGCCACGCGGGCGGCGCTGGTGAGGGTCGGGCCCAGCACCGGCATCGACTGGGCCAGGAACGCGCTGCAGATCTGCATGATCAGCGTCACGTTGAGCGCCAGGAGCCACATCGGCGCGCGTCGCATCGGCTCAGATCACCCACTGGAAGCCGTCGACGACGAATTCCTGGCCGGTGATGAAGAGCGGCTCGGCGGTCGCGAGGAAGGCGACGATCTGCGCCACGTCCTCGGGCCCGCCGGTGCGCTGGAGCGCGATCCCGCGGGCAAGCTCCGCCTCGCGCGCCTCGATGAGCGGCGCGGTGAGCTCGGTCTTGATGACGCCGGGGCAGATCGCGTTGATGGCGATCATGGGCCCGAGCTCCTTGGCGAGCGCCCGGGTCATGCCGAGGATGCCGGCCTTGGCGGCGGCATAGGCGAACTTGCTGACGGCGCTGGTGACGCCGCCGGTGAAGGCGTTGAGCGAGGACATGCTGACGATGCGGCCGCCGCCCGTCGCCAGCATCACCGGCGCCACCGCCTGGATGTAGTTGAAGCAGCTCTTGAGATTGACGGCGATCGTCCGATCGAACTCCGCCTCGGAGATTTCCACTATGCCTTTCGGCATGGCGCGGCCGGCGTTGTTGAGCAGGAAATCGATCCGGCCCCACTCGGCCTTCACCGCGGCCGCGACTTCCCGCGCGCGCGGATGGCTCGTCACGTCCGCCTCCAGCAGCAGGGCGCGGCGGTCGAGCGCGCGGATCTCCGCCGCGGTCCGCTCCATTTCCGGCCGCAGGAGATCGACGAGGGCGATGTCGAAGCCGCGCCGGGCAAGCTCGAGGGCGCAGCCGCGTCCGATGCCACGGGCGCCGCCCGTGATGATGGCCGTCTTTTCCATGCTGCCTCCGGGAAATGCGCGGGGACTACGGGGACGAGTGACGCAGTTGAGCATGGGAGACGACGCCAAGCCAACGCCTCAGGGGTCTCGCTTCCGGCGGGTGCTGTGAGTTGTCTCCGCACGCCAAGCATGGTGTCATGGGTCCCGGCCAAGGAGGGTCGCGGGGCTTGTCGGAGGCGGTGCCATAGGAACGCAGCTGGGCATACTGGGTGAGGGCTTCGCGCTGCTGCTGCTGCTCGGCCTCGGGCAGAGCGCGCTCGAGCGCTGGCTGGCATCCTGGAGTCGCACCTGCCGCGAGGTGGCGAGCGGCTGCTGGTTCGGCCTCATCGCCGCGATCGCGATCATGACGGCGGTGCGCGTCTCCCCCGGCATCCTGATGGACGTGCGCGGCGTCGCGGTGATGGGGGCGAGCGCGCTGGCGGGACCGATCGCCGGCGCGATCGCCGCCGTCATCGCCATCGTCGTGCGACTCGATCTTGGCGGCGCCGGCGTGCTGCCCGGCAACGGCACCGCCATCACCGTGGCGATCGTGGGATACCTGCTGGCGCGCCGGCGCCGGGCCGATCAGGGCGTGCTGTGGCCGGCGACCTTCGGATTGATCGGCGGCCTCCTGCAGGTGGCCTGGGTCGCCGCGATGCCGCACGATGTCGCTGTCGTCCTGCTGCGCACCCGGGCGCCGCTGCTGCTCGCATCCTTCACCCTCGGCTTCGTCTTGCTGGCGGTGGTGGTCGGCCGCGATCGCGAGCGCGCGGAGCGCGAGCGCCGGCTGGCGGCGATCCTCGACTGGACGCCGCTCTTCATCGGGCTCCTCGATCCCGCCGGTCGCGTGCTGCAGGTGAACCGCGCCGGGCTCGAGTTCATGGAGCGGCAGACCGGATCGCGCCGGCCATTCTTCTGGGAGAGCGCGCGCTGTGCCGCCGATCCCACCGCTGCCGACCGCCTGCGCGTGGCGGTGGAGCGCGCGGCCGCCGGTGCCACCGCCCGCTTCGAGGCCGAGCTTGCCGGCGCCGGCCGCTGCCGGCTGTTCGACTTCCAACTGCACCCTGTCCGCGACGGCGCCGGCCGCGTCGTCATGCTGCTGCCGGAAGGCCGCGACATCACCGAGCAGCGCGCCGCCGAGACACGGCTGAAGGAGGCCGAGGTCTCGCTCCGCCAGGCGCAAAAGATGGAGGCGGTGGGGCAGCTCACGGGCGGCATCGCGCACGACTTCAACAACATCATTTCGATCATCCGCGGCAACCTCGAGCTGCTGCACCGCCACGCGCTGCCGGAGGAGGTGCGGCGCCTCGTCGAGGCGGCGCGGCGGGCCACGACGCGCGCGGCCACCTTGACGGGCTATCTCCTCGCGTTCTCCCGCAAGCAGCAGCTGCGGCGCGCCGCGGTCTCCACCAACGGTATCGTCGCCGATGCCGCGGCGATGCTGCGCCGGATTCTCGGCGAGCGCATCGACGTGCGTCTCGATCTCGCCGACGATCTGCGCCTCGGCTACTTCGATCCGCATCAGCTGGAGACCGCCTTGCTGAACCTCGCCATCAACGCGCGGGATGCCATGCCGGAGGGCGGCACTCTCACCATCGCCACCGGCAACGCGCGCGCGAAGCTGGCCTCCGCCAGCGACGGAATGTCCGGCGATCTCGTGCGGATCACCGTGCACGACACGGGCGCCGGCATGACGGCCGAGGTGCTGCGCCGCGCCGTCGAGCCGTTCTTCACCACCAAGCCGGTGGGCAGCGGCAGCGGTCTCGGCCTCAGCATGGTCTATGGCTTCGTCAAGCAGTCCGGCGGCCACATCGAGATCGACAGCGCGCCGGGCGAGGGCACCACGGTGACGCTCTATCTGCCGGCCGCCGCCGGCATCGACACCGAGGGCAAGCACGCCCGCGTCGCCACGCCTGCGGAATGACGCCGGCGGTCGGCAGATCATGATGCGTCGGCTCTGGCTGCTGGCGGCGGGGATCAACGGCCTCGCCGCCGTCGGGGTGGGCGCGCTGGCCCAGCATCTTTGGGCTGGCGATCCGCACCGCCTGCTGTTGGCGGAGACCGGGGTGCGCTACGGCCTGCCCCATGCGGCGGCGCTCATCGCCCTGGTGGCGCTGCCGGCGAACGCAGGCCCTCTCTTCGCCGCCGCAGGGAGCGCTCTGGCGCTTGGCGTGACGCTCTTCGCCCTCAGCCTCTATGCGCTGGCTGCCGGCTGGCCGAGCTGGCTCGCGGCGGTGACACCGGTCGGCGGCACGCTGATGATTCTCGGCTGGCTGTTGCTGGTCGTCTGCGCGCTGATCGGCCGCAGGATCGCCTGACACTCAGGCGAACAGGCGCCCGGGCAGGACGTCGGCGGGCTTGAGGCCGGTCGCCAGGATGTCGGCGGGGATCGTCTCGCCGCAGGCGAGTGCGGCGGCGATCCGCCCCATCGCCGGCGAGGTCATGATGCCATAGCCGCCTTGCCCCGCGAGCCAGTGGAAGCCCGGCGCCTCCGGCACCGGCCCCGCCACCGGCACGCGATCGCGCACGAAGCTGCGGAGCCCTGCCCATTTGCGCTGGATCCGCGTCACCTCGACGGCGGCGATCGCCTGCAGATGCTCCACCGCCTCGGCGATGTCGATCTCCTCGGGCTGGGCGTCCATCGGCGCCGAGGGCGTCTCGTCCATCGGCGAGACCAGGATGCGGCCGGACTCCGGTTTGAAGTAGACCACCTCGCGGAAGTCGTCGACCATCGGCCAGTGCCGCGCATCGAGACCGGCGGGCGGATCGATGAGGAACGCCGTGCGCCGCTTCGGCTCGAGGCCGATGGGTCTCGCGCCGGCGAGCTTCCCCATCTCGTCGGCCCAGGCGCCGGCGGCGTTGACGACGACGGGAGCGGCGAAATCGCCGGCGCTGGTGGCGGCGGTCCAGACGCCGTCGCGGCGCGCGAGCGAGCGCACCTCGGCGCGGGTGACGAGAGTGCCGCCACGCGCACGGAGGCCGCGGAGAAAGCCCTGATGGATCGCGTGCACGTCCATGTCGGTGGCGGTCGGCTCATAGATGGCGGCGCCGACCGCCTCCGGGCGCAGCATCGGGCAGAGCGCCAGCGCCTCCTTCGGATCGATGGCGTGGATGGTCGCGACTGTCTGCTGCATCTCCGCGAGCGCCTGCTGCAGCTTCGCCTCCATGCCGGGCGGCGCCACGATCATCGAGCCGCGCGGCTGCAGCAGTGGCGCCTCGCCGAAGCCGGGCGGCGGATCGCGATAGAAGGCGCCGCTCGCCCTGGTCAGCAGACGCACCGCGGTCGGCCCGTAATTCTCGTTGAACAGCGCCGCCGAGCGGCCGGTGGTGTGATAGCCGGGCGCATCCTCGCGCTCGAGCACGGTCACGTGGCCGCGCTCGGCGAGGAAATAAGCCGCGGCGGCGCCCGCGATGCCGCCGCCGATGACGATGAAGTCGGTTGCCATGGGTCCTTCGCTGTGCTGGCTCAGGCGGTATAGAGGCGGTCCGGCAGCAGGTCGGCGGCTTTGAGGCCGCGTGCCGTCAGATCGCGGGGGAGCTCGTCGCCGGTGGCGAGCGCGGCGGCGCTGCGGCCCATGGCGGCGGAAGTCTGGATGCCGTAGCCGCCCTGGCCGGCGAGCCAAACGAAGCCCGGCGCCTCGCTCGCATGGCCCACCACCGGCGTCTTGTCGCGGACGAAGCTCCGGAGTCCCGCCCAGCGCCGCACGATGCGGCTCACCTTGAGGGTGGTGCGCGTCTCCAGCCGCTCGGCGGCGAGCGCCACATCGATCTCCTCCGGCTGCACGTCGCAGGGCGGCACCGGCGTCTCGTCCGCCGGCGAGACCAGGAGATGTCCGGCTTCCGGGCGGAAGTAGAGGGTCTCGTCGACGTCGACGGTGAGCGGCCAGGGGCCGATGGTGCCGGCCGGCAGCTCGATCACGAAGGCGGTGCGCCGCTTCGGCACCAGGCCGATCGGGCGGACGCCCGCCAGGCGCGCGATCTCGTCCGCCCAGGCACCCGCGGCGTTGATGACGATCGGCGCGCGGTGGCGGCCGGCGCGGGTCTCGACCTCCCAGACCCCATTCCGGCGCTGGAGCGCGCTCACCTCCGCCGAGGTCACCACTTCACCGCCGCGGCTGCGCAGGCCGCGGAGATAGCCCTGATGGATCGCGTGGACATCCATGTCCATGGCATCGGGCTCGTGAAAGGCGAAGGCGAGCCAGTCCGTCCGCAGCACCGGGCAGAGCGCGCGGGCCTCGTCCGGCGTCAGCACGCGGATGGTGGGGCCGTGGCGACGCGCCTCGGCGAGCGCGGCCTGGAAGCGCGCCTCGGCGCCGGCGGGTGCGGCGACGATGACGCCGCGCGGGGTCAGCAGCGGATGCTCGGCAAAGCCCGGCGGCGGCGAGCGGAAGAACGGGCCACTGGCGATGGTGAGGGCGCGGATCGCCGCATTGCCGTAGGTCTCGGTGTAGAGCGCGGCCGAGCGGCCGGTCGAGTGATAGCCCAGCGCGTCCTCGCGCTCCAGGAGCGTGACGCGGCCGCGCTCGGCGAGGAAGTAGCCCGCCGAGGCGCCGGCGATGCCGCCGCCGATGATCAGGAAGTCGGTCACCATGGCGCTACTTGTGCGGCGCGGGCGGCACCTTGATGCCGGCCTCGCGATAGTATTTGAGCGCGCCTGGATGGAGCTGCGCGCCGAGCACGCCGAGCCAGTCCGGCGTCACCGCCTGCCAGACCGGGGAGTTGTGTGCCAGCAACGCGCGGCCGGTCCAGAACGCCTTGGTGATGTGATAGGCCTCGTTCTCGCTCATATGCCGCGTGGTGTAGACGCCAGCCGGCAGCGCCACCGTCGCCACGTCCTGGTCGATGCCGGGATACGTCCCCTTGGGGATCGTCATCGCGACGGTGGTGCCGTCGCTCGTCAGCAGCTGCTTCTGCTCGTCGGGCGTCAACGACAGCAGCTGCAGCGGCACCTCGCCGGCCAGCGACTTGAGCGACGCGATGGGATAGGCGCCGGAGAGGGCGAAGCCGATCACCTGGTTGCTCTTGAGCGCCTGGGACGCGCCGGCGCTGTCGATGTCGATGAGCTGCAGCTTGTTCTCGAGGCCGAGGATCTTGAGCAGCGCCGCGGTCTGCCGCTCGCCGAAGCTGCCGCGCGTCCCCGGGATGAACGGCTTGCCGGCAAGATCGGCGAAGCTCTGCACCTGGCTGTCCTTGCGCACCACCCAGTGCATGGTCTGGAACGGGATCGGAAAGAGGGCGCGCACATCCTGGTAGCGCGGGTTCTTGCCGTAGGGCTTGTCGCCGCGGCGCGCCTCGACGATGACGTTGGGCGGCGCGGTGAAGAGCGAGCGGATGTGCTCGCGCGCGGCATCGATGACGTTCTGCACCGAGCCCTGGCTCTCCTCCACCAGGATGCGCGGCGCGCCGCTGCCGGGACGGTTGAGCGTGGCGGCGAACTCCATCGCCAGAGCATGGTTGGGATTGTCGCCCTTGCCGGCCCGGAGGGTCACTTGCGGCTCGGCCGCCGCGGCCGCCACTCCGAGATGGAACAAGATCGCCAGCGCAATCCCGATGCGCCTGCCCAGATATTCCACGCGCGTCCCCTATCGACTCAGCCTCTGCCGCCCCGACGCGGATCCAAGCCCTATTGGCCCAAAGGCCGGGCGCCGGGACAAGTTTCTAAGATACGGAACCGCCTTCGCGGCCTTCAGATGCCCGCGAGCGATCGGAAGCGGTTCCCGTGCGGGCGCGTATAGTGCCGGGAGCGGTGGTGCCGCCGCAAGCCCGACGATCGCTGGCGCGACGGACCCGTGGCCATTCCGGGCCGCCCTATGCCACACTCGCGAGCATCCGCGCCGCTGCCGAGGCTCCGATGACGACACTGCTCTACACGCATCCCGCCTGCATCGCCCATGATCCCGGCGAGTTCCACCCGGAATCCCCGGAGCGCCTGCGCGCCGTGCTGGCAGCCCTGGAGGCGGACGTCTTTATCACCCTCGATCGCCGCGAGGCGCCGCGGGCGGAGATCGACGATATCGCCCGCGTGCACCCCCGAGATTTCGTCGAGGCGCTGCTGGCGGCGGTGCCGGAGGAAGGACACGTCGGCATCGATCCCGACACCATCCTGTCGCCGGCGTCCGGCGAGGCGGCGCTGCGCGCGGCGGGTGCGGTCTGCGCCGCGGTCGATGCAGTGGTCGCGGGCGAGGCGAGCAACGCCTTCTGCGCTGTGCGGCCGCCCGGCCACCACGCCGAGCCGCATCGCGCCATGGGCTTCTGTCTCTTCAACAGCGTCGCGATCGGCGCCCAGCGCGCCCGGGCGGTGCATGGACTGGAGCGCGTCGCGGTAGTGGATTTCGACGTCCATCATGGCAACGGCACCCAGGCCGCCTTCGAGACCGATCCCTCGCTGTTCTACGCCTCGACCCATCAGTCGCCGCTCTATCCCGGCACCGGCGCGGAGAGCGAGCACGGCGTCGGCAATGTCGTCAACGTGCCGCTCCGGCCGATGGCGGGCTCGGCGGAGTTCCGCCGCGGCGTCGAGCGCTCGATCCTGCCGGCGCTGGAGGAGTTCCGGCCGAGCCTGGTCATCATCTCGGCCGGCTTCGACGCCCACCGGCGCGACCCGCTGGCGCAGCTCATGCTGGTGGAGGAGGACTACACCTGGGTCACCGAGCGGCTCGCGGACGTCGCCCGTCGCCACGCCGAGGGGCGCCTCGTCTCCTCGCTGGAGGGTGGCTATGACCTCGGCGCCCTGGCGGCGAGCGCCGCTGCCCATGTCCGGGCGCTGATGGCCGCCTAAGGCGGCGCTTGCCCCTCGGCCCCCGCGCCCATAGAGTGGCGCCCCGAATTGGAGGGGCTTTGTCCGAGTCGAAACTGCCGCCCGACATCACGAAAATGAGCTTCGAGGAGGCCCTTGCCGAGCTCGAGCAGATCGTCCGCCGGCTGGAAGGCGGCGCCGGCAAGCTGGATGAAGCGATTCAATCCTACGAGCGCGGCGCGCTGCTGAAGCGTCATTGCGAGGCGAAGCTGCGCGAGGCGCAGGCGCGGGTGGACAAGGTGGTGATCGCCGCCGACGGCAGCGTGAAGACGGAGCCGGCGGCCCTTGACTGAGAAGACCTGGCCCGCCGGCACGCCGTTCCAGACGGCGCTCACCGACGCGGCGAAGCTCACCGACGCGGCGCTCGACCGCCTGCTGCCGATGCCGCCGGGCCTCGAGGCGCGCGTCTTCGAGGCGATGCGCTACGCGGCGCTGGCGCCGGGCAAGCGGCTGCGGCCTTTTTTGGTGCTGGCGAGCGCGCACCTCTTCGGCGTCTCGCAGCGGAGCGCGCTGCAGGTGGCGGCGGCGATCGAGTGCGTGCACTGCTATTCGCTGGTGCACGACGATCTGCCGGCGATGGACAACAGCGACCTCCGGCGCGGCCGGCCCACCGTCCACAAGGTCTTCGATGATGCGACCGCAGTGCTGGCAGGCGATGGGCTGCTGACCCGCGCCTTCGAGGTGCTGGCGGAGCCCGACACCCATGGCGATCCGGCGGTGCGCTGCGAGCTCGTGCGCACCCTCGCCCAAGCCGCCGGCGTTGCCGGCATGGTCGGCGGCCAGATGATCGATATCATCGCGGAAAACCGCACTCTCGATATCGGCGCGATCACCCGCCTGCAGCGGCTCAAGACCGGCGCGCTCATCGCCTTCTCCTGCGAGGCCGGCGCCATCCTCGGCAAGGCGACGACGGAAGCGCGTCTGGCGTTGCGCGGCTACGCGCATGATCTCGGCCTTGCCTTCCAGATCGCCGACGACCTACTCGATGTCCAGGGCAGCGCCGGCGAGACCGGCAAGCCGGTGGGCCAGGACGCGGCGATGGGCAAGGCGACCTTCGTCTCCATCCTCGGCGTCGATCGGGCGCGTGACCAGGCGGATCTCCTCGTTTGCCAAGCCATTGCGCATCTTGATTTGTTCGAGGACAGAGCAGACCTTCTTCGCCAGGCCGCGCGTTTCGTGGTCGAGCGCCGCACCTGAGGAGAGCTTCCACCATGGATGGCGAACAGACCGGCCCCGCCCATACCATCTCGAACCGGACGCCGTTGCTGGACCGGGTTCGGGAGCCGCGGGATTTGCGGGGGCTGGCGGAGGGGGATCTGAAGCAGCTTGCGGAGGAGTTGCGGAGTGAGCTGATCGACGCGGTGTCGGTGACGGGGGGCCACCTGGGGGCGGGTCTTGGGGTGGTGGAGCTGACGGTTGCGCTCCACTACGTGTTCGAGACGCCGCGGGACCGTCTGATCTGGGACGTCGGGCACCAGGCCTATCCGCACAAGATCCTGACCGGGCGGCGGGATCGGATCCGGACGCTGCGGCAGGGGGGTGGTCTCTCCGGGTTCACGCGGCGGTCGGAGAGCGAGTACGACCCCTTTGGGGCGGCGCACAGCTCGACC
>DATJOK010000069.1:0-77628 GCA_035507155.1 Allostellaceae bacterium
CGCCATCTTCCTCAAGGATCGCGCCCGGCGATACCGGCTCATCAACCGCACCTACGTCGATTGGTTCGGCCATACGCCGGAGATGGTCTACGGCAAGACCACCGCGGAGGTGGACACGCCCACCATCGCCGCGGGCGCCGATGCCTCAGACGAAGAGGTGCTGGAGCGCGGCGGCCTCACCTTTCTGGAGCGCCCGGTGGAGGTGGGAAAGCCGGGCCTCACTCATGTGCAGATCACCAAGTTCCCGATCCGCGACCAGCAGGGAATAATCGTCGGCCTCGCCGGCTTCATCACCGACATCAGCGAGCGCCGACGGCTCGACGAGCGGCTCCAGGCGCGCGAGGCGGAGCTGCGCGCCATCTTCGACAACGCTCCCTTCGGCATCTTCCTCAAGGATCGGGCCGGGCGCTTCCAGCTGGTCAACCGCACTTATGCCGAGTGGTTCGGCTACGGGACCGAGGCGGTCCAGGGGCGGACGGCGCGCGACATCTTCCCGCCCGCGGCGATGGAACAGATCGACGCCAGCGACCGCGCGGCTCTCGAGCGCGGCGAGGTGGCCCGCTACGAGACCGCGCCGCGGACCACCACCAACCCCGCGATCAAATACCTGCAGGTGACGAAGTTTCCGGTCCGCGACGGCGGGGGCGGCATCATCGGCGCCGCCGGCTTCCTCGTCGACGTTACCGAGCGCAAGGCGGCGGACGAGGCGCTGCGCCAGAGCGAGATCCGCTTCCGCGCCCTGATCGAGCAGTCGAACGGCGTGGTGGCGGTGATCCGTCCCGACGGCACCATGATCCACCGCTACCCGGTGGGAGAGGGCGTCCTCGGCCGCGCGCTGGAGGAGGCGCTCGGGCAATCGATCTTCTCGATCGTGCATCCGGAGGACGTGCAGTCCATCGAGGAGACGCTGCGCCGGGTCGGCGAGACGCCGGGCGGCCAGGCCTCCGGACGCAGCCGCGCACTGCACCGGGACGGCTCCTGGCGGCACCTCTCCTGGACGGCGCGCAACGCGGGCGCCGTGCCCGGCCTCGAGGGGATCATCATCAACGCCCACGACATCACCGAGACCCATCGGCTGCAGGAGCAGCTGCATCAGTCCCAGAAGATGGAGGCGGTCGGGCAGCTCGCCGGCGGGATCGCGCACGACTTCAACAATCTCCTCGGCGCCATTCTCGGCTTCGCCCGCTTCCTGATGGAGGATCTGCCGCGCGGATCGGTCCAGCACGGCTTTGCCGAGCGCATCGTCACGGCGAGCGAGCGCGCCCGGGACTTGGTGCAGCAGATCCTCGCCTTCTCACGCCAGACGCCGATCGAGCGCCAGCCCACCGACCTGGTGCGCATCGCGCAGGAGATGCGGGATCTGCTGCGTGCCTCGCTGCCGTCCTCGACGCGGCTCGAGGTGACTGCGGAGCCGGAGCCGCTGATCGCCGAGGTGAACGCGATGCAGATCAGCCAGGTGCTGCTGAACCTCTGCCTCAACGCGAACGACGCGCTCCATGGCGAGCCCGGCCGCGTCGCGGTGGAGATCTTGCGCGCCTCGCCGGCGGAGGTCGCCGCCATCGCCGCGCTTCCCAATGGCGAGGAGGGGCGCCTGGCGGACCGCTTCCTGATCGGCTCGCTGCGCATCGGCGAGGCCTATGCGCGGATCACGGTGACCGACGACGGCAGCGGCATCAGCCCTGACGTGCTGCACCGGATCTTCGACCCGTTCTTCACCACCAAGGCGCGCGGGCGAGGGACGGGGCTCGGCCTCGCCGTCGTCCATGGTCTGGTGCTCGCTTATGGCGGCGCCTGCATCGTCGGCAGCCGCCCGGGCAGCGGATCGGCGTTCTCGGTCTATCTTCCGCTAGCGGCGCCGGGCCGCCTGCCGACCTCGGCGCCTCCCGCGGTGGCCTCGCTCAGGGGGCGCGAGCGCATCCTGGTCGTCGACGACGAGCCCGACATACGCGACGTCCTCACGATCGGTCTCGAGCGGCTGGGCTACGAGGTGGTTGGGCTCGACGACCCCGAGGAGGCGCTCGCGGTCATTTCCGAGCATCCGGCGATCTGGGACGTGGTGATCAGCGATCAGGTCATGCCCGCCATGAAGGGGCTGACGCTGTTCAGTCGATTGAAGGCGATCCGCCCCGATCTCCACTTCATCCTGTGCACGGGATTCAGCGACGGGGCGACGGAAAAGCATGCCCTCGAGCTGGGCGTCGATGGCTTTTTTCTCAAACCCGTCGCAATCGAGGAACTCGCCTCGGCGATCCGGCGGCTGGTCGGCGATGCCCCCAGGGGCGCCATGCGGGATCGCGCCTGACCACCCCATACTAAAGATCGCCCGATCCATACCTCGATGCGGCCCCGAGGGGCCGCGGCCTGCCTTATGGTCCGCCCTCCCTTTCCCGCGCTTCGACCGCAACATCAGGCCGCCGAGCACCCGCATGTCAGACGATATCCCACCCTGGTCCCGAGAGGACGATCGCAAGGCGCGCGCCGCCGCGGAGGCGAGGGAACTCGCCCGCAAGCTCGCCGGCCTCGACGCGCGGCTCCTGCATCTCGAGGAGTCCCTCCTGCAGATCCTGAAGCTCGTGCTGGCAAATTCGTCGGAGGATGCGGCGGTCCTTGACCTCAGGATCCGCCGGCCGAATTGAACCGGCAGGGACGGCCGGGGGAGCGCGGGGCGAGCCTTCTGGAGATCCGCGCCACGTCGCCCCAGCCGCTCGGGACGCTCCTTCGCGGTCGCGCCGAGCGAAGCCGGGCGCGTCTGCCGGTGTCGATCGACGCTCCGGCGCTGCACATGCCGCTCTGCGCCTCCCGGCGCCGGTCCTCCGGCGGCGGAGCCCGCGAAGCCAGACCTCTTTTGATTTCATCGCGGGAAACAGTCATGAAGATCCTGGTGATCGACGACGATCGGGCGTTCCGGGAATATCTTGTTTCGCTGCTCGAGCGCGCCGGCCACCAGGCGCTCGGCCTGGACAGCGGCCTCTATCTGGACTCGATTCCAGATCTCTCGACGTTTCATGCGGTGGTGACCGATCTCTACATGCCGGATGTCGACGGCATCGAGACGGTGCGCGGGATCAAGCGCAAGGCGCCGCAGATGCCGATCATCGGCATGACCGGCAGGCACCAGCTCGGCCAGGATCCCTGCCTCTATGCCATGACGGCCTTTGGCGCCGCCGCGGTGCTGATGAAGCCGCTCAACGAGACGGCCCTGCTCGCGGTCCTGCAGCGCGTGGCGCGGAGCCCGAGCGAAAGCCCGGCAGAGCGCCCGGCCGGCGCCGGCGGCGATTAGCGCTCGTCCGCGCCGCGTCGCGCCACCGGTGCCACTCGCATTCCGCGGCATCCGTCGAGGAACAGCGCCACCGTGGCGCGGGCCCAGTGCCCGAGCTCCGCGGCGCTCATCGGCGGGCCGAGACCGAGGGCGCGGCGCTGCGGTGTCGCCACCACCATCTGCAGGAACTGGGCGGCGGCGAAGCTGGTGTCCGCAAGCGCGAGGCGGCCTGCCGCGACTTCGCCGTCGAGGAGGGCGGCGATGCGGCGCACCGCCTCGCGGCCGCCGCCGCGCTCGCTGGCAAGCCGCGCAAGCTCCGGAAAGCGCGTCGCCTCGGCGACCACCAGGCGATGGAGGGCGAGCGCCTCGGCGGTGAGCGCCGCCTGCAGGATAGCCTGCGCCAGACGGAGCAAGATCTCCTCCAGCGCGCCGCCCTCGAAGAGCCGCGCGTCGTCCGGTGGGCGCAGGCGCTCCACCACGCGATGGACGACGGCGCCGAACAGCTCAGCCTTGTCGCGGAAGCGGCTGTAGAAGGTGCGCTTGGAGATGCGGGCGCGCCGCGCGATCGCCTCGATGCTGGTGACGCCGTAGCCGTTGCCGAGGAAGAGCTCGGTGGCGGCCTCGAGAATGGTCTCGCCGAGCCGCTCGGCGGCGGCGCGCGACGGGCGGCCGCCGCGGCGCGGCGCGGCGGCACGCTTCCGGCGCGCCCGCCGGGGCGGCGCCTCGGCCGGCGTCCTGCTGGAGCCCGTCGTCGTCAATGGGCGTCGTAGGCCGGCCCGCTGTAGTAGTAGGCCGGCGGGTAGGCGTAGGCGGGGGGCGGGTAGTAGGCCGGGGCGGGGGCGTAATAGGCCGGCGCCGGGTAGTAGGCGGGCGGCGCATAGTAGGCCGGGGCGCGGAAGGGCGCGGTGGCGATCGCGATCGGCGCGGTCAGCAGGGTGGCGGCGCCCACCACCACGGCAGCGCCGGCGGCGGCGAGGCCGAACGCCACGCCGCGATGATGGTCATGGGCGAGCGCCGGCGACAGCGGCGCGGCGGCGAGTGCCACGGCGATGGCGGCGCTGATGGCGGTGCTGCGGAACCGGTTCATGGGGGGCCCTCCTCGGGGGTGCCGGGCGCGGCGGCGTCGCCGCGCCTCCTGATCATGATAGGCAGCGAGCATGCGAAAACGCAACCGGGTCGTTTCATTTATTTTCGGGCGCTTCCGAGACCTGAAAGGGATGCCTGGCAACCGCCGGCGCGAGGTGGAATACTTAGGTATTACAATACACTAAGGGGAATGACGGCGATTCATGGTCGCTGCCGCCGGGTGGGGATGGGAGCGGCGGAGGCCTCCTATAGAGGGGATGGCATCTCTTTGGAGGAGGCGGCGGTGACGGCAATCAGGCGGTGGCTTCCCGCGCTCGGAGCAGGGGTGGGTCTCGCCCTGATGACGGCGGCGGTGGTGGCGGATGGCCAGCCGGCGAGCGGCACTGGACCCGGCCTCCAGGGTCCGGAGACGGTCTCGCCCGAGGCCGGTCCGGGGCCCGACGGCGGTCACGGGCGGATGATGCCGGGCTGGGGCCACCGCGGCGGCTGGGAGCGGCATCGGCACGGCTTCATGGCGATGGCGCCCGATGCCCGCTGCAAGGAGCTCTATGCCCGCAAGGCGGGCTTCCTCGCCTATCTCGGCGCCAAGCTCGACCTCACCCAGCCGCAGCAGCCGCTCTGGGACAAATACCACCAGGCGATGCTGGACAGCGCCGGCAAGGAGCGCCAGGTCTGTCTCGACAATGCCGGCACGGCGCCGTCCGACATGACGGCGCTGCAGCGGCGCGACCGGATGGAGAAATTCCTGACCGCCCGCCTCGATGCGCTCCACGCGACCCGCCCGCCGCTCGAGGCGCTCTACCAGTCGCTGACGCCGGAGCAGCGCGCGCTCCTCGATCACCCGCGCGGCCACGATCGCCCGGGCCCGCAGCGCTGACCTCGGGTGAAACATCAACGTTGATGAGAGCACCTTGATGACAAAAATGACCCGCATCGCGTTCGCCGCGCTCCTCGCGACCGCTGTCTCCGGCGTCGCCCTCGACGCGCGCGCCCAGGACTACCACCACGATTTCCATGGCCGCGACTATCATCACCTGGACCGGCACGAGGCGGAGGTCTGGCACGGCGGTCACTGGTTCCACGACTGGCACGATGGCCGCTACGGCTGGTGGTGGGTCGTCGATGGCGGCTGGTACTTCTATCCGGCGCCGGTCTATCCCTATCCCACCTACATCCCGCCGGCGGTGGTGATCCAGCAGGCGCCGCCGGCGCCGACGGGCGCGCCGCCGGCGCAGTATTGGTATTACTGCGACAATCCGCAGGGCTACTACCCCTACGTGGCCTCCTGCAACGGGCAATGGCGCCAGGTCGCCGCGACGCCCCAACCGCCGGCTCCGCCCCCGCCGCAGGCAGCGCCGGGCGCACCGCCGCCACCGCCGCCCCCTCCGCCGCAGTGAGCGCGTAGCCGGGCGCCTACTCGTCGGTGCTGCATTCGGCGGCGGGATTGTTCCACGCCATCGGAAAGGCGCGGATCGTCCATCCCTCGCTCCAGGTGAACTGGTCCAGCGCCTCGCTGCAGACGTCGGCGACGAGATCGTCCGCGTCCGCTGCCGAGAGCAGCCCGAGATCGAGGTCTAGCTCGTGCGTCGCCGGCAGGATGCGGTAGTCGATGATCGTCCGCTCGTCCCTGAGCCGGCCGGCGAGCTGGCGGAGATTGTCGAGATCGCTGGCCGCGCGCGCCGGACCGAGGGCGAGCGGCAGCACGACAAGGGCGAGGAGGACGGCGCGCATGAGCTCAGCCCGGATGCGCTGCGCGGAGCACCTGCAGCACGCTCGGCTTGCCCGCCGCCCAGCCGACCGCGTCCTGTCCGGTGAAGTCTCGCTTTCCGACGTCGGCGCCGCCCTTCAGCAGCAGCCGCACCACCGCGACCTGGCCGCGGCCGGCCGCCATCATCAGCGGCGTGATGCCCTGCTTGTTCTCCTCGTTGACCGGTGCATCGGCCGCCAGCAACAGGCTCACCAGCTCGGCATTGCCGCGGTCGGCGGCCCAATGGAGCGGCGTGTTGCCGAGCCGATCGCGGAACTTCACGCTGGCGCCATGATCGATGAGGAGCTTCGCCATCGCCGTGTTGCCCAGCATCGCCGCATGAATGAGCGCGGTGCGGCCGTTCTTGTCGACGGTGTTGGGATTGTCGCCGGCGGAGAGCCGCGTCTGCACCTCGTCGATCTTGTTCTGCTCGGCGGCGCTCGGAAGCGCGTCCGAATTGTCGCCGAATTTGAAGCCGCCGAGGGGGAGCTGCATCACCTGCGCCAAGACCGGTGCCGACGGCGCCGCCGCCGTCACCAAGGCCACCGCCGTCATTCCCGCGAAATACCAGCCACGCATCTGCCAGAACCTCCTGCCAAGCATCCATCCTAATGCAGGCCCGCCGCCACCGCGACCGTCCAGCAGGCGCTTCGGTCGCGCGGAGATAGGGGCTTCTCCTTACGCGGAATTTCGTATTTTCGCCGCTCCCCTGCCGTCGCAGGTTATTGGCAGCAGAGTCGCGAAATATCCACGTATCGCGGAGATCCCCATGCCAGAACTTCCCTCGGCCATCGCTCGAGCCACCCTGGCGCGCACGCCGGTCATCCTGGTCATCGATGACGAGCCGGGTTCGCGCCTGGCGATCTCTGCGGCGCTGGAGCAGCATGGGCTCGACGCGGTCATGGCGCGAAACGGCCGCCAGGCACTGGCGGCGCTGCGACAGGTGAAGCCCGACTTGGTCCTGACGGATATCACCCTGCCGGAGCCGGAGGCCGCCGAGACCCTGCAGCAAATCCGCCGCGAGCGCCCGTGGATCCCGATCATGGCGATGTCGAGCAGCGGTCGGGTCGATGTCGCGGGGCTCTTCTCGCTGGCGACGAAGCTCGGCATCGACGCGATCGTCGCCAAGCCCTTCGACGAGGATCGATTGCTCGACGCGGTACAGGATATGCTGCCGCAGGCTCGCCGCCAGGAACACGGCGCGGCCACCTGATGCCGCGTCGGATCGTGAGCGCCGGCACCGGGCGAGATCAGCTTGTCTCCGGCATCGTGTCATGCTGTCCTCAGGCACCGCGTGCTCGGAGATCGGGTCCCGAGATTGTGAGCGATGGTTGCTACGCCGGAAATCAACCAGGTTCGGCTGCCGCTGACGGCGCTCGACGTCCCGCACATGATGGCCGCTCTCGCTCGCTGGCAGGCCGCGGCCGTCGGCCGCCGCATGCCGTCGGAGGCGCTGGCGAGCCCCTTCGATCTCGATGCGGCGCTCGGCTATCTCGGCATCATCGATGTGCTTCGCAATCCCTCAGACTTCAAATTCCGCTATTTCGGCAAAAAGATGGCGGCCGCGCAGGGCGAGGACTATACCGGCCGTCGTTTCAGCGAGCTCGAACCCAGCGTTTACGGCTCCGTGGTCCGACGGGGATACGATGAGGTCTGCCGCGAGCGGACTCCGGTGCTGCACCATATCCGCTTTCTCGACCAGGCGCGGGCACGCAACTACTTCCGGCTGCTGCTGCCGCTATCCGAAGGCGGGGTCGAGGTCGATGTCATCTGGGCGGTGACGCACTACTACCAGGGCACTTGGCAACCCTATCGTCGCTAGATGGAACGCGACTGCGCGCCCGAAGCGTCGATGGGACCGGAGAGCGGCGTGCGCGGTGACTGCCCGTGCAGCGTGAAGCGGAAAACGGTACCGCCCTCGGCGCGCCGCTCCGCGCTGATGTTGCCGCCATGGGCTTCGACGATCGCCTGGCAGCTTGAGAGTCCGATGCCGAGCCCGTCCGGCTTGGTCGAGATGAAGGGCGCGAAGAGCTGTCGGCGGATCTGCTCCGGCAGACCCGAGCCGCTGTCGGCCACGGCGACCTCGACGATGCCCTCGGCGCGGAGCGCCGTCGAGATCACGAGCTCGCGGCGCTCGCTGTCGGCCATCGCCTCCAAGGCATTGCGCATGAGGTTGACCAGCACCTCCACGATCTGGGCGCGGTCCACCACCACCACCCGAGCGGCGGGATCGAGATTGATGCGCACGCTGACGTCGGTCCCGTTTGCCGCCAGTGCCAAGGCGCGAGCGTCCTCGATCATGTCGGGCAAGGCCTCCGCCGCCTGGTGCGTTTCCCGGCGGCCGACGTACTCGCGCAGCCGCTGCACTACCGCCGCCGCGCGGATCGTCTGCTGCTCGGCTCTTTCCAGCAGGTCGGGAAGCCGGGCGGCCATCCCGGGCTGCTCCGTTTTCAAGATGCCGGCCGCGCCATGCAGATAGTTGAGGGTGGCCGTCAGCGGCTGATTGATCTCATGCGCAAGCATGGCCCCGACCTGGCCTATCGCGGTCAACCGCGAGGCGCGCACGAGTTCCAGCTGCAGCTCGCGCAGGCGACGCTCAGCCCCACGCCGGACGGCGGTCTCGCGCCGTAGCGTCTCCAGCGTCTTGCTGAGATCGGCGGTCTGCGCTTCTACTCGGTTCGCCAGCTGGGAGTTGAGCTCGGACAGTCCTGCTTCGGCGGCGCGCCGGCGGCGGATCTCGAGCGTCATGCGATACAGAATCCAGCAGATCGCCAGGGCGCTGAAGCCCGTCGTGCCGAGCAGGGCAACCTGTGTCAGCGTGGCTTTGCTGACTGCGGCCTGTTGTTTTGCGCGGTAGGTCTGGTCTTCGGCTGCGATGAGCTCGTCGAGCTTGATGCCGAGCGCCTCCGCGAGCGCATCGCTCCGCTGGATCTGCGCATTAAGGCGCTCGGGTTTCAGGGGCTCCGCCGCCGATGGGAGTGTCAGGACAGCGACGATCGCCAGGGTTTCGGTCATCAGTGGAGCGATCTCCTCGAGGCGCTGCCGCTGCTCGGGCTGTTCGGCAACGAGCCCGCTGAGGGAGGCGAGATCGTCCACGGCCGATTTCGCGGCGCCTCGATAGGCGTCGCGATTGCCGGGCTCTCCACTGCGCGCATAGTTGCGCGCTGCGAGCTCAGCCCGGCGAAGATCGATGGCCAGGCGGTTGGCGACGTTGATGGTCGCCTGCGCGTGGTCCCGCGCTCCGCCCGTGTCCATGAGCGCGCGCAAGGTACGATTGGCAAGGATGGCGCCGCCGAGGATCATCAGCACGGCGACCAGAAATACCACATAGCGGATGCGATCGCTGGCCGATGCTGCGGCCCAATTTCTCTGTGCGGCTCCCGCCATGGGAAAGGTCGTCCTCGTCGCCATCGATTTTCTCGACGGTGGCTGCACGGGCGTCGGATCAGTGGCATGAACTCTGTCCTGACCGGACCGGCGTCGCATTGAGATGGATCAAGAAATCGATGCCGGCCCCGGGTGAACGCGCAGAAAAGCCTGTGCGCGTGGTGGACCCGCAGGTCTTGAGATGGCTTGCGGCGCGCCGGTCGGCGGGCTTCACTCAGGGACGAAAAAAGGGAGGAAGCAATGACTGTCGCGCAATCGAGACCCGGTCTCCTGCTGGTGATGGTGGATGTCGACCCCGAGCAGGAAGACGAGCTCAATCGCTGGTACGAGGAGGAGCACATCCCCGAGCGGCTGTCGATTCCGGGGTTTCTCCGTGCCCGGCGCTTCGTCGCCCTGGAGGGCAGCCCCAAATACCTCGCGCTCTATGAACTCGCCGGTCCCGAGGCGTTGCAGAGCGACGAATATCGTCGCTGGAAGAACGAGAACGCGACCGAATGGACTCGGCGCATGGAGGCGGCGTTCAAGGGCTTCGTGCGGAATGTGTACGTGGAGATCTCTGCCGCGGAAACGAAGCCTGGGGGCAAGAGCACCGCTACCTGAGTGGCTCTGCGGGCTCGAGCCCGCGGTGCAATCGGGGCGGGTAGGGGACGAGGCGTCCTCGTGCGTCAACACAAGGTTAACGTTTCCGGTGGATAACTTCAGGGGTGCCAATCCGCGCCATGGGCGCGGCATGCAGTGGGAACCATCCCTCTCCAGCGGGGTCTTGAGGGTCCATGGGCTACGCCAAGCGGAAAGACAGGCCGGTCGAGCCGGGCGAAGAGGCGTCGAGGCTCGATCAGATTGGGCGTCTCCACGTCGCGATCGGGCAATGCCGCGGCAAGCCGGCCAGCGATTCCCGGACGGCGAAGCTGTTCGCCGCCGGCATCCCCAAGATGGCGCAGAAACTGGTCGAGGAGGCCGCGGAAGTCGCTATCGAGGCGGTTCGCGGTCAGCGTGCCAAGCTCCGCGACGAGAGCGCCGATCTCCTCTATCACCTGGTGGTCCTCTGGACCGCCCTCAACATCTCGCCGGAGGAGATCTGGGACGAGATGAAGCGGCGCGAGGAGATGCTGGGCATCGCCGAGAAGGTGCCGAAGCGCCTGCAGGGCGTCTGAGGCAATCTAGAGCAGCGTCTGCCACAGGCGCGAAAAGAACTCGTGCAGGCGGCCCCAGAGCGGCCGGTTGCGCCATGCCTCCAGGGTGACTTCGCCGGCGGATTTCAGGTCGTCCTGGAACATCGCCTCGAGCTGGCCAGCGGTTTGGCGGCCGAGGATGACCGCATCGACCTCGTTGTTGAAGAGGACGCTGCGGTGATCGAAGTTCGAGGAGCCGACCTCGGACCAGACGCCGTCGATGACCGTCGTCTTGGAATGCAGGATCGAGCCGTGGCGCTCGTAAATTTTCACACCGGCTTCCAGCAGATCGGAATAGCTCGCATGACCGGCTTCCAGCGCCAGATCGGAGTCGCTCTCGCCGGGTAGCAACAGGCGGACGTCGACCCCGCGGCGCGCGGCCTGGATGAGGTCGCGCCGTTCGGCGTGGGTTGGCACGAAATAGCCCGTCGTCAGCCAGATCCGGCTTTCTGCGTTGCGGATCGCGGTGAGCAGGGCGACATAGTATTCCGGCACCGCTTGGGTCGGACTGCTGCCCAGCACTTGCACCACCTCCGATCCGGCGGGGCTGAGCTGCGGAAGCGAGCCGGCATCGGGGAGCGCCTCACCCCCCTGCTTCTGCCAGGTTTCCAAGAACAGGCGCTGCAGCTGCGCCACCGCCGGCCCCTCGATCTCGATGTCGGTGTCGCGCCAGTAGAGGGCGGCAGTCTCCCGGCGGGCTCCTGCTCCGGCGTAGAGCTTCTGCGGCGGCGGATTCATGTAGGCCTTGCTCATGTTGACGCCGCCCATGATCGCAACACGGCTGTCGACGACCAGGATCTTGCGGTGGTCGCGGTCGTTGAGCGAGGTCGGGGCGGCGATGGCCAGCGGTGTCGCGGGATGGAAGTCGACGAAGCGCACTCCGGCCGCCTTGAGGCGATCGAAAAAGGCCGACGATGTGTCGTCCGAGCCGATGCTGTCGTAGATCACGTCCACCTGCACGCCGCGGCGCGCCGCCTGCGCCAGCAGGTCGCTCAGGCGCTCGCCGTGATCGTCGATGTCCTCGAAGATGAAATATTCGAGATGGATGGAGAATTTCGCTGCCCGCATCGCCGCGAACATGGCTGGAATGGTGGCGCCTCCATCACGCAGCAGAGTGACCTTGTTGCCGGTCACCAAGGGAGCGTCATCAAGGGCGGCTTCGAGGGCGAGGTGCCTCTCGAGCACGGTGGCGTCCTTCGACTGCTGCTCCAGCTTGACGATGACCGCCTTACTCTGTTCCGCGCTCAGCGGTCCTCGGGCGCCGACCACGGTGGGATCGGGCTTGCTCACGGCGGCCTCGGCGATGAGGTCGTCGACGTCAGGAGGTGCCGCGCAGGCGCCGATGAGAAGCAGCAGCAGCGCCGATGTGACGAGCTTGGTGGAAACGCCGAGGGACGGGCCGGAGGTTCCGTCGCGGGGATCGGTCGTCATGCGTCCATAACGCGCGAGCGACCGATCCCTGCTGTGGCAAATTTCTTATGATTCGATGTCCGGCAACCTATCCGCGGCGGTCAGCGTCGGGCGGCGAGCCAGTCGAGCATGACGCGGTTGAAGCTCTCCGGCCGTTCGACATTGGGGAAGTGCCGGGAATCGGCAATTTCCTCGTAGCGGGCGCCGGGAACGAGGCCGGCGAGGCGCTTGTTCTCCGCCGGCGGCGTCCCCGGATCGGCGGCCCCGCAGACCACCAGCACGGGCAGCTTCACCGACGGCAGCTTCGGCACGAAATCGAAGTCTAGGATCGCCGCCGCGCAGCCTAGGAAGCCCTGCGGCGTCGTGGCCGCGACGGTATCGCGGAGCTGCTTCCAGCGCGCCGGCTTGCTGGGTTTGAAGGCTTCGGTGAACCAGCGCTCCATCGTGCCGTCGGCGATCGGCGCCAGGGAGTTTGCCTGCTTGACCGTCGAGGTGCGCGGCGCCCAGGCGATCTTCGCATCCGGCAAAGTCGCCGGCAGGGTATCGCAGAGCATCGCGGATTTGACCTTGGAGGCGTGCTCCGTGATGAAGGCCTGGCCCAGCATGCCGCCAATCGAGAGGCCGATATAGTGCACGCGGTCGAGGCCGAGGGCATCGATCGCCGTCGCGACGTCGCCGGCGAGCGCGCTCATGGTGTAATCACCAGGCACCGGGTCGCTGCCGCCATGTCCGCGCATGTCGAGCCGGAGCACGCGATAGCCCGCAGCGAGAAGCGGAGGCAATTGCTCGGCCCACATGCCGCTGTCGGAGGCGAGCGAGTGAGTGAAGCATACCACCGGCCCGGTCTCGGGACCGGTCAGGTCGTAGTAGAGGCGTCGTCCATCAAGGGGCAGCAGCATGGGTCTTGTCCTCCCGGACTATGATTGGAACAGGAGATAGTAGAGCACATAGAGCCAACTGAAGAAGCCGTCGATGATCGACCACAGCACGCTGTGGCCGCGCGACCAGGATATCGCGATCGCAAGCGCGTTGCCGAAGCTGATGCCGTAGGTGACGCCGGAGCGATAGTAGATGGCAGCCATGTTCATTTCTCCCGGGATCTGCTGAAAGTCCTGTGCGAGCTTAGACGATCGCACCGATCTTGGCGCGGTTCGCGGCGTGACCCGATTGCTCCGCCGCGTCGCGGCGTGCTAAGGCAGCCGGCGCGGCGCGGAAGGGCAAGCACGAAATGAGCGGCACCGTGGTGGAAGGCGATCTGACGAGGCCCGCGCCAGCCCCGCCGCTCGTCAACCTGGGCATGCTGTTCACCGCTTTCCTCCGCATCACGCTTTCGGGATTCGGCGGCACGCTGCCCTGGGCGCATCGCATCCTGGTGGATGAGCGGCGCTGGCTCAGCCCGCGCGAGTTCGTCGACGCGTTGAGCCTGTGCCAGTTCCTGCCGGGGCCCAATGTGGTGAACCTCTCGATCGTGGTCGGACAGCGGTTCCGCGGCGTGCCCGGCGCGATCTCCGCCTTCACGGGGCTGGTGGGCGCGCCGTTCCTGATCGTGCTCAGCCTCGGCATGATCTACAGCCGCTATGGTCACGCGCCCGTAATCGACCATGCCCTTGCCGGCGTCTCGGCCTCCGCGGCCGGGCTGGTCTGGGCGATGGGTTTGAAGATGGCGCAGCATTTCTGGCGCCTGCCGCGCGCCATCGTGGTGACGCTCCTGGGTTTCCTGGCGGTCGGTGTCATGCAGTGGCCGATACTCCCGGTGATCCTGGTGCTGACACCCCTCAGCATCGCCGCCGCGTGGTGGTGGCGCCGATGAAGGAGCAGGTCTCGCTCTGGGCGATCGCGCTGCTCTTCGGCTCGCTGTCGCTGGTCGCCGTCGGCGGCGCCAACGTGGTGGTGCCGGAGATGCATCGTCAGGCCGTCGACCTCGGCAACTGGATGAGCGATGCCGACTTCGCCAATCTCTACGCCATCGTCCGCGCGGCGCCCGGCCCCAACATGCTGATCGCCACGATGATCGGCTGGAAGGCCGCCGGACTCCCGGGCGCGGTTGTCGCCACGGCGGCGATGTGCGGACCCTCCTGCCTGCTGACCTACGGCGTCACGCGGGTCTGGCAGCGCTATCAGCACACGCGCTGGCGCCCGGCCGTGGAGGCGGGGCTCGCGCCGGTGACCGTCGGCCTGGTGCTGGCGAGCGCCTTCGTCCTGACGCGGGCGGCGGATGCGAATTGGCGCGCCGTGGTGGTGACCGGGATTACCGCCGCGGTGGCGCTCGGCACCCGGCTCAACGCGCTCTGGGTGCTGGCAGCAGCGGGGGCCTTAGGGGCCTTCGGCGTGCTTTAGGCGATCGCCGCGCGCTCGATGATGGCGCGGCAGTCGGTCCCGGCCGGCAGAGTGCCGAGCGCTGCTGGTGCGCCATGCTCGAGACGCGTCACGCAGAAGGCGTCGGCGACGGCAGCGGGCGCATGGCGGATCAGCAGGGCGGCCTGCAAGCCGAGGGCGATCCTGCCCACCAGCCGGCGGGCCAGCCCTTCCTCGGTGGCGGCGCTGCCGCTCAGATCGGCCTCGAAACCGGCGAGGAAGACGTCGAAGGCGGCGTGGCCGCCGCGGGCACGAGCGAGCTCGGCGCGGAGCTGATCGACCGCCTCCGGTGCCCGGCCCATCACCCGCCGCACGTCGAGGCAGATCACGTTGGCCGAGCCTTCCCAGACGGAGTTCACCGGCGCTTCCCGATAGAGGCGCGGCATGATGCTCTCCTCCACATAACCATTGCCGCCGAGCACTTCGAGCGCTTCCAGCACCACAGAAGGCGCCCGCTTGCAGGTCCAATACTTCGTCACCGGCGTGAGCAGCCGCGCCAGCAGCGATTCCGCGGGGTCGCTCTCGCGGTCGTAGGCGGCGGCGAGGCGCAGCGCGAGGGTGGTGGCGGCCTCGCTCTCGAGCGCCAGATCCGCCAGCACGTTGGTCATCACCGGCTGGTCCACCAACTTGCGCTGGAAGGCGGTGCGGTGGCTCGCATGATGGATCGCCTGGGTTGCTGCCTGGCGGATCAGGCCGGCGGAGCCGACCGCGCAATCGAGCCGGGTCAGGTTGCTCATCTCGATGATGATGGGAATGCCGCGGCCTTCCTCGCCGATGAGCCAGCCCCAGGCCTCCACCAACTCGACCTCCGAGGAGGCGTTGGACCGGTTGCCGAGCTTCTCTTTGAGGCGCTGCAGGCGGAGGCCGTTGCGCTCGCCGTCCGGCGTCCAGCGGGGCACCAGGAAGCAGCTCGGTCCCTTCGGCGCCTGCGCCAGCATCAGGAAAGCGTCGCACATCGGTGCCGAGAGGAACCATTTGTGACCGGTGATGCGGTAGATGCGCCCGTCGTCGGTCGGGATCGCCTGGGTGATATTGGCGCGCAGATCGGAGCCGCCCTGCTTCTCGGTCATTCCCATGCCGAGGAGCGCTCCCGTCTTGTCGCGCGCTGGTCGGAAATGCGGATCGTATTGGCGCGAGAAGATCCGCGGCAGCCATTCGGCGGCGAGCGAGGCTTCGCGCCGGAGTGTCGGCACGGAACCGTAGGTCATGGCGATCGGGCAATAAGCGCCGCTCTCGATCTGCGTCAGCATGAAGGTGCCGGCGGCGCGGGCCACATGGGCACCCGGCTTGGGGTCGGACCATGGCGAGGCATGGAGGCCATGGCGAACGGCGAGCGCCATCATCGCGTGCCAGGCCGGATGGAACTCGATCTCGTCGCGGCGATTGCCGAAGCGGTCGAAGCTGTGCAGCTCGGGCGGATGGCGGTTGGCGGCGAAACCGAGCTCGATGGTCTCTGCCTTGCCGAGTTCGGCGCCAAGCGCGCCGAGCTCAGGCTCCGCCCAGGCGGCGCCTTCGCGGCGCACCGTCTCGCGCAGCACCCGGTCGCCTGTGAAGAGGTTGTAGTCCGCCAGCGGCGGGACCTGGTTCAGCACCTCATGGGTTGGGGCGCCGAGGCGCGGCGCCGAGGGGGCGGCGGGCATCGTCCGTACTCCCGATGGCATCACTGGCAGCGAGCCTAGCATGCTGCTGAGGAGCTGACAGTGCTCAGCCCTTGCCGCGATCGACGCTGAGCGGGCCGGGGCCGAAAACCGTCACGTAGAGCATGCCGCCCATGATGGCGAGGTGCTCGTAGAAGGCGGCGATCTGCTGCGTGTATTGCGCGCCGTCCAGCTTCCAATAGGCGTGGAAGATGACGGCGAGCACGCCGGTGTAGAGGAAGAAGGCAGCGGCGGCCCAGCGGGCGCGAAGGCCCAGGATCAGCATTGCCCCGCCGCCCAGCTCGAGCGCGGCTGCGGCCCAGGCGAGGATCAGCGGGTAGGGCAGGTGGTGCGCTGCGATGTTGTCCACCGTCCGCTCGATGCCGGCGACTTTGCGGATTCCCGAGTTGAAGAAGGCGCTGGCAAGGCCGAGCCGGGCGATCAGCAGGATCCAGGACTTGATCTCGAACATAGGTACTCGCTCTCGCTGGGAGGAATCTATCGGCAGGCTCGAAGCATAGCAGAGCCGGCGGCCCATCGCCTCGCGCCGATTGGATTTGTGCTATAGCTGGCGCCCTTCAGCCGGTACAGAAGGTCAGCATCAGCTTCGTCATGACGGCGGAAAACTCAGGCAGTCGCTCACCCGCATCAGGGCCCGCGGATACACCGCGACCGAGCGCCGCGTTCAGTCCGACGCTGGTGGTGACGCCGAGTTTCATGGCGCAGAAACCGCCGCCGCCCCCCGAGGCGGCAGAGCCGAAACTGGAGAGCGCCGCCGAGCTGCTGGCTCGCCTGCGTCGATTGCACGCCGAGGGACGCGTCACCGTCGATCTCGACGTGAAGCGGCTCATGCACATCGACAGCCCCGTTGCCTTCGAGGCGGACAGCAACCAATGGATCTACGGGCTTTTGGCGCTGACTGCCCTCCTCTGGTACGTGTTCGGCTACCGGGTCGGCCTGGGCGTCGCGGCAGCAAGCATCGTGCTTTATCTGTCCGTAGGCAAAATGATGCTGCGTCAGCGGATCGCAAAGCGGGTCCGCGGCCGGGCGATGGACGACGAGGCCCATTGGCGCAGACTGTGGGATTTCGGCGGCGTTACGTTGCGGCAAGTCACGGGCGGCGATTCGCGCTGCGTGGCGCCGGCGGGCAACTGGATGGAATTCGTGCGCCGGCTCAGCGCGCGCTGATTCCAGATCGTGGCGATTTCGCCACAATCGCTGCGATCTCGCGCGATTCGCACGATCGACTCTACGATGTCACGCCATCACGGCACTGCCGGTCGTCCAGGTTTCTGTTATAAGGCGCCATTCACACTCAAACGGCGAGGACGCGCATGATTCGCAAGACTGCACTGTTCGTCCTGGCGGTGGGGGCGCCGCTCGTGCTCACCGCCTGTGGCGACACGACGGAAGATCGCGCGGTGAGCGGCGCCGGCATCGGCGCTGCGGGCGGCGCGGTGGTGGGGGCCGTCACCGGCATCGGCCCGGTTGGCGGCGCGCTGCTGGGTGCTGCCGTCGGCGGCGCCGCCGGCGCGCTCACGGATTCGAGCCAAGTCAATCTGGGCAAGCCGGCGTGGCGCAGCGGGTCGCCGAGCGCCTCGAACTCCTCCGCGGCACCACCGCCGCCCAGCGGCGGCACGCAGACCGCCAGCCTCGCGCCGCCGCAGCCGCAGCCGCAGCCGCAGCCAACGAACAACTACGATCCCACCACCGTGCGAAACATCCAGGCGGGGCTGCAGCGGCTGGGCTATGACCCGGGGCCGGCGGACGGCAATTTCGGTGCCCGCACCGATACCGCCATCCGTCGCTACCAACAGGACAATCACCTGCCGGTCGACGGCGTGCCGACGGCGGCGCTCTGGGAGCAGATCCGCGCCAAGATCAACGGCTGATCTCGGATTGCTTTGGTCGGCGGCGCGGCTCCCGTCGCGCCGCCGGCGTTTCGAGCGTCTGGCGGGGCCCGCCGCGGCCCTCTATCCTGGATCCGAAGGATTGTGGGGGCGGCGATCTCGACTTCTCCGGCGGCCGATCAGCGTGGTCATCATATCGGTCGCGCCGTCTTCTACATGGTGCTCGCGATGACGTTGATCCCCTGCCTCAACGCGGGGGCCAAGTACCTCACTCCGCGCTATTCCGTCATCGAGATCACCTGGGCCCGCTACGCCGGGCACTTCGTCTACATGGTGCTGTTCTTCATACCGAAGCGCGGGTGGCGGCTGTTCAGGACCACGCATCTCAGGGCGCAGATGCTGCGCTCCACCTTGCTGCTGTCCTCGACCGCAATCTATGTCAGCGCGCTGCGCTATACCTCGCTGCCGATCGCCGCCAGCATCGGGTTCGTGGCGCCGTTCATCGTCATCGCGCTTTCGCCGGCGATCCTGCAGGAGAGAGTGGGGCTCCAGCGCTGGCTGGCAGCGGCGGTCGGCTTCAGCGGCGCACTGCTGATCCTGCGGCCGGGTTCCGACAGCGTGCCGCTGGCCTCCTTCCTCGTCCTGGGGAGCGCGCTCTGCAACGCGCTCTACCAATTGTTGACGCGGCGCCTCGCCGCACATGATCCGCCGGAGACCTCGATCACTTATATAGCAGTCGTCGGGTTTCTGCTGACCACGGTCCTGGTGCCCTTCGCCTGGCATACCCCGGAGAGCATCGCTGATGGCGCGCTGCTGTTCAGCCTGGGGATGTTTGGCGGCTTTGGCCACTATTACATCGTGAAGGCGTTTCAGTGGGGCCCGGCTTCGGTCGTGGCGCCAATGAACTATTTGCAGCTTCTGGGTGCGGCGCTCTTCAGTTTCGCGGTGTTCGGCGAGATCCCGGCCGCGCTGAGCTGGGTCGGTGCCGCCGTCATCGTGGGAAGCGGCCTCTATATCCTCGCCGCGGAGCGCAAGGCGGCGCTCCGGCGCGGCTAGGCCGGGGAGGCTGGGGACCACTGGTCGGTCGTTCGGAGGCGGGCGTGCGGGGCAAGGTCTGCATCATCACCGGAGCGACGTCCGGCATCGGCCTTGCCGCGGCATCGGCGCTCGCGGCCCAGGGCGCCGAACTGGTCCTCGTCGGCCGCGATCGCGCCCGCGGTGAGGCTGCCCTCAAGCAGCTTCGCGCGGGGGCGCCGGCCCTGCGAGCCACGCTCCACTATGCTGACCTCTCCCGTCTTGGCGAGGTGCGCCGGCTGGCCGCGGAACTCCTCGCCGCCTATCCCCGCATGGATGTCCTCGTCAACAATGCCGGCGCCCTGTTCCCGCGCCGCGAGGTGACGGCGGAAGGGCTCGAGCGCACCTTTGCCCTCAATCACATGGCCTATTTCCTGCTGACCAATCTGTTGCAGGAGCGGCTGGTCGCCTCGGCGCCGGCCCGTATCATCAACGTGGCGTCCCGCGCCCATGAGGAGGCGATGCTCGATTTCGGCGACCTCAACCTGGAGCGCGACTATACCGCCTGGACCGCCTACCGGCGCTCCAAGCTCGCCAATATCCTTTTCACGCGCGAGCTGGCGCGTCGGCTCCAGGGCACCGGTGTCACCGCCAACAGTCTGCATCCCGGCTTCGTCGCCAGCCGCTTCGGCGACAACTCCGATGGCCTCTACCGCTTCGGCATGGGTATCGCCAAGCGCATGTTCGCCGTGCGGCCGGAAGCGGGAGCCGAAACGATCGTCTATCTGGCAAGCGCGACGGATGTCGCCGGAGAGAGCGGCAGCTACTTCGACCGCTCGAGGCCGGTCCAACCCTCGGCGGCTGCGCAGGACGATGCGGCGGCTCGGCGGCTCTGGGATCTCAGCACCGAGATCGCGCGCACCCGGACCTGAGGGCTCAAAGCAGGCCGGGGATCAGCGCCGGCACCTCGGCGCGATAGCGCGCGTACTGCTCCGGGAGAGCGTCGCTGAGCCAGCTCTCCTCGATGCGGAGCTTGCGCCAGAACGATACCGTCACCAGCATCAGGGCGAGCAATCCGCGCCACTCGTCCTGCGCCACCGCGGTTCCGGCGATCGCCAGCAGCAGGCCGGTATAGATGGGATGGCGCACCCAGCTATAGGGGCCGGTGCGGATCAGCTGATGACCCTCCTTGAGAGTGACGTTGGCGCTCCAGTAGCCGGCGAGATGCCACCGCGCCCAGATCGCAAAGGCAATGCCGGCGGCGACGAGCCCCACCCCCAGCAGGTATTGCGGCGGCGACCGCGGGAGCATCGGAGCACTGAGCCAGTCAGGCACGGCGCGCGGCGTCGAGAGCAGGTAAACGCCAAGGAGAAGCGGCGCGAGATAGCTGAGGCGTGAGCGCAGCGTCTCGCGCCGTCGCGTCGCCTTGGTTCCGAACGAGGCAACGATCCAATAGGCAAGCCAGCCCAGCCACATCGCGGGAATAGGGGCGAGGTAAAAGGGGTGCATCGCCCCTCGGCCAGCTATTGCGCCGCCGACGCGGCATCGAGCTCGCTGGGCTCCTCGGGCACGAAGCCGCCGGACTGCCGGTGCCAGAGCCCGGCATAGGCGCCGCCGGCGGCGAGAAGCTCCGCATGGGTTCCTTCCTCGATCACTCGGCCATGGTCGAGCACCACGAGACGGTCCATGCGCGCGATGGTGGAGAGGCGGTGAGCGATGGCGATCACGGTGCGGCCGCGCATCAGCCCGTCGAGCTGCTCCTGGATCGCCGCCTCGACCTCGGAATCGAGCGCCGAAGTCGCCTCGTCCAGGACCAGGATCGGCGCGTCCTTCAGGATCACGCGGGCGAGCGCGATGCGCTGGCGCTGGCCGCCCGACAGCTTCACGCCGCGCTCGCCTACATGGGCGTCGAAGCCGCGCCGGCCCTGCCAGTCCTCCAGCGTCTCGATGAAGTCGAGGGCGTGCGCCCGCGCCGCCGCGTCGCGCACCTCCGCATCGCTGGCGCCGGGGCGGCCGTAGGCGATGTTGTCGCGGATCGAGCGATGCAGGAGCGAGGTGTCCTGGGTCACCATGGCGATATGCGCCCGGAGGCTTTCCTGGGTCACCCCGGCGATGTCCTGGCCGTCGATCAGGATGCGGCCGCCCTCGGTCTCGTAGAAGCGCAGCAGCAGATTGACCAGCGTCGATTTCCCGGCGCCGGAGCGGCCGACCAGGCCGACGCGCTCGCCCGGCGCGATCGCAAGATCGATGCCGTGCAGCACGCCACGCGCGGTGCCGTAACCGAAGCGCACCTTCTCGAAGCGCACCGCCCCGCGCCCGACCTGGAGCATCCTGGCGTCGGGGCGGTCCGGCATCTGGCGCGGCACGGCGATCGAGCGCATGCCGTCCTGGACGGTGCCGACATTCTCGAAGATCGCCGTCACGTTCTGCGCCACCCAGCCGGCGATGTTGGAGATCTGCCAGGTGAGCGGCAATGCCATGGCGACGGCGCCGACGGAGATATGACCCGCGCTCCAGAGCCAGATCGCCATCACGCCGGTACTCACGACCATCACCGCATTGAGGAAGGTGAGGGTGAAGCCAAAGACGGTGATCAGCCGAAGCTGATGGCGGAATTTCTGCGTATGCTCGTCGACCGAGCTGCGCACGAAGGCATCCTCGTCGCTGGGGCGCGCGAAGAGCTTCACCGTGAGGATGTTGGTGTAGCTGTCGACCACGCGTCCGGTCAGCGCGGAGCGCGCCTCTGATATGCGCTGCGAGCGGTCCCGCATCCGCGGTACGAAGCCGTAGAGCAGCAGCGCATAGGCGAGGAACCACACCAGCATCGGGATCGCCAGGCGGGCGTCGTTGGACGCCATGAGCACGACGGCGCTGCCGCCGTAGACCAGGATGTACCAGACCGCGTTGGTGCCGGAGACCACGCTCTCGCGGAGTGACGGCCCGGTCTGCATCACGCGGTTGGCGATGCGGCCGGCGAAGTCGTTCTGGAAATAGGTCCAGCTCTGTCGCACCACGTGCCAGTGGCTCTGCCAGCGGATGAGGTTGGTGAGGCCGGGCGCGATCGCCTGGTTGGTGATCATCGCCTGCATCAGCAGGGCGATCGGCCGGATCACCAGCAGGACCGCGGCCATGCCGAGGAGATCGAGTGTGGCGTCGCGCAGGAGATTTGCCGGCGTGCGACTGGAGACCAGCGTCACGACCCGGCCGATGAAGTAGGGAATGGTGGTGTCCAGCAGCGCTACCACGAAGCCGGCGACGAAGAGCGCCACCACGAGCCTGCTTGCCTGGCGCGCGTAGTGCCAGTAGAAGGCCGCAAGCCCGGTCGGCGGCGGCGCGTCGGGCGGCAGCGCCGTGGGCTCCAGCAGGCGCTCGAAAAACTCAAACAGCGACATCGTCGTTTCCCCAAGTCCGGTCCGGTCGGCAGCCGTGCCTCCGACACCGGGCGACCGGGCGGTAGCGTCATAGCGCTGGAGGGGCTGACAGGGGCGGGTTCCTGCACCGACCTGGCGCCCGCACCCTAGCACAGATGGCGGGTGCTCGGCTGAAGGATTCCATCCTCGTGGTTGACGGTCGGTGAATCCGGGGTGACGGCTCCCGCCGACGTCATTTGCAACGGCGACTCGACCGGCTAGGCTCGCGCAGCGATTGCGAGGGAGGCGAAGTCATGACGATCACGCTCTTTGACCTGGCCGGCGCCGAGCCGGACCGGCGGTTCAGCCCCTACTGTTGGCGCACGCGGCTGGCGCTGGCGCACAAGCGCCTTCCCGTCGAGACCTTGCCCTGGCGCTTTACGGAGAAGGAGCGGATCGCCCCCTCCGGCCAGGGGCGTGTTCCCGTCATCATCGACGCCGACAAATGGATCGCCGACTCGTGGGCGATCGCCAATTATCTCGAGGATACCTATCCCGATCGCGCGTCGTTGTTCGGCGGCGAAGGCGGCCGCGCACTCGCGCGGTTCTTCAACAGCTGGGTGGACGCGGTACTGCAACCGATCGCAGTACGTCTGGTCGTGCTCGACATCTGGCAGCACGTGGACGAGCGCGATAAAGCCTATTTCCGCAAGAGCCGCGAGGAGCGCTTCGGCATGCCGCTGGAGCAGGTGCAGGCGGATCGCGATCAGCGCGTCAAGGAGCTGTGGCAGGCGCTCACGCCGGCGCGGATGACGCTTGAGCGGCAGAAGTTCCTCGGCGGCGACACGCCGCTCTATCCCGACTACATTCTCGCCGGGATGTTCCTGTGGACGCGGGGGGTCAGCGAATTCCCGCTGCTGGAGTCCGGCGATCCCATCGCTGCCTGGCGCGAACGGATGCTCGATCTCTACGGCGGCCTCGCCCGCCGTGCGAAGGCCTACGCGGTCTGACGTCTCGATGTCGAAAGCGGGCCGGCCGCGTGGCCGGCCCGCTTTCGCACCGGACTGCTACTGAAACAGCTTCAAGGCGTTGATGGCGGTCTCGATGACACCCCACGCAAGCGGGATGCCGACAAAGCCCCAGGCGAGCACGAGCTTGAGGCCGTTATTGGATGCGCTGTTGGACATGTGCGTGCCTCGACTTCGTTAGAGCGCCGCCTCGGCGGCTTCCTCGGCGATTTCCTCGCTGCTCATGTGGTGCTTCTCATGCACTGCCTGGATGAAGTAGTTGCAGATGAAGCCGATCGCCAGCAACACCGCCATCACGTACATGGTGATGTTGTAGGCCTGCGCCTTGGCGACCCCGTGGTCGAGGTTGTACTGGCGGATGTAGTTGACCAGCACGGGTCCGAAAATGCCGGCCATCGACCAGGCGGTGATCAGCATTCCGTGGATGGCGCCGACATAGCGGGTGCCGAACATGTCCCGCAGATAAGCCGGCACGGTGGCAAAGCCGCCGCCATACATGCTGATGATGACCAGGAAGCACAGCACGAACAGCGTCACGCTGCCGGCCGCGCCGGTCTGCGGCACCATGGCATAGAGCAGGATGCCGAGAGCGAAGAACACGAAGTAGGTGTTCTTCCGTCCGATCAGGTCCGAGGTCGAGGCCCAGAAGAATCGGCCCGCCATGTTGAAGAGGCTCATCAGCCCGACAAAGCCTGCGGCGGCGACCGGCGTCACGCGGCCGGGGAACATCTCCTGACTCATCGCCGAGGCCTGGCCCAGCACGCCGATGCCGGCGGTGACGTTGAGGCAGAGCACCCACCAGATCAGCCAGAACTGCGGCGTCTTCAGCGCCTGATAGACGTAGACGTTCTGGGTGGTGATCAGCTTCTTCGGCTGCGCCGGTGCCACATAGCCCTCCGGCTTCCAGCCGGGTGCCGGCACGCGCACGATGGTGGAGCCGACGAGCATGAAGATCGTGTAGATGATCCCCATCACGACGAAGGCTCCGGCGACGCCGATATGGGTCGGCGACGCGAACTTGGACATCAGCCAGACCGAGAGCGGCGAGGCGATGAAGGCGCCGCCGCCGAAGCCCATGATCGCCATTCCCGTCGCCATGCCGGGTCGGTCGGGGAACCATTTGATCAGCGTCGAGACCGGCGAGATGTAGCCGATGCCGAGGCCAACGCCGCCGAGCACGCCGTACCCGAGATAGACGATCCATATGTTGTGCACCCAGACGCCGAGGGCGGACACGACGAAGCCGCCACCCCAGCACAGCGCTGCGGCAAACATCGCCTTGCGCGGGCCACCTTCCTCCACCCATCGGCCGAGCACTGCGGCGGAAGCGCCAAGGACGAAAATCGCGATGCTGAAGATCCAGCCGAGCTCGGTCAGCTTCCAGTCATCTGGCGTCGATTGCGTGATGCCGAGGAGTTTGGTCATCGGCAGGTTGAACACGCTGAAGGCGTAGACCTGCCCGATGCACAGATGAACGCAGAGCGCCGCCGGCGGGATCAGCCAGCGGCTGTAGCCCGGTGGTGCCACCGTGTGCTGTCTGTCGAGAAATGAAAAGAGCGCCATCTATCCCGCCTCCCTTGTTCCAGCCTTTGCTCGGAATTCAGCGCCCCGCCGATTCCGTTTATCCGTTGCGCAGATCCGCGAAACGGCATCCTAATCTCGGTGTGGTTAACACCAAATGAACGTGAAATTCGCGATCCGCACAGCAATTGAGGCACAAAAGGGGCGGAACTTCAATTCTCGATACGGTCTCCGCGCGTGATTCGGCGCCAAGATCGGAGTCGGGCGGCGTGGGAAAATGCCCATCAGCCGCGGGAAATCAGGACGCGACTCAGCGTCAGGAGGGAAGCCGCGCCTCGAGCCATTGCCTGAGCTGCGGCGTCAGCGGCTTCGCCTTCCGCGTGGCGTCGTCCATCAGCACCATCACGGACTCGGCCGTGGCGGCACAGAGGTCGCCCTTGAAGATGCCCTGACCGACTCGGAAGGAGCTGCGACCGATCGACAGCACGCGCGTGCCGATGTCGACTTGGCCGGGGTAGAAGAGCTCGGCGCGGAAATCGATCTCGAGCCGCACCACGACGAAATTGGCGCCGGGGCCCGCGAGCTGCAGCTTCTCGTCGTAGAGGAAGCTGACCCGGCCGGTCTCGCAGAAGGTGGCGAAGACCGCGTTGTTGACGTGGCCCTGGCGGTCGGTATCGCCGTAGCGCAGCTTGTCGTGCGTCCAGATCGAGTAGGAGTCGCGCTCCGTCGCCGGCGGCTGGGTCTTCTCGGCTCTGTCGCTCATCGGGCTCTGCTATTCCGCCGCCGCCTTGCGCGGCGTCTCGATGGCGATGCCGCCGGTGAAGAGGGCGTCGATCTCGCTCTCGCTGTAGCCGGCCTCGGCGAGCACCTCGCGGGTCGAGGAGCCGAAGACCGGTGGCGTTGAGCGCACGCTCGCAGGTGTGCGCGAGAGCTTCACTGGATTGCCGATGCCCTGATAGGGGCCATGCTCCACCACCATGCCGCGGTGGCGGGTGTGCGGGTGCTGCACCACGTCCGGCACGTCAAGCACCGGACCGCAGGGCACGCCTTTCTCGAGCAGCGTCATCGCCAGCTGCTCGCCGTCGATCGAGGCGAGTCCCGCCTCGAGCTCCTCGCGGAGCGCCGCGCGGTTTACGACGCGATCGCCGTTGCTGCGGAAGCGCGGATCCTGCACCAGCTCCGGCCGGCCGATCTCGGCGCAGAAGCGCTGGAACTGCCGGTCATTGCCGACGGCGACGAAGATGCGCTTGGTCTTGGTGCGGAACTGGTCGTAGGGGCTGACGTTCGGGTGCTGGTTGCCGGTGCGCTTCGGCGCCGCCTTCGAGAGGAACCAGTTGATCGTGTAGGGGTGCAGCAGCGCCACTGCGCTGTCGTAGAGCGTCACCTCGACGAACTGGCCGCGTCCCGAGCGCGCGCGCTCCTGCAGCGCCAGCAGGATGGCGATGGTGGAATTCATGCCGGTGGCGAGATCGACGACGGGAACGCCGACGCGCACCGGCGCGCCCTCCGGCTCGCCGTTGAGGCTCATGAGGCCGGCCATCGCCTGCACCACCGCGTCGTAGCCAGGGTATCCACCGAGCGGTCCGTCGGCGCCGAAGCCGGAGACGCGGCAATGGATGAGCCGCGGGAAGCGCTGCTTCAGCACCTCCTCATAGCCCATGCCCCATTTCTCCAGCGTCCCGGTCTTGAAATTCTCCACCAGCACGTCGGCGCTCTCGAGCAGGCGCAGCACCACGTCGCGGCCCTCGGGCTTCGAGAGGTCGAGCGCGACGCCGCGCTTGTTGCGGTTGATGCCGATGAAGTAGGAGGCAGCGTCGCCTTGGAACGGAGGACCCCAGGTGCGGGTCTCGTCGCCCTGCGGCGGCTCGATCTTGATCACCTCGGCGCCGTGATCGGCGAGCATCTGGGTGCAGTAGGGACCGCCCAGCACGCGGCTCAGATCGATCACCTTGATGCCGGCGAGGGCGCCGGCGCTGTTGCTCTGGCTCATGGGGCTTCCCGTCAGGCTGCGGCGGTGGGATTGGCGCTCTCGGCGAGGCCGAAGACGCGGGCGGCGAATTGGGGATAGAGGGTCTGCAGCTCCGGCGCAATGCTCCGGCGCAGCAGATCAAGAATCTCTGGCTTCGGCGACGGCGTCACCGGCACCACGGCGGGACGGTCGAACTCGAAGCCGGTATTGTCCAGAACCTCCTCGACCGTGCAGCCGGGGTGCACGCTCTCCAACCGGAAGCGGCCACGCGCCTTGTCGAATGCGAAATGGCAAAGCGGTGTCACCAGCGCTACCGGCCCCCCGCGTCGATAGACATTGGGTGGGCTGACGCCGGGCGCGCTGATGAAATCCACCTTGGGCACCAGAGTGCGCCGAGAATGCTCGGTGCGGAACAGGATGACGCGCGGCACGACGAAATAGAGATAGGCGGAGCCGAAGGAGCCGGGGAAGCGCGCCTTGGGATGCGCGTAGTCGCCGACCGCCACCAGGTTGATGTTGCCTGCGCCGTCGATCTGCGCGCCTGAAAGGAAAAAGACGTCGATACGGCCCTGGCCGGCGGCGTCGAAGAGCTCGCGGCCGCCATCGGTGAACAGATTGTGCTTGGGGCTCTGCTGCAGCGAGACATGCGGTCGCCCCCCGCCGAGCCGCTGCGCCAGGAAGGCCGCCGCGGCGGGGATCGGCGAATTGGCGCCGACAGCCACGTGCTTCGCGCCGGCGATCAAGCGCAGCACCACGTCGATCAGGATCTCCTCCGGCGCGATGCTCATAGTGTCAGGCCGCCCGGCGCTCGAAGACATAGCGCTCGAGATAGGTGCGGAAGCCCTCCTCGGTGGCGGCGAGCCGCATGTATTCCTGGATATGGGCGGCGTCCTCGCGATAGCGCGCGCCGAACTTGAGCGGCCAGGCGCCCTTGGTCGCCACCGCCACCGCCTCGACATAGAAGGCGGGGATGGTCGATCCCGCGAGCATCTCGTCTTCGAGGAGATTGCCGTCGCGGATCTCCTCGACCGTGACCACGCTCTTGGTCGAGGCGTGCGCCATGGTGAAGAGCTCGCGGCGGCGCCCGACCCAGACATTGCCGTGCCGGTCAGCGAAGGGAGCATGAAAGAGCGCCACGTCCGGCCGGATCGCCGGCACGATCAGGATCGGATCGTTCTCGCCGAGCGGATTATCGATCACTTTCCAATCCGGCCTTACCTTGAGCAGATCGGAGCCGATGACGCCGCGCAGTGGCAGGAAGGGCACGCCCTTCTCGGAGGCCTGCAGCGCCGCGTGCAGCACCGGGCAGGTCGCATCCTTGATCGGGAGCGTGCCCGCCTTTGCCGCGGCGGCAAAGCGCGGGCCCGGACCGAGCTCGCCCATCGCCACGGCAGAGGTCTCGATCTCGGCGAGTGCGCCGGCGCCGATCAGCAGATCCGCCTGCAGCGAGGAGGTCGGCAGCGTCAGCAGACGAAGCCCCTTCACGTCGCGCCGGATGAGCGCGCGCGTCGCCTCCATGGCGACACCGCTGTAATCCGGCGGCACCACGATCGTCATGCCGTCCCCGATGGCGGCGACGGCGGCCTCAAGAGGACGGACGATATCCACGGGCAACTCCTGCAAGACCTGCGGGTTTTCCGGAGCCTAAGTGTCCGGCCGGAGCCCGGCAAGAGCGGACGCAAAATCGTTGCGCCGGGCGGCGCCGCGGTCCTACCGTGGCGTCCTCGCTTCGAGACGGAAACCTTCTCAAGGATGGGCTCATCTGATGCTGAGCGAAACCAGCGGCGATTTCCTGACCCTGCACGAGCTGGTCAAGGGAGCGCGCGAGCGGCTGCCGAACAATATCTGGAACTATCTCATCGGCGCTGCCGATACCGAGACTACGATGCGGCGCAATCGCCTCGCGATCGATTCACTTGCCTTCCGGCCGCGCGTGCTTCGCGACATGTCAGGGATCGACGTGAGCAGCCGCTTTCTCGGCAAACCGCTGCGCATTCCAGTCGCGCTTGCGCCGGTGGGATCGCTCGAATCCTTCGATCCTGCGGGCGGTGCCGCGGTGGTCAAAGCGGCGCGCGATTTCGGCGTGCCGATGTTCTTGAGCTCGGTCTCGAAGCCCGGGCTGGAAGCGACTGCCGCAGCGGCGCCCGATGGCCGGAAGATCTTTCAGCTTTACGTGCGCGGCGATGACGCGTTCGTCGACGATCATGTGAAGCGCGCGATCGCCGCCGGCTACGACGCCTTCTGCCTCACCGTCGATACCGCGATCTACAGCCGACGCGAGCGCGATATCGCCATCCGCTTCGCCAAGCCCTGGCGGCGCGACGTCGCCGGCACGGATTACCAGGCGGCGCTCAGCTGGACGCAGGTGAAGCGCATCAAGGACAAATACGACATCCCGCTCATCCTCAAGGGCATCGCCACCGCAGAGGATGCGGCGATCGCGCTGGAGCACGGCGTCGAGAGCATCTATGTCTCCAACCACGGTGGACGGCAGCTCGACCATGGACGCGGCGCGCTCGACGTGCTGCCGGAGGTGGTGGCGGCGGTGAAGGGACGCGCCTCGATCATCATCGACGGCGGATTCTGCCGCGGCACCGATATCATCAAGGCGGTAGCGCTCGGCGCCGATCTGGTGGCGGTGGGCAGGCTCTACCTCTACGGCCTCGGTGCCGCCGGCCAGGCCGGCGTCACCCGCGTGCTGGAGCTGCTGGAGACGGAGATCCGCACCTCCTTGGGGCTCCTCGGCGCGAACAGTTTCGCTCAACTCGACAAATCCTATCTGCATCCGGCGCCGCCGGTGCGCGAGGCGCATATTCACAGCGCCTTCCCGCTGATCGCGGAAGGATACTGACGGGACGCAGGGGGTAGGGTGACGCGACGGGGTGCCGACATCGTCATCGGGCTCAACGCGGTGGTGATCGCGGTCACCGCGGGCGAGCCGCGTGTGCTCATCGTGCGTCGGGTCACCCATTCGCTCGGTCGCGAGCAGAGCCGGGACGCGACCGAAGCGATCGAGGCGTTGCCCTTTGGTCCCTTCGATCCCGGCGGCCACCGCACGCTGGAGCTGGGGTTGCGCACCTGGGTCGGCGAGCAGACGGATCTGAGCCTCGGCTATGTGGAGCAGCTCTATACGTTCGCCGATCTCGGCCGCGAGGGCCTGGCCCAGGGCGGCGCGCGCGTGGTCTCGATCGGCTATCTGGCGCTCGCGCGCGAGGCGAGGCCCGCAGGGCAGGGCGAGGCGCAGTGGATCGACTGGTATCGCTATTTTCCCTGGGAGGACTGGCGGCGGGGCCGGCCCCCCGTCATCGGCGAGGCGATCGTGCCGGGACTTGCCGCCTGGGCGCAATCGGCGCCCGACGCCGAAGCGCGCCGACGGCGTGACGAGCGCGTGCGCGCCAGTTTCGGCCAGTCGCCCGCGCGCTGGGACGAGGAGCGGGTGCTCGAGCGCTACGAGCTCCTCTACGAGGCCGAGCTCGTCGCCGAAGCTCGCCGCGACCGCGGCTTGCCGCTCGGCGCGGACGAACCGCTGCTGGGCCAGCCGATGGTGTTCGATCATCGGCGCATCCTCGCCACCGCCATGAGTCGGTTGCGCGGCAAGCTCAAATACCGGCCGGTGGTTTTCGAGCTGCTGCCGCCGACCTTCACCCTGCTGCGGTTGCAGCAGACCGTGGAGGCGCTCGCCGGCATGGGGCTTCACAAGCAGAACTTCCGCCGGCTCGTCGAGCAGGGCGGGCTTGTCGAGGGGATTGGCGAAGTGGAGCGTGGCACCGGCGGGCGGCCGGCGGAGAAGTTCCGCTTCCGCCACGAAGTTCTCGTGGAGCGCCCCGCACCCGGCATGCGCCTGCCGGTGGCCCGGAAAGCGAGGGCGGCGAGCTAACCGTTGACGACCATAATGCTCATTAGTAGCATTATAGTCGTGGCTATCAAAGGGCCCTGCCAATGATCGATGCCGTCGATCCCATCGGCGTCTGGGAGCCTTTCGGTGCTTTCTCCTTGGCCGCGATCCAGGGCGACGGGCGGATCGTCCATCTGAAAGGGCAGGTAGCCCTCGACCGCGATGGCAAAGTCGTCGGCGCAGGCGACATGCGGGCACAGACCCGGCAGGTGCTAGAGAACATTCGCGCCGTGCTTGCGGCACTGGGCGGGCGGATGGAGGACGTCCTGTCGCTGACGCACTACGTCACCGACATCGATGCGTTCGCCGGCGTGGGCGATATCAGGCGTGAATTCTTTCGCGCACCCTATCCGGTCACCACGACGGTGCAGGTGGCTGCGCTCTACGATCCAAGGCTCGTCCTGGAGATCACCGCGATCGCAGAAATTCCCCGTGACCGGTTCCAACGGCCATCTCAGTAATCCACGTCGATGGTGATCGCCGCGCCCTCGGGCGGCAGGACGAATTTCGCCGCGTCGAAGCTCGGCGCCGACAGAAACGGCTTTGCATTGTTCGAAAAGAAGTAGCCCTCCTCGGGAATGCCGAGGGCGGTGCGGTCGAGTTTCTTGTTGCGGTTCTCGTCGTGGAATCCGTTGATCGCATAGGTGCCGGGCGGCAGGTCCAGCTTGAAGACGACGCTACCGGTGCGTGCCGGCAGGACATAGTCGTCCTTCGTGCTGGAATGGCTCGGCCATTCCGCCGGCGACGCGAAGACAGAGAGGCGGATATCACCACGAGCGTCGCGGAGGTTCGCCACCGTCACGGTGAGCGGCGCGGCCTCGGCCGGGCGCGTCGCGATCCCCAGCGCCAGGAGGCCAAGAGCGATCCACCGCATCAGCCGCCTGCCGCCTTCAGCAGCAGCTCGAGAGCGCGCCGCGTAGCGGCAGCGCGGACAGCGGCGCGATCGCCGGGAAAGACATGGTGCTCGGTGCGCGCAGGCATGCCCCTGCGGACGATGCCGAAATGGACGAGGCCCACTGGCTTGGTCGGGGTCGCGCCCCCCGGGCCCGCGATGCCGGTGATGGAGACGGCGAGGTCGACCGGCGCGTGGGCCAGCGCGCCTTCCGCCATCGCCACAGCGACCTCGCTGCTGACGGCGCCGTGCTGCGCGATGAGTTCCGCGGGTACGCCCAGCAGCTCACTCTTGGCGGCATTGGAGTAGGTGACGAAGCCGCGCTCCACCACGTCGGACGAGCCGGCGATGTCGGTCAGCGCCGCGGCCACCATGCCGCCGGTGCAGGACTCGGCGGTTGCAAGCTTCAGTCCGGCCTCCCGGCAAGCCTCAAGCAACGCTTTAGATTGGCTCTGAAAATCGTTTTTCATCAGTGCGTTATCCATTGCATTCGCAAGCTTAAAAAAAGGATGAGCATCGCATAACCTGCTGCCGCAATATCATCGATCATCACGCCGAATCCGTTGTGGATTTTTCGGTCGAGAACTCGGATCGGCCAGGGCTTCAGGACATCGAAGATGCGAAAAAGGATGAAGCCGGCAAGATAAGCAACGGGCGTAAGAGGCGCGATCGTGAGGACGAGAGCCTGGGCAGCGACCTCGTCGATGACGATGAAACCGGGATCGGCAGTGTCGGTTGCCCGCGAGACCCGCTCGGCGGCCCAGCAGCCGACGAGGAAGAGCAAGGCCGCCAGGGCCAACAGCGAGATCGGACCTGCGAGGCTGGAGATGAACCAGGCGAGGATCGCGCCCGCCACCGACCCCCAAGTGCCCGGAGCCCCCGGCAGCAGGCCGACACCGCCCGCGGTGGCGATCAGAGTCGCGGGATCGCGCAGGCTGAGCCCGATCGTTCGCGTCACGCGCCAGGCCTAAAGCGGCAGACGGATGGTGGCGATCGCCTGTGCGGCGATCCCTTCTTCGCGCCCGGTGTAGCCGAGCTTCTCCGTGGTGGTCGCCTTGACGCTGACGCGGTCACGCGCGAGGCCGAGGATTTCGGCGATGCGTGCCGTCATCGCGTCGCGATGGGGCGACACTTTCGGCCGCTCACAGATCAGGGTCACGTCCACATGGGAGATCCGGCCTCCGCGCGCTGCCACCAGCTCGGCAGCGTGGCGGAGAAAGCGATCGGAAGCGGCGCCGCGCCAGCGCGGATCGCTGGGCGGGAAATGGAGGCCGATGTCGCCGGCGCCGAGCGCACCGAGAATCGCGTCGGTCAGCGCGTGCAGCCCGACATCTGCGTCCGAATGTCCGATCAGCGAGCGGTCGTGCGCCACCTTGATGCCGCACAGCCAGACGTGATCACCGGGCCCCAGCTGATGCACATCGAAGCCCTGGCCGGTTCGGACATCGCCGAGGCCGGCGATGAGCGCGCGCTCGGCGCGGGCGAAGTCCTCGGGAGCGGTTACCTTGAAGTTCTCCTCGTTGCCGGCGACGAGCTGGACAGGTACGCCTGCGTGCTCGGCTACCGCGGCATCGTCTGAGAGCTGCAGCCCCGCCGCGGCCCGATGCGCCTCCAGGATCGGCCGGAAGCGGAAAGCCTGCGGCGTCTGCGCGCGCCAAAGCTCGCGACGATCCACCGTCTCGACGATGGCGCCGTCGCGGCCGCGCTTGATGGTGTCCGAGACGGGGAGCGCGGGGATCGCGCCGGCGCTGTCGCCGAGCGCAGCCAGCACCCGGTCGATCAAGGCGGTGTCGACGAAGGGGCGGGCGCCGTCATGGATCGCGACCACCGTTGGATCGAGCTCGACGAGGCTCTCGAGGCCGAGCCGCACGGAATCCTGCCGCTCGGCGCCGCCGAACGCCGGCGGCAGCAGGTCGATGCCCCTGGCAGCCCCGTCATAAAGCCCGCGGTCGTCGGGGTGGATCACCGCGCGCACTGCGGAGATCGCGGGGTGAGCAGCGAGCGCGCGCAGGGTGTGGCGGAGAAGCGGCTCGCCCGCGAGCGGCAGATACTGCTTGGGCAGCGGGCCGCCGATGCGGCTGCCGCGCCCCGCCGCGACCACCAGCGCGATGCATGATGCGTTCATGGCCGCACGCTAATGCAAGGCCGGATCGATTGCCAGGACGCGGGGAGCTCTTATAGTCGCGCCCATGGTTGCCAGTCAGATCTATGGTGGGTTGGCTCTGGCGGCGCTGCTTCCGGCGGCGGCGTTGCGATTGCGCGCGCAGGATAGTCGAGACGGGGCCTTCTGGGCTGGCCTCGCGCTGGCGATCGCCGGTCCCGCGCTCTGGGCGGTGGCGCAGCTCGGCGGCGCTTGGCACACGGGCTTCGCTATGTCGCTCTGGCTCACCATCGCGGTGACGACGGCGATCTTCGCCGGCGTGGCACTGGCCACCCGACAGGGGTGGCGGCTCACACCGCTGCTGGTGCCCTACCTGGTCCTGCTCGGCGTCATCGCCCTCATCTGGCAGCATGCGCCGGAGCAGCCGATCGAGGGCGAGGTGCCGCCGGCGTGGATGGATGCCCATATCGTCCTGGCGCTGGCGACTTACGGCCTGCTGACCCTCGCCGCGGTTTCCGGCGCGGCTGTCTTCCTGCAGGAGCGCGCGCTGAAGGCGAGACGCCCGACGGCCCTCACGCGGCGGCTGCCGGCAGTGGCGGAGAGTGAGGGCCTGCAGCTCATGCTGCTGGCGGCGAGCGAGGCGGTGTTGGCGTTGGGGCTGATGACCGGCATGGCGGCGGAATATTTCGTCAGCGGCCGGCTCCTGGTCTTCGACCACAAGACCACGCTGTCACTCGCTGCCTTCCTGGCGATTGCCACGCTGCTGATCGCGCATCGGTTTAGCGGCATCCGGGGTCAACGCGCAGCGCGCGGCGTGCTGGTGGCCTACCTCCTGCTGACGCTTGCCTACCCCGGTGTCAAATTCGTGACGGACGTCCTCCTGGGCTGAGCCGGACACCTTCGATTCGCGCCATATTGCACTGCGCAAAAATCCGCGTATGATGCCTGTCTAAGTTTTGAGCAAATTTCTGGTCTGCATATAAAATGAGCATCCAGATTGGCCCGGTCCGCGTCGGCGATCCTGTGATCTTGGCGCCGATGTCTGGTGTCACGGATCTGCCTTTCCGCCGGCTGGTGAAGCAGCACGGCGCCGGCCTCGTCGTCTCCGAGATGATCGCGAGCGAGGCGATGATCCGCGCCTCGCGCCAGTCCCTGAAGATGGCCGAGAACTGCCCCGAGGAGCAGCCGATGGCGGTGCAGCTCGCGGGGTGCGAGCCCGCCGTGATGGCCGAGGCAGCGCGCCTCAACGAGGATCGCGGCGCCGCTATCATCGACATCAATTTCGGCTGCCCGGTGAAGAAGGTGGTGAACGGCCATGCGGGCTCGGCGCTGATGCGCGACGAGCGGCACGCGGCGCGCATTCTCGAGGCGACGGTGAAGGCAGTGAAGCTGCCGGTGACGCTGAAGATGCGCACCGGCTGGGATGCCGCCAACCGCAACGCACCGAAACTCGCGCGCATCGCCGAGGCCTGCGGCATCCGCATGGTGACGGTGCACGGCCGCACTCGCTGCCAGTTCTACGAGGGCAGCGCCGATTGGCGCTTCGTGCGCGAGGTCAAGGGAGCCGTAGGGATCCCGGTGCTGGTGAACGGCGACATCACCGGCATTGCCGAGGTCGAGGAAGCGTTGGCGCAGTCCGGAGCCGACGGCGTGATGATCGGCCGCGGCGCCTATGGGAAGCCGTGGTTCCTCGCGCAGGTGATGCACTATCTGCGCACCGGCGAGCGCACCGCGGATCCGCCGCTCGAGCGCCAGCTCACGATCGTGCTCGGGCATTACGAGGCGATGCTGAGCCACTATGGCACGACGACCGGGGTGCGGATGGCGCGCAAGCACCTCGGCTGGTATTCGCGCGGCCTGCACGGCTCGGCGGAGCTTCGCGGCGAGCTCAACCGTCAGGACGATCCGGCGCGGGTCATCGAGATGCTGCGCGCTTTCTATGAGCCGCGGATCGAAAGGCAGGCGGCCTGAGATGGCGGTGACCTGGCCATCGACGGCGCCCGATCCCTCGCCGCGTCGCCTCGGCCTCGACGCCAGCGCCATCCTGGCTGCGCTTCCCGACCCCGTGCTGGTGGTCGGCGAGGACGATCTGATCCAGTACGTGAACGGTGCCGCGGAGCAGTTTTTCGACATCAGCACCGCCGCTCTGCTGGGCACTTCGCTTGCCGAATTCCTGCCCGCCGACAGCCCGCTTTTTGCGCTCATGGCTACGGTGCGCCGCAGCGGACACAGCGTATCGGAGTATGGCGTCACCCTCGAGACTCCGCGCCTCGGCGCTCACGTGGTGACGATCCAGGTGGCGCCCCTCGGCGAGCCCGGCGAGCGGCTGGTGGTGACGCTGCAGGAACGGTCGATGGCGCACAAGATCGACCGCCAGCTCACCCACCGCAACGCGGCCCGCTCGGTGACGGGAATGGCCGCCATGCTGGCGCACGAGGTGAAGAATCCGCTCTCCGGCATCCGCGGCGCGGCGCAGCTCCTGGAAGAAAACCTCCCGGCAACCGACCGCGAGCTCACCCGCCTCATTTGCGACGAGGCGGACCGGATCGTGGCGCTGGTGAACCGCATGGAGGTGTTCTCCGACCGGCGTCCGCTGGAGCGCGGGCCGGTCAACATCCACGAGGTGCTGGATCGGGTGCGGCTGGTCGCGCAGTCCGGTTTCGCCCGCCATGTCCGCTTTATCGAGGACTACGATCCGTCGTTGCCGCCGGTGCTGGGCAACCGCGATGCCCTGATCCAGGTCTTTCTGAATCTGGTGAAAAACGCCGCCGAGGCGGTGCCCGCGCAGGGTGGCGAGATCCAGATGACCACCTCCTATCAGCACGGCGTCCGCCTGGCGGTGGCCGGCACTGAGACACGCCTGCATCTCCCTCTGATCGTTACCATCACGGACAACGGCGAGGGCATCCCTGACGATCTTCGGCCGCATCTCTTCGATCCCTTCGTCAGCACCAAGCATCACGGAACTGGCCTCGGTCTTGCATTGGTCGCGAAGGTGATCGACGACCACGGCGGCGTGATCGAGTTCGACAGCCAGCCGAGGAGGACGGTGTTTCGGGTATGCCTGCCGATGGCGAGCGTGGAGAACGGGTAATGACGACGGGCGCGACCATCCTGGTCGCCGACGACGACCGTGCGATTCGCACGGTGCTCGGCCAGGCGCTGGGAAGGCTCGGTTACGAGGTGAAGAGCACGGCCAACGCGGCGACGCTGTGGCGCTGGGTGGAGGATGGCGAGGGTGACCTGGTGATCACCGACGTGGTGATGCCGGACGAGAACGGACTCGATCTGCTTCCGCGCATCCGGAAGGCGCGGCCCGAGTTGCGCGTCATCGTGATGAGCGCGCAGAACACGCTGCTCACCGCCGTCAAGGCAACCGAGCGCGGCGCCTTCGAGTATCTGCCGAAGCCGTTCGATCTCCGCGAACTGGTGAGCACGGTACAGCGCGCGCTCACCGCGCGCCCCGCTGCCAACGGCGCGGCGCAGCACGAGGCCGACCTGGAGGAGGGCAACCTGCCGCTGATCGGCCGGTCGCCCGCGATGCAGGACATCTACCGCGTGCTCGCCCGCCTGATGGGCACCGACCTCACGGTGATGATCTCCGGCGAGAGCGGCACCGGCAAGGAGCTGGTGGCGCGCGCGCTCCATGACTACGGCAAGCGTCGCGCCGGTCCCTTCGTTGCCATCAACATGGCGGCAATCCCGCGCGAGCTCATCGAGAGCGAGCTCTTCGGCCACGAGCGCGGCGCCTTCACCGGGGCGACGCAACGCAATGCCGGCCGCTTCGAGCAGGCGCAGGGCGGCACGCTCTTCCTCGACGAGATCGGCGACATGCCGCCCGATGCGCAGACGCGGCTCCTTCGCGTCCTGCAGCAGGGTGAGTACACCACGGTCGGCGGCCGCACGCCGATCCGTGCCGACGTGCGGATCATCGCCGCCACCCACCGCGATCTACGCCAGCTCATTCGCCAGGGGATGTTCCGCGAGGATCTCTTCTATCGTCTGAACGTGGTGCCGATCCGGTTGCCGCCGCTGCGCGAGCGCACTGAGGACATTCCGGCGCTGGTGCGGCATTTCTTCTCCCTCGCCCACGCCGAGGGCCTGCCGATGAAGAGCGTCGACGCCGCGGCAATGGACCGGCTCAAGGCCTACCGCTGGCCCGGCAACGTCCGCGAGCTCGAGAACCTGGTGCGGCGCCTGGCGGCGCTCTACGCCCAGGAGGAGATTGGCCTCGATGCGGTCGCCGCCGAGCTCGCGGAGGTGGCGGCGCCTGCGAATTCCGAAACGCCCGCAGGCGAGAGTCTGAGCGCTGCCGCCGAGCGCCATCTGCGCGATTACTTCGAGGCCCACAAAGGCGGGCTGCCGCCGACCGGCCTCTACGATCGCGTGCTGCGGGAGGTGGAGCGGCCGCTGATCTCGCTCTCCCTCGGCGCCACCCGCGGCAATCAGGTCAAGGCGGCGCTGCTGCTGGGGCTCAATCGCAATACCTTGCGCAAGAAAATCCGCGAGTTGGACATCGAAGTCACCCGTGGCCTAAAATAACCGTCTTCGCCGGGCTCGCGTCCTGGCACATCTCGAGGACGGAATGAGCCTGTCGCGACAGGTTCTCACTTGGGCCAGTCGGGTCGGGCTCGGGCGAAAGCTCGCGGTGGCGCTCGCCATCGCGGCGCTGGCGTCGGGTGTCTGCACCTATGCCGCGCTGGCAGGGTGGCCGCCCTTTGCGAAGAGCCCGAACGCCGTGCTCTTCTTCCTCAATCTCAATCTGGTGCTGCTGCTGGCGCTGGGCGCCGTCATTGCCAAGCGGCTGGTGCAGGTCTGGGCGGAGCGGCGGCGCGGCCATGCGGGCTCACGCCTCCACGTGCGCCTCGTCGTGCTGTTCAGCCTGATCGCGGTGACGCCCACCATCATCGTTGCCATCTTCTCCTACCTCTTCTTTACCTTCGGCGTGCAGTCCTGGTTCAGCGAGCGCGTGCGCACCGCCCTCTCGGAATCCCTCGCCGTCGCCGAAGCCTATCTGCACGAGCACCAGCAGGTGATACGCGGCGACGTGCTGATGATGGCCTCCGACCTCAATCACGACGCCGCTACGCTCGCCGTCGATCCGCAGAAGCTCAATCAGGTGGTGTCTGCCCAGGCGGCGCTTCGCTCGCTTACCGAGGCGGTGGTCTTTGATTCTCACGGCCGCATTCTGGCCCGCAGCGGCTTCAGCTACACGCTGATGCTGGACCCGGTGCCGGATTGGGCGCTGCAGCAGGCCAATGCCGGGGACGTCGCGATCCTCACCAGCGGCAACGACGACCGCGTACGGGCTCTGGTGCGGCTCGACCGCTTCCAGGACGCCTATCTCTATGTCGGCCGCTTCGTCGAGCCCCTGGTGCTCAATCACATGGAGCAGACCCAGCGCGCGGTCACGCAATACGAGACGCTGGAAGGGCAGCGCTCGGACTATCAGATCACTTTCGCGCTGATCTTCCTCGTGGTGGCGCTGCTCTTCCTGCTTTCCTCGATCTGGGTGGGGCTCACTTTCGCCACCAAGCTGGCGCGGCCGATCTCGGCACTTTCGGCGGCGGCGGAGCGGGTGCGTGCGGGCGATCTCGCGGCGCGCGTCTCGGAAGGCGAGGGCGATGAGGAGCTCAGCGTCCTGTCGCGGGCATTCAATCGCATGACGATGCAGATCGAGACGCAGCAGCGCGAGCTCATCGAGGCGAACAGCCAGCTCGACGAGCGCCGCCGCTTCACCGAGGCGGTGCTGTCGGGCGTATCCGCCGGCGTCATTGGCGTCGATCGGGACGGGCGCATCAACCTTCCGAACCGCTCCGCGGCGGTGCTGCTCGACGTCGATCTCGATACGCATATCGGCGAGGAGCTGTCGAAGGTCGTCCCCGAGATGGCGACGCTCTTTGCCGAGGCTGCGCGGCGGCCGGACCGTCTGGTGCAGGCGCAGATCGAGGTGCCCCGCAAGGGCCGATCCTGCACGCTGCATGTGCGCATCGCCGCCGAGCATGCCGGCGTCGAGAATCAGGGCTACGTCATCACCTTCGACGACGTGACCGAGCTGCTCTCGGCACAGCGCAAGGCCGCCTGGGCCGATGTTGCCCGCCGCATCGCGCACGAGATCAAGAATCCGCTGACGCCGATACAGCTTTCAGCCGAGCGGTTGAAAAGGAAGTACCTCAAGGAAATCAAGAACGACGCCGATACCTTCTCGATCTGCACGGATACTATCATCCGCCATGTCGGCGACATCGGCCGCATGGTGGACGAATTCTCCTCGTTTGCCCGCATGCCGGCGGCCATGATCAAGACCGAGGATCTGCTGGAGATCACGCGACAGGCATTGTTCCTGCAGCGCACCGCCGCGCCGGACATCCGCTTCGAGACGGCGCTCCCGCCACATCCGGTGCTGGTGTCCTGCGACGCGCGACAGGTGAGCCAGGCCCTGGTGAATCTGCTCAAGAACGCCGTCGAGTCGATCCAAGGCCGTGACGGCGAGGCGCCGCCGGGGCATATTCGGGTCAGCCTGACCGAGGCGCCCGAGCGTGTCACTCTGGCGATCGAGGACAATGGCCGGGGCTTGCCGCGGGAGGGGCGCGAGCGGTTGACTGAGCCCTATGTGACCACGCGGGCCAAGGGCACCGGCCTCGGCCTCGCCATCGTCAAGAAGGTCATGGAAGAACACGGAGGAGAGTTGATCCTGGAGGATCGTGAAGGGGGCGGCGCACGGGTGATCCTGAGCTTCCCGGCCAGCGCGGCGCGCCGCGCGCCGGAGCCCGCCGCGGCCGAGCCGGTGGAGGCATAGCTCCGCGATGGCGCATGACATCCTCGTCGTCGACGACGAAGCGGACATCCGGATGCTGATTTCCGGCGTGCTCGAGGATGAGGGCTACACGACGCGACAGGCCGCCAACAGCAGCGAAGCGCTGAGTGCTATCCGCGCACGCCTTCCCTCCGCGGTCATCCTTGACATCTGGCTCCAGGGCAGCGAGCTCGACGGCATCGAGATCCTGAAGCTGGTGCGGCAGGAGGCGCCGAACCTGCCGGTGATCATGATCAGCGGTCACGGCACCATCGAGACGGCGGTGGCGGCGATCAAAATCGGGGCCCAGGACTTCATCGAGAAGCCCTTCAAGTCCGATCGGCTGCTGCTGGTGGTCGAGCGGGTTATCGAGCATGCCCGGCTCCGGCGCGAGAACGAGGAACTGCGCCTGCGCGTGGGCGGGGACGAGGAGCTGATCGGCTGCTCGCATGCCATCAGCCAGCTGCGCCAGCAGGTGGAGAAAGTCGCGCCGACGGGGAGCCGGGTAGTGATCACGGGCGCCCCCGGTTCCGGCAAGGAGGTGGTGGCACGCCTGCTGCATCGGCGGTCGCGCCGCGCACGGGGACCTTTCGTGGCGTTGAACTGCGCCATGCTGCGGCCGGAGCGATTGGAGATCGAGCTTTTCGGCTGCGAAGCCGGCATCGAGACGCCGGAGGCGCGGCGCAAGATCGGTACCTTCGAGGAGGCGCATGGTGGCACGCTCTTCCTGGACGAGGTCGGCGACATGCCTCTCGAGACCCAGAGCAAGATCGTGCGCGGACTGCAGGAGCAGACCTTCGAGCGCGTCGGCGGTGGCCGCGTCACGGTCGATGTGCGGGTCATCGCCTCCACCAATCGCGATCTCGAGGCGGAGATCACCGCCGGCCGCTTCCGCGAGGATCTCTACTACCGCCTGGCGGTGGTGCCCATCCACGTGCCGCCGCTGCGGCAGCGCCGCGAAGACATCCCGATGCTGGCGCGCCACTTCATGCAGCGCGCTGCGGAAGCCGCACGGCTGCCACCGCGGGAGATCGGTGATGACGCGATGGCGACGCTGCAGGCCTATGAATGGCCCGGCAACGTGCGCCAGCTGCGCAACGTCATCGACTGGCTGCTGATCATGGCGCCGGGCGACGCCCGGGAGCCGATCCGGGCGGAAATGCTGCCGGCGGAGATCGGCTCCGACGCCCCGGCGGTGGTGCGCTGGGACAAGACCGGCGAGATCATGAGCCTGCCGCTCCGCGACGCCCGCGAGGTGTTCGAGCGCGAGTATCTGATCGCCCAGGTAACGCGCTTCGGCGGCAACATCTCGCGGACGGCTGCATTCATCGGCATGGAGCGTTCGGCGCTTCATCGCAAGCTCAAGTCGCTCGGTCTGGTCAATGGGGAACGGGCCGCGAAGCTAGGCGCCTGAGCCGGATTTTCTCGGGAGACAGCAAAAGTGTCACGCGTTGCTTACGTCAACGGCCAGTACGTGCCGCATCGCTCCGCCACGGTCCATATCGAAGATCGCGGCTACCAGTTCGCCGACGGCGTCTACGAGGTCATCACCGTCGATAAAGGGATGCTGGTGGATGAAGGGCTGCACCTGAAGCGGCTCGATCGCTCGCTCGACGAGCTGCGGATCGCGAAGCCCATGCCGGATCGAGCGCTCCGGACGGTGATCCGCGAGGTGATCCGCCGCAATCGCGTGCGCGACGGCATCATCTACATCCAAATGACCCGCGGCGTGGCGCCGCGCGATCATGCCTTTCCGAAGAACGCCGCCACCCAGGTGGTTATGACGTCGCGCCGCGCGAAGCTCGCCAATCCGCAGGCGATCGCCGAGGGTGTGCGCGTCATCACCATTCCCGACCTGCGTTGGGCACGCTGCGACATCAAGTCGGTGTCGCTGCTGCCGAACATTCTCGGCAAGCAGCAGGCGCGGGAAGCCGGCGCCTACGAAGCGTGGCAGGTGGATCGCGACGGCAACGTGACCGAAGGCACCTCGACCAATGCCTGGATCGTGACCAAGGAAGGCGAGGTGGTGACGCGCGCGGCCAACAACGCGATTCTGAACGGCATTACGCGGCTCGGTATCCTGCATCTCATCGAGCGGGCAGGGCTGCGCTTCGTCGAGCGGCCGTTCAGCGTCGCCGAGGCGAAAGCGGCGCGCGAGGCTTTCATCAGCAGCGCCACCTCCTATGTGATGCCGGTGGTGCGCATCGACGACAGCGTGATCGGCGGCGGCAAACCGGGCGAGCTGACCCGCAGGCTGAGGGAGTTCTATACGAGCTATGCCGCCCACGGTGGACGCGACGCGTGACGGCTCGGCCGCAGGCGATCCTGTTCGACTGGGATAATACCCTCGTCGACAGCTGGTTGGTGATCCACGACGCGCTGGTCGTCACCTTCGAGGCGATGGGACAGCAGCCCTGGACGTTGGCGGAGACCAAGCTCCGGGTGCGCCATTCTCTGCGCGAGGCGTTTCCGCGTCTCTTCGGCGAGCGCTGGGACGAGGCGCGGAAGCTCTATCTCGACACTTTTGCATCCATCCATCTGGAACGGCTGACGACCATCCCCGGCGCCGATGCCCTGCTCGCCGCGCTTTCGGCGGAGGGCTACTACCTGGCGGTCGTCAGCAACAAGACCGGCAGGCTTCTGCGCCGCGAAGTCGAGCACCTTGGCTGGCAGCCTCATTTCAGGCGTTGCGTGGGCGCCGGCGACGCCGCGGCCGACAAGCCGGACCCGGCGCCCGTGCATCTCGCGCTCGAGGGGAGCGGGATCGCGCCGACTGCGTCGTGGTTCGTCGGCGACACCGAGCTGGACGTCGACTGCGCGCTCGCGTCCGGCTGCGTGCCGGTGCTGCTGGGGGCGCGCGAGGAAATAGCCGGGGCGCTCGCCAAAGCCCCGTCAACGTTGCATTTTTCTGACTGTGCGGCGCTGCTGACAGGGCTTGGGCACTTGTGATTTCCGTTCGGCGCCCAATCTTGTTATGAGTTGCCGGGGGGCGGACGATACGCGCCCGCTACCCGTCGGCGTCGTCGGGCCATCAGGCCCCAAGAATAAGGGAATTACCCATGTCCACAGAAAAGGCACAAAACGTTCAAGATGTCTTCTTGAACTACGTTCGCAAGAACAAGACTCCGGTTACCGTGTTCCTGGTCAACGGTGTGAAGCTGCAGGGGATCATCACTTGGTTCGATAATTTCTGCGTGCTGCTCCGGCGGGATGCCCATTCGCAGCTCGTCTACAAGCACGCGATCTCCACCGTGATGCCGGCGCAGCCTGTACAGCTCTTCGAACCGGACAAAGAGGGCGAACAACCCTAAGTCGATGACCGCGACGTCCATTGCCGAAGCGGCATCCACCGGTCGCGCTCTCGTCATCCATCCGACCATGAAGCGTCCGCCCCGGGAGCGGCGGGAGGACGGCCGTTCGCCCCAAGCGCGCCTGGAGGAGGCGGTGGCGCTCGCCGCCGCGATCGACCTTGAGGTGGTGCATGCGGCCTTGGTTCCGATGAACCAGCCGCGGCCTTCGACGCTGATCGGCAGCGGCAACGTCGAGACGCTCGGCGCGATCGTCAAGGAGCGTGGCATCGGCGTCGCGGTGGTGGACGCGACGGTGAGTCCTGTGCAGCAGCGCAATCTCGAGAAGGCCTGGCAGTGCAAGGTGATCGATCGCACCGGCCTGATTCTGGAGATCTTCGGTGCGCGCGCCCGTACTCACGAGGGGCGGCTCCAGGTCGAGCTCGCGGCGCTCACCTACCAGCGCTCGCGCCTCGTGCGGTCCTGGACACATCTGGAGCGCCAGCGCGGCGGCTTCGGCTTCCTCGGCGGTCCAGGTGAGAGCCAGCTGGAGATCGACCGCCGTCTTATCGGCGAGCGTATCGCTCGCATCAAGAAGGATCTCGAGGACACGAAGCGCACCCGTGCCCTTCACCGCGGCGCGCGCAAGCGCGTGCCCTATCCGGTGGTCGCGCTGGTCGGCTACACCAACGCCGGCAAGTCGACCCTGTTCAACCGGCTGACCCGCTCGGCGGTGCGCGCCGAGGATCTGCTGTTCGCGACCCTCGACCCGACGCTGCGACGCCTCACGCTGCCCTCCGGCCATCCGGCGATCCTCTCGGACACGGTGGGATTCATCTCCGATCTGCCGCATCAGCTGGTGGCCGCGTTCCGCGCCACGTTGGAGGAGGTGACCGAGGCCGATCTCGTGGTGCATGTGCGCGACATCCATCATCCCGATACCGAAGCCCAGCGCGCCGACGTGCAGAGCGTGCTGACCGAGCTCGGCCTTGGCGCTCAGGTCGAGACCGGGCTCGTCGAGGCCTGGAACAAGATCGATCTCCTGGAAGCCGCGCAGCGCGAAAGCCTGCTCCATCAGGTCCGCCGCAACCGCGACGTGATCCCGGTCTCCGCGATTACTGGCGAGGGCTGCGACCGGCTGCTGACCCTTCTCGACGAGCGCCTCGACGGCGGGCGGCGGCTCGTCGATCTCGACGTTCCATTGACCGACGGCGCCGGCATCGCCTGGCTCTATCGCCATGGCGACGTGATAAGTCGGCGCGACGACGAGACCAGTGCGCACATGTCGGTCCGTCTCGGCGAGGCCGATCTCGGCCGCTTCCGCAGCCGCCAGATCCTCAACTGAGGAGATGGGCCCCGATTTTGACCGCGTCGAGGCGGCGATCCGCGAGGTCGCGGCGGTCGAAATCCTGCCGCGTTTCCAGAAACTGTCTGCGGCCGACATGCACGAGAAGCAGCCGGGACAGCTCGTCACGATTGCCGACACCGAGGCGGAGCGGCGCCTGACGCCGATGCTGGAGAGCCTGATGCCGGGCTCGGTGGTCGTGGGCGAGGAGGGGGTCGCGGAGGATGCCGCGCGCCTGGGCTGGGTCGCGAGCGAGCCGCTGGTTTGGCTGGTGGATCCCGTGGACGGCACGCAGAACTTCGCCGAGAGCAAGCCGGTCTTTGCCACCATGGTCGCCCTGCTGCGCGGCGGCCATGCGGTCGCCGGCTGGATCTATGATCCCGTCTCCGGCCGCATGGCGATGGCGGAGGAGGGCAGTGGCGCATTTCTCGACGATGCGCGCCTCAAGACGGCGGCGGCCGTTCCGTTGCCGAGGATGCGCGGGCGCCTCACCAGCCGGGCCGCGAAGCGGATCGGCGACAGGGTGGGGCCGCATTTCTACTTCCGATGTGCCGGCCATGAATACGTGGCGCTTGCCCGCGGCGACGCCGAATTCGGCCTGTTTCGCCGCCTCTACCCCTGGGATCACGCGCCGGGTGAGCTGCTTTTCCGGGAGGCCGGCGGTTTCTCGGCGCGTCTCGACGGCAGCTCCTACCAGCCGTCGGAGGTCGAGGCGAGCTTGCTGCTGGCGCCCGATCGGGAAAGCTGGGCGGCGCTCCGAGCTCTGGTGCTGGAGCTCGCAACCTGACCACGGCATGGGGTTGCCAGCCGCGCCGGAGCGGCTAGCATAGCGCCCGCAAATGATCGGAGGATCGCGATGAAGCTGGCATTCCTTGGCCTGGGCGTGATGGGTTACCCGATGGCTGGTCATCTCAAGAAGAATGGCCATGATGTCACCGTCTACAACCGAACCGCCGCCAAGGCGAAATCCTGGGCCGGCGAATACGGCGGCAGCTTCCGTGAGGCGCCGGCCGAAGCGGCCGCCGGTGCTGATATCGTCTTCATGTGCGTCGGCAACGACGACGATGTGCGCGAGGTCGCCAGCGGACCGAAGGGCGCCTTCGCCGGCATGAAGAAGGGCGCGATCCTGGTCGACCACACTACCGCCTCGGCGGAGGTGGCGCGCGAGATGTACGACATCGCCAAGTCGAAGGGGCTGCAGTTCCTCGATGCTCCGGTCTCCGGAGGCCAGGCAGGCGCGCAGAACGGCAAGCTCACGGTGATGGTGGGCGGCGATCTCGAGCCCTTCAAGGTCGCAGAGCCGGCGATGGTCCATTACGGCCGCGCCGTGACGCTGATGGGGCCGGTGGGCAGCGGTCAGCTCACCAAGATGGTGAACCAGATCTGCATCGCGGGGCTGGTGCAGGCGCTGTCGGAAGGGCTCAATTTTGCGGCGCGCGCCGGGCTCGACGGCAAGAAGGTGATCGACGTCATCTCCAAGGGCGCGGCGCAGTCCTGGCAGATGGAGAACCGCGGCACCACCATGCTCGACGGCAAGTTCGACTTTGGCTTCGCCGTCAACTGGATGCGCAAGGATCTCGGCATCTGCTTCGCCGAGGCGAGGCGGAACGGCGCCTCGCTGCCCGTATCGGCGCTGGTGGATCAGTTCTATGCCCGCGTCCAGGAGCGTGGCGGCGGCCGCTGGGACACCTCTGCGCTGATCCACCTGCTGCAGAAGGCCTGACGCGGCGGGCAGGGGTCAGCGCTCGTAAACGGTGGCGACCTCGTGATAGGGGCCCGCCACCGTCGCCAGCGGCGCGAGATTGGCAAAATCCGCCGCGCTGATGCCGGGCGTGTAGGCCTCGCTCCAGTTGCGCACGAAGATGAAGATGCCGTGCAGACCGGGATCTCGGATCGCCGTCAGCGGATGGTGATCGAGATAGATACGATCGAGGCCGAGGTAATAGGCGACGTCCGGGTGGTCGCAATAGACGTCCTGGCCGCTCCAGTCGATCGGCAGATCCGGCAATCGCGCGAGATCGCTCGCGGGAATCCTCGTGTTGTTGTTGAAGATCCAGACCAATCCATGGGCGAACCAGTGGAGCTGCAGAACGACCGTCGCCGACAGCAGCGCAGCGACGGCGGTTCGGCGATTGCCGCCCTCGTCTGATTCGGCGAGCCGCGCGAACAGGAAGTCGAGCCCGGCGCCCGCCACCAGGATGTAGATCGGATAGGCGAAGACGAAATATCGGACATAACCGGCGCTGCCGAAAGCGCCAGCCGTCCACATCGCCGTCATCACCGCGAAATAGGTGATGCCCATCAGTGCCGAGACGGTCAGCAGCGAGCCGGCTTCTCGCCGGTGACGCAGCACGCGATAGGCACCCGCCGCGAAGGCGAGGGTGAGGACGGTGTCGAAGGCCAGGAAGGCGAGCAGGTACTCTGCCGGCTCGCCGTGCCCATAGGCGCCGAGCGTCGCGGGATAGCCTTGGCTCACGATGAAGAAAGGGCTTCCCGTCGCAAGATACCCGACGAGATTCCAGAGCGCGGTCGGCAGCGCGAAGATGCAACCGCGCGTCAAAGCGACGAGCAGACCACCGAGGCGGCGCTCTCGCAACGGCTCGATCATGACGGCAATCGCGAAAACGACGACGCAGAAGACGCCGTCGGTCCGCGCCAGCGTCACGAGACCGAAGCACAGCGAGGCCGCCAGCATCCGGCGGCGATGCCAGAGCCAGAGAGCCAAAGCCACGATGAAGGCGGCGGAGGGCTCGGTGTTGGCCGAGATCGAGCTCCGGAAGCTCACGAAGGCGAAGGCCGAGATCACCGCCAGCACGATCACGGTCTCCCGGTGCCGGAAAATGTCGCGCGCGACGAGGAGCACCAGCCAGCTGCCCGCGGTCCAAAACAGCGCGTTTGCGATCTGGGTGACGACCAGCGTTGGCCAGGCCAGCGGCAGGAGTTGGTAGAGGGTGGCGAAGAAGAAGGTGTAGATCGGTTTCGCCCAGACCTGGATGCCGTAGGCGAGGCTTTCCGGCAGGTCGGTGAAAACCGACTGGGCGATGATCACGTGATTGAAGGGATCATGCTCCCAGTCACGGTTGAACTCCGCGAAGATGCAGGCGAGCCGCGCCAGCAGGCCGATGGCGAGGATTGCGGCCGGAACGGTCGTGGGCCACGCGTGGGGTGCGCTCTCCGGTAATGCTTGGACGCTGCCGCGGCTCTGCATCGGCCGCGGCTCAGAAGCGGAAGCGCAGGAGATACCAGAGAGCCTTAATGCCGTCCCGCCAGTTGATCTTCTTTCCCTCGGCATAGGTGCGGCCGTAGTAGCTGATGCTCATTTCGTAGATGCGCCATCTCCGTGCCAGCGCGATCTGAGCGCTGATCTGCACCTCGATGCCGAAATCCTCGCAAGTGATGTCGAGGCTCTGCATGACCGCGCGAGTGAACATCTTGTAGCAGACCTCGATGTCGCTCAGGAGCTGGTTGTAGAGGATGTTGAAAGTCAGGGAGAGCAGCCGGTTGGCGAGGTAATGGTGGAAATAGAGCGAGCGATGCGGCCGGCCGAAGAAGCGCGAGCCGTAAACCACGTCCGCGACCCTCCGCACCGCGATCAGGTTGTACATCGTCGCCCAGTCCTGGGGGTCGTATTCGAGGTCTGCGTCCTGGATCACCATGACGTCGCCGGTGGCGGCTGCCATTGCCGTCTGGAGGGCACCTCCCTTGCCGCGATTGCGCGCGTGATGCAGCACCTTGAAATGGATGCGGCCGGCCTTGGCATCGCTGGCGGGCAACAGCTCGACACTGCCGTCAGGCCGAAGCTCCAGGCCGGAGCAGGTGCCGGCGGACCCGAAGTTGCGGTCGAGAAAGGCGCCCGTGCCGTCGGAGGAGTTATCGTCGACGATGACGATCTCCTTCTCGACCTCCGGAATCGCGCGCGTCACGGCGTCGATGATCCGAGCGATGGTGCCGATCTCGTTGTAGACCGGCATCAGGACGGAGAGCTTCACGGGCGCGCCTGCTCCTCGGCCTTGGCGCGCTGCCATTCGGCTTCCATTTCCTCGAGGCTTGTGTTCGCCGGCGACCGTCCGGCGGCGGCGAGGCGTTCCTCGATACGGCGGAAGCGGCGTTCGAATTTTCGGTTCGCGCCGCGCAGCGCCTGCTCGGGATCGATCCGGAGATGGCGCGCGAGATTGGTCACCGCGAAGAGGAGATCGCCGAGCTCATCCTCGAGGCGTGCCGGCGTGCCGCCGCCCGCGATTTCGCGATGGAGCTCGCCGATCTCCTCCTCGATCTTGTCGAAGATCGGCCCGGGCTCGGCCCAGTCGAAGCCGACGCGCGCGGCGCGCTTCTGCAGCTTCTCGGCGCGGGTGAGGGCGGGAAGGCCGGGGCCGACGCCGTCGAGCGCGCTCTCGGCGCGCCCCTCGGCTGCGGCCTTGACGCGGCGCTCGACAGCTTTCTGATCTTCCCAGGCCCGGGTCTGGGCCGCGGATCCCGCGACCGTCGCATCGGCAAAGACATGCGGATGCCGCCGGATCATCTTTTCCGCGATGCTCCGCGCCACGTCGTTGAATGCGAAGCGGCCGGCCTCTTCGGCCATGCGCGCATGGAACACCACCTGCAGCAGGAGGTCGCCGAGCTCGTCCTTGAGCGCCGCGATGTCGCCGCGCTCGGCAGCTTCCGCCACCTCATAGGCTTCCTCGATCGTGTAGGGGGCGATGCTGGCGAAGCTCTGTTCGAGATCCCAGGGACAGCCGCTGTCAGGGTCGCGCAGCCGCGCCATGATATCGAGGAGGCGGAGCAGATCGGGAGAGTCGGGCATGGGCGAGAAACCTGTGAGTGCGGCGAGATTGCGACGCAGACGCAACGAGGACATTAAAGCGCAGCGATCCTGATTGCCGCCACAATTCAATGGCTCCTAGCGCCTCGCGATAGCCCAACCGGAGAGAGGACGCAATGGCACCTTCGGACCGATACGGCGGCGCGGCGATCACCCTGCACTGGCTGGTCGCGACGCTGATCGCCGCGGCTCTGGTGCTGGCCTGGGTGCTGCCGCACAGGCGCGATCCCGGCTACGATCTGCTCCTGGAGCTGCATAAATCGGTCGGCATCTCGGTGCTGCTCCTGGCCGTGCTGCGGCTGTGCTGGCGCTACATAAGCCCCGTATTGCCCGCGCCGGGTCTTACCGACATGGAAGCGAGGGGCTCGGTGGCGATCCACGCGCTGCTCTACGTGATCATGATCGGGATCCCGCTCACCGGATATCTCTTCAGCTCGGCGGAAGGGCAGAGCCTCAACTTTTTCGGGATCGCAACCTTCGCCTCGCCGCTGGCTACCGACCAAACGTTTTCACGGCCCGTGGAATTCCTGCACAAAGCCGGGCAATGGGCGGTCTATGGGGCGGTCGGCTTGCACGTGCTGGCCGCTCTCTATCATTATTTCGTCAGGCGTGACGGCGTCCTGCAGCGCATGCTGCCGTTTCTCGGCAGCCGCGCCGGAGCGGCAGCGGATTAGATCCGGCGCCTTTCCGGCGGTCGCGGCCTCGGGCGCGAGGCCGCGGAGAGGAAGGAGGCTTGGATTTGAGCGAGGAACATACTGGCGGCTGTCTTTGTGGCGCAATCCGCTATCGGGGAGCCGGCGCGCCATCCCACACCAACATCTGCCATTGCAGCCAGTGCCGCCGACAGACCGGCAGCCCGATCGGCGCCTTCGTCACCTTCCCATTGGACCGCTTCGAACTGCTGCAGGGCGAGCCGGCCTCCTATCGCGCCTCGGACTTCGCGACCCGGCAGTTCTGCGCGCGCTGCGGCTCGACGCTGTTCTGGCGCGCCGACGGCGCGGACGAGATCGACTGCTTTCTCGGCACCCTCGATCATCCCGACCGCGTGCCGAAGCCGATGGATCAGCTCTGGAGCGAGGTCCGCATACCGTGGTTTCCGGCGCAGGCGGAAATCAGGGCGTACCGGCGCAGCCGGCAGGAGGGGTAGGGAGATGAGCGCCAGCGACAAAGTGCATACCGGCGGCTGCCTTTGCGGCGCCATCAGGTATCAGGTCAGCGGTCCGCCGCTCCGCGCCATGATCTGCCATTGCGGCCAATGCCGCCGGCAGAGCGGCAGCGCGTTGCCCACGGTGATCGCCTGGCCTCGGGACAAATTCGCGATCACCAAGGGCGAGCCGGCCGGCATCCGGCTCTCGACTTTTGCCACCCGGCAGTTCTGTCGCGATTGCGGCACGCCGCTGTTCTGGAACCGCGACAACGGCACCCACATGACAGTCTTCCTCGGCAGCCTCGACGATGCCGAGGCGATGCCGAAGCCGGTCGAGCAGTACTGGACTGGCCGGCGCATTCCCTGGGTCCCGGAGATGCCGGAGATCAAGGGATTTGCCGGCGACCACGAGGGCTGAGAGGCCGGCGGCGGCCGGCGATTGGGTTCGTTTCGTCACCTGAACAAAAGCCATGTTTCCCGTGCCGCCGGCGGCCGGAGAGGGCGCGTGGCCTGGCGTCGAACGGTGCTGTGCGCAACCGCCATAAGTCGCATAATGTATATTATGGTAAATAGACGCGATGCCACGGCTTTCCACGGATTCGGTGGCTTTCAGACCTCGACCACCAGCCCGTCATAACCGGGCTCCACCCCCGGTGGTAGCTCGCGGCGCAGGGCTTCGTAATCGAGCTGCCGGTCCATGTGCGTGAGGATGGCGCGGCGCGGCTTCAGGCGCTCGATCCACGCCAGGGTCTGCGCCAGGTGGCTGTGGGTCGGATGCGGATCCCGGCGATAGCAGTCGACGATCCAGATCTCGACGCCGGCCAGCACCGCAAACGCCGCCTCGTCCAGCTGCACGACGTCGGTCGAGTACGCGAAACGGCCGAAGCGGAAGCCGAGGCTCCTGGTATAGCCGTGCTCCTGGACGAAGGACGTGACCGGGATGCCGGCCACCTCGAAGGCGCCGGCGATCTCGTGCGGCACCACCGAGGGCTTGTAGAAGAAGGCGCCGGCCGCCGGATCCTGCGGCCGGAAGATGTAGGAGAACCGCTCCCGCAGCTCCTTCATCGTGTGGGCGCCGGCATAGATCGCCAGGGACTGCCCCGTCGCCCGGTTGACCGCCCGCACCTCGTCGATGCCATGGCAGTGGTCGGCGTGCGCGTGGGTGAAGAGGATGGCGTCGAGCTTGCTGACGCCGGCGTCCAGCAGCTGCACGCGCATGTCCGGCGAGGCGTCCACCAGCACGGTCGCGCCCTTGTCCTGCACCAGGATCGAGGCGCGCCGCCGTCGATTCCTGGGATTGCCGGGGTCGCACTCGCCCCAGTCATTGCCGATGTAGGGAACGCCGGGCGACGGACCGCAGCCCAGGATCGTCACCCTCATGCCCGGGCGGCTCCGGCCTTGGTGAACAGCCGATGAAAATTCGCCGTGGTGGACTCGGACAACTGCTTCACGGTGCAGCCCTTGATGCGCGCGACCTCGTTGGCGGTGTGAACGATATAGGCAGGCTCGTTGGGTTTTCCTCGCAGCGGCACCGGAGCCAGATAGGGCGCATCCGTCTCCACCAGGATCCGGTCGAGCGGGAGGTCACGGACGATGCCGCGCAGCGTCTCGGCGTTCTTGAACGTAACGATTCCCGAAAGGGAGATATAGAAGCCTATTTCGATTGCTCTTTCAGCGAGTTCTCGGCCCGTGCTGAAGCAATGGATGACCCCGGTTAGCGGCCCTTTCTCGACTTCTTCCTCAAGGATTCGGATGGTCTCGGGATCGGCGTCGCGGGTGTGCACGATGAGCGGCAGGCCGGCGACGCGCGCCGCCGCCGCGTGGGCATGGAACACCGCCGCCTGGCGGTCGCGCGGGCTGTGCTCGTAGTAGAAATCGAGGCCGGTCTCACCGATGCCGATCACCTTGGGATGCCGCGCCAGCTCTGCGAGCCTCGCCGCGTCGGTCTCCGGCTCGGCGGCGGCCTCATGGGGGTGGATGCCGACCGAGCACCAGATGTCGGGATCGCTCTCGGCGATCGCTCGTACGGCGGGGAACTCGGTGATCTTGGTGGAGATGGTCAGCATCGTCCCTACCCCCGCCGCCCGCGCCCGGGCGATCACGGCATCGCGCTCGGGACCGGCGGCGAGGTAGTCCAGATGACAGTGACTGTCGACCAGCATCAGGCGGGTCCCGCCTCCACGAATCGCGGGAACACGCCTTCGGGCTTGGGCAGCTTGGTGCCGGGCTTGAGCGGCGCACCGAGGGCGGCGAAGCTTCGTGCCTCTGCCGGTACGGCAAGCTGATCCAGCAGCTTCGACATTGCCGCCGGCACCACCGGCTGTGCCAGGATCGCGAGCTGCCGGATCACCTCGGCCAGCACATAGAGAACGGTGTTCATCCGCGCCGGATCGGTCTTGCGCAGCGTCCAGGGCGCCTCGGCATCGACGTAGCGGTTGGCGTCCGCCACCACCGCCCAGAGCGTCTCGAGCGCCCGATGAAAGGCCTGCTCGGCGAAGTCGGCGCGCAGTTTCGCCAGCAGCCCGTGGGTGGCGTCGAGCAGCGCCCGGTCGCTCGCCGCGAACTCCTCGGCCACCGGCACCTCGGCGCCGGCGTTCTTGTTGATGAAACTCAACACCCGTTGCGCGAGGTTGCCGAAGTCGTTGGCGAGGTCGCCGTTGATGCGGTTCACCACCGCGCGACGCGAGAAGTCGCCGTCGCTGCCGAAGGGCAGCTCGCGCAGCATGAAATAGCGCACGGCATCGACGCCGTATTCCTCCACCAGCTTCTGCGGCGGGATGAAGTTGCCAAGCGACTTCGACATCTTCTGCCCCTCGACGGTCCACCAGCCGTGGGCGAAGACGCGCTTCGGCGGCGCGAGGCCCGCCGCCGCCAGGAAGGCCGGCCAGTAGACTGCGTGGAAGCGCACGATGTCCTTCCCCACCATGTGCAGGTCGGCGGGCCAGAAGGTCTTGAACTCGACGCTCGCGGTGTCCGGGTACCCGGCGGCGGTAATGTAGTTGGTGAGCGCGTCGAGCCAGACATACATCACATGCTTCGGATCGTCCGGTACCGGCACGCCCCAGCTGAAGCTGGTGCGCGAAATCGAGAGATCGCGAAGGCCGCTTTTGACGAAGCTCACCACCTCGTTCCGTCGCGCCTGCGGCCCGATGAAGGAGGGATTGCGCTCGTACCAGTCGAGCAGCCATTCCTGCCAGTCGGAGAGTCGGAAGAAATAGCTGGGCTCCTCCACCCACTCCACCTCGGCGCCGGAAGGCGCGCGCTTCTTGCCGTCGGGGCCGGTGGTGAGCTCCTCCTCGCCGTAGAACGCCTCGTCGCGCACCGCGTACCAGCCGTCGTATTTGCCGAGATAGATGTTGTCGTTCCCCTTCGGCGATTTGTTGGCGGCGATGGCGCGCCAGATCGCTTGCGAGGCCTCGATGTGCCGGGGCTCGGTGGTGCGGATGAAATCGTCGTTGCTGATGTTCATCAGCGTCGACATCTCGCGGAAATTCTGCGAGACGCGGTCGCAGAAGGTCTGCGGATCGACGCCGGCGGCGCGCGCGGACTTGTCCACCTTCTGACCGTGCTCGTCGGTGCCGGTCAGGAATTTGACGCGACGCCCGTCGAGCCGCATGAAGCGCGCCAGCACGTCGCAGGCCACCGTGGTGTAGGCGTGGCCGATATGCGGCGCATCGTTCACGTAGTAGATCGGCGTGGTCAGGTAGTAGGGCTGGCCGGCCATCGACACTCCTTGGGGGACGATTCTCGCGCGAGATGCCTAGCGCGCGGCCTCTTCGAGCGCGAAAAAAGCGTTCAACACGACCTGCTTGCGGTCGAGATTGATGGCGTCCGCCTGGGCGAAGAGGTGGGTGATCTTGTCCCATACCTCCACCCAGCGATCAAGGCCGCGGCGGGCCAGTACCTTAGCAAGCGGCACCTCGCTGGCCGCTCGTCCTCCCGCGGCCGCGGCGGCGATGGCGCGCGCGAGCGTCGCCGGCATCAGCTCGGTAAAGACGCGGTAGCCGTCGTCATTGCCCCAGCGGGCGACCTTATCGGCAAAGCCGTGCAGGGCCACGCCGTCGAGATCCGGCAGCGCGGCCAGCAGCTCCAGGAGCGCGCGATGGAGCGCCACGCCGCCCTCCTCCGCCAGCTCGAGCGCGCGTCCGATGCTGCCTTCCGAAAGCGCCACGAGCACCTCGCGATCTCGCGCCGAGAGGTCGGCGCGGTAATGCGCAACGAGCTCGCCGACCGCTGCACTGGAAAGCGGTCGGAGCGGCAGGCGGCGGCAGCGCGAGCGGATGGTCGGCAGCAGCCGGCCGGGATTGTCGCTGACCAGGATCAGCAGCGCGCGCGCCGGCGGCTCCTCCAGGATCTTGAGGAGAGCGTTGGCGGCATTCCGGTTCATCTCGTCGGCGGTATCGATGATGACGATGCGCCAGCCGCCCTCGGCCGGCGTCAGCCGCAGGAAGGCGCCGACCGTCCGAACGTCCTCCACCACGATCTCGCTCCGCGCGCGCTTGCGCTTCGGGTCGATGCCGCGCTCGATGGTGAGGAGATCCGCATGGCCGCTGCTGGCCACCCGCCGGAACACCGGTTGCTCGGGTGCGATGACGAGAGATGTCGGCGGCGTCGGAGCGAACAGCGCACTCCTGCCCTGCTCCGCCGCCTGGGCGAGCAGGAAACGCGCGAAGCGATAAGCGAGCGTCGCCTTGCCGACGCCGTGCGGCCCGGTGATCAGCAATCCCTGCGGCAACCGGTTCTGCCGGAAGGCCTGCAGAAGAGTGGCCTCGGCGGCCTCGTGGCCGAGCAACGAGGCCTGCTCCCGCGGCGCGGGGATCGCGACCTCCGCCTCGCCGCCGCCTTCCTCTGCGTCGTCGAAATCCTCTTCGCTCTCTGCCATGGCCCTAGTGTGCCAATACGGCGGTCAGAGCGCGATGCCCAAGCGCGCGTGAACGGCGGCGCGGATCGCCGCTTGCACGCTGCCGATATCTCCCGTCGCGTCGATCACGACGCAGCGGTGCGGCTCGGCGCGCGCGATCTCCAGGAAGCCCTGGCGCAGGCGGCGATGGAACTCCGGGTCCATGCGCTCGAATCTCGTCTCGGCGCCGGGTCGGGTTGCCGCTCGAGAAAGGCCAGTATCTACAGGTAAATCCAGGATAATACTGAGGTCTGGCTTGAACTCGCCGGCGATCAGCTTGTGGAGCGCTCGGAGCGTCTCCTGGGGCAGGCCGCGGCCATATCCCTGATAGGCGGTGGTCGAGTCCGCGAAGCGGTCCGAGACCACCCATTCGCCGCGCTCGAGCGCGGGCCAGATCGTCTCCACCAGGTGGACGCGCCGCGCCGCCACCATGAGCAGGGCCTCTGCCTCGGCATCCCAGCGCTGCGGCAGGCCCTCGACCAGCAGCTTCCGGATCTCCTCGGCGCCGGGCGCGCCGCCCGGCTCGCGGGTGCGGAGTGGCCGGAGCCCAGCCTTGCGCAGGCCGTCGACCAACAATCCCGCCTGGGTGGATTTGCCGGCGCCCTCGCCGCCCTCGAGCGTGATGAAGCGGCCGCGCGTCAGCGGCGACCCCACACCAGGTAGCCGGCGGCGACGGCGATACGGCCCATCGGCCCGAGCTTGCCCACGGACTGCGCTGCCACCAGCGGGACGGTCACGGGATCGACGCCATCGGCAGAGATCGTCAGCTTGCCGACCGTCTGGCCCTTGGTAACCGGCGCATGGACGGGGCCGTCATAATGCGCCACCGCCTTCATGGTGCGGCGGGCCGCCTTCGGCAGCGTCACCACCACGTCCTGCTGTGTCGTCACCGGGACCTTTGGCTCGGTCCCGAGCCAGACATCGGCCTGATCGAGCGTCTCGCCGGCCTTCACCAGGCGATAGTCGTTGAATTCGCGGAACGCCCATTCCAGCAGCCGCTCGCCTTCGGTGGACCGCGACTTCATCGTCGGCAGCCCTGCCAGCACCATGATGATGCGCCGCCCGTCGCGGATCGCCGAGGCGGTGAGGCAATAGCCGGCTTCGTCGGTATGACCGGTCTTCATGCCGTCAACGCCGAGGTCCTTGTAGAGCAGCGGATTGCGGTTGCCCTGCTTGATGCCGTTGTAGGTGAAATCCTTCTCGGAATCGTAGTGATAGTATTCCGGAAAATCGGTGATGAGGCGGCGCGCCAGCGTGGCGAGATCGCGCGCGGTCATGTACTCGTTGGGATCGGGCAGACCATCGACATTGGCGAAATGGCTGTTCTTGAGGCCGAGCTCCTTCGCCTTCTCGTTCATCATGTCCACGAAGGCGGCTTCGCTGCCGGCGATCCCTTCCGCGAGCACGATGCAGGCGTCGTTGCCGGACTGCACGATCATTCCCCGGATGAGGTCTTCCACTTTCACCCGGCCGCCCAGCGGCACGAACATCTTCGAGCCCTGCGTGCGCCAGGCCTTCTCGCTCACCGGCAGCATGTCGTCGAGGGAGAGTTTCCCCTTCTTGAGCTGATCATAGACGACGTAGGCGGTCATGATCTTGCTCATGGAGGCCGGCGGCATGCGCTCGTCGGATCCCTTGTCGAGCAGGATGGCGCCGGTCTCGAAGTCGAGGATGATGGCGTTGCGCGCCTGGGTGTCGATGCCGATCGCTGCCCGCGCCGGCAATCCCGACACCAGAAGCGAGCCCGCCACAAGAGCGGCGAGAAACAGCCTCAACGAAGAAATCATCGCACCTAACCCTCCCAAAGCCGGCGACGCCACGGCGGTATCGCGCGGTTACCCGAGAACTCTATCGACAATTATAGCGCACCCGCGGCTGCGGTTATGCCGAGCGATGATCTGCTCAGTCGACGACGATGCGCGCATCGCCGAATCCGGTGGCGAGCACCTTGGCCAGCAGCCGATCCGCCTCCTCCACGCTAGACACCGGTCCGAGCCGGACACGGAAGAGATTGGTGCCGTTGACGCGGATGCTGGTGATCTGCACCGAGCCCAGCCCGTCGATGCGCTGCTTCACCCGCCGGGCGTTGTCGGGCTGCGCGAAGGCGCCGGCCTGAATATAGATCTGCGCGTTAGGCTTGGCGGCGCGGATGGTGACCTTCTCCGGGAGCGGCGGCTCGACCATCTGTGGCGGCGCCGATGGGGCGGCGGCGAGCTGAACCGGCCGGCTCGTACCCTGGTTGGGGCTGGCGAGGCTGCCCGGAATCGGCGTCAGGTTCTCGGAGGCGACCGGCGTGCGCGGTGCCGCCTGCACCAGCTCCACCTGGCCCGGCGCCTCCTCGCCGTTGCGGCGCGCGATGGCCTGCGCCTGCATCGTCTCGGCCGTGAGGATCCGCACATGAACCTTGGCGGTGCCCTGCTTCTCGAAGCCCAGCAGCTGCGCCGCCCGGCGCGACACGTCGATGATGCGGCCGCGCGCGAAAGGTCCACGGTCGTTCACGCGGAGCTCGAGCGAGCGGCCGTTGTCGAGGTTGGTCACCTCGACAATGCTCGGAAGCGGCAGGGTGTGATGCGCGGCGGTGAGGCCGTTCAGGTCGAAGATCTCGCCGTTCGCGGTGTACTTGCCGTGGAAGGCGTCACCGTACCAGGAGGCGATCCCAGTCTCGTCGTAGCTGAGATCGGTGTGCGGATAGTACCAGACGCCGTCCACCTCATAGGGCTTGCCGATCTTGTAGATGCCGAGCCCGAGCCCGGGCGCGGCTCCGGTGGAGATCGGCTCGCGCGAGCCGGAGGAGCAGGCCGCCAGCAGGGCCGCGAGTGCAAAAGCGGCCGCCATGCGGGGTTTGAGAGCGAGCGTCACGATCTTGTAGTTCCCGAGAACTCGGCGCCTATTAGTGGTGAAACCTTAGCCTCATTCCAGGGCATCAGCAAGGTAGCCCACGGCGGCGGCAAAGTAGCTGGAGTTGTTCCAGCGCAGGATCGCACGGAAATTATCATAGATGAGTAAAGCCGAGCCTTGCGGCCCGGAGGGCAGGATGAGCGAGGCCTCCCGGACTTTCGTCGGCAGATCGCCGCCGCCGAAGGAGCGCACGCCGAGACGCTGCCATTCGGCGATCGGCTTGCGGATCTCCTTGCCGGCGAGGCTGGTGTCGAAATTCGCCGGCAGCTGCACGCGCCGCCCCCAGGTCTCGTCGCCCTTCCAGCCGAGCTGGGAGAGATAATTCGCGATCGAGGCGAAGACGTCCTCGCGGCGGTGCCAGATGTCGCGCCGGCCGTCGCCGCGATAGCTCACCGCGTACTGCAGGTAGCTCGATGGCATGAACTGGCTCTGGCCCATCGCGCCGGCCCAGGATCCGGTCATCTCTTCCGGACGGATATAGCCCTGGTCGACGATCTTGATGGCGGCGATCAGCTCGCGGCGGAAGAAGGCGCTGCGCCTGCCGTCGTAGGCGAGCGTCGCCAGCGCGGAGATGATGGGAAAATCGCCGGTGACGCGACCGAAGTCGGTCTCGATCCCCCAGAGCGAGACGATGTAGCGCGGCTGCACGCCATAGCGGCGTCCGATGTCGTCGAGGAGGGGGCGGTTTTCCGCCAGCTTGTCGCGTCCGGCGGCGATCCGCTGCGGCGAGACCACCCGTTCGATGTACTGCTCGAAGGTAAGCGTGCTCTCCGGCTGCCGGCGGTCGAGCTCCAGCACCCGGTCGATCGGGTGGACGCCCCTGAGCGCGAGGTCGACCGACTGCGGGCGCATGCCCTGCCCGATCGCGTCCCGCCGCACACCGGCAATCCAGGAGTTGAAATCCGTATCGGCCGCTCGCGCGGGAACGCCAGCGAGCGCGCCCGCGGTCAACAGCAACAGGCCCATGCCGAGGCGGCGCACCGCCCTGCTCAACGCTTGCCTCACGTCCAGAACTCCAATGCAGCACGATGCCGACGCCTCGCGCGCGCCTTCTCATCGCACGGCCGGCGGCACCGGCGCAACGCGGTGCGGCGCCCGCCGCTCTCGCCCATCGCGCGAACCAGTCTCCTAAGCTAGGATAAACTCCTTAAATTCCGCGTAAGGAGGCGTCTCCTGTACAGGGCAGGCATCGACGGCACTCTCTACACATTTCCCGATCTGCGGACGCTGCTCGCCAAGGCGACGCCGGCGCGCTCCGGCGACTCGCTGGCCGGGGTGGCGGCGGAAAGCGCCGCCGAGCGGGTGGCGGCACAGATGGCCCTCGCCGACCTGCCGCTCCGCCAGTTCCTGGCCGAGACGGTGGTCCCCTACGAGACCGACGAGGTCACCCGTCTCATCATCGACAGCCACGACGCCGAGGCGTTCGCCCCGGTGGCGGCGCTCACCGTCGGCGGCCTCCGCGATTGGCTGCTGTCCGATGCCGCGACCTCGGCGGCGCTGGCAACGCTGGCACCCGGCCTCACGCCGGAGATGGTGGCCGGCGTCTCGAAGCTCTGTCGCAATCAGGATCTGGTGGCGATCGCGCGCAAGTGCCGCGTAGTCACGAAATTCCGCAACACGATCGGCCTCCCCGGCCGCTTCTCCGCCAGGCTGCAGCCCAATCATCCGACCGACGATCCCAAGGGCGTGCTGGCAAGCATCCTGGACGGGCTGCTGCTCGGTTGCGGCGATGCCGTCATCGGCATCAATCCGGCCACCGACAGCCCGGAGCGCTGCCTCGCGCTCTGGGAGATGCTCGACGAGCTGCGCCGGCGTCTCGACATTCCAACCCAGGCCTGCGTGCTCTCCCACGTCACCACCACGCTGGGGCTCATCGAGCGCGATGCGCCGGTCGATCTCGTCTTCCAGTCGATCGGCGGCACCGAGGCGACCAACCGCAGCTTCGGCGTAAGCCTGGCGCTGCTCGCCGAGGCGCGCGAGGCGGCGCTGGGCCTGAAGCGCGGAACAGTCGGCGAGAATGTCATGTATTTCGAGACCGGCCAGGGCAGCGCGCTCTCGGCCGGCGCCCATCACGGCTGCGATCAGCAGACGCTCGAGGCGCGTGCCTACGCGGTGGCGCGCGCTTTCCCGCCGCTGCTGGTCAACACCGTGGTGGGCTTCATCGGCCCGGAGTATCTCTTCGACGGCAAGCAGATCATCCGCGCCGGTCTCGAGGATCATTTCTGCGGCAAGCTCCTCGGCCTGCCGATGGGCTGTGACGTCTGCTACACGAACCATGCCGAGGCCGACCAGGACGACATGGACACGCTGCTGACCATGCTGGCAGTGGCGGGCGCCACTTTCGTCATGGGAGTGCCCGGGGCCGACGACGTCATGCTCAACTACCAGAGCACGTCCTTCCACGACGTGCTGACGGTGCGCGAGACCTTGGGCCTGCGGCCGGCGCCGGAGTTCGAAGCCTGGCTCGCCGCGATCGGCGTCGCCACGGGCGAGGGCGCGCTCAGAAGCGAGACGCTTCCGGCGCGCTTCGCGGCCATGCTCGCCGAGGGATGAGGGAATGGCAGAACCGCCGGTCGAGAGCGATCCGCGCTGGCTTACGCTCAAGCGGCATACGCCGGCGCGCATCGGTCTCGCGCGCGCCGGCGCCGGCCTGGCGACACGCGACCATCTGCGCTTCCAGCGCGACCACGCCCGCGCCCGCGATGCGGTCCATGACCGGATCGATGCGGCGCCGCTGCTGGACGGACTGCGCGAGCGCGGCCTCGAGCCGCTGCACCTCCTGAGCGCCGCCGCCGATCGGCGCGCGTATCTGGCGCGGCCGGATCTCGGTCGAAAGCTGGCTCCGGCGGCGCGCGACAGCCTCGATGGCCGGCCGCACGGCTTCGACTTGGTGCTGGTGCTGGCGGACGGGCTCTCGGCCCGCGCGGTGCAGCAGCACGCTCTCCCGCTTCTCGATGCGCTGCTGCCGGCGCTGCGCTCGGGCGGCTGGCGGCTGGGGCCGGCGGCCGTCGTCGAGCAGGGACGCGTCGCGATCGGCGACGAAATCGGCGAAGCGCTGGGCGCCGGCCTGGTGGTGGTGCTGATCGGCGAGCGGCCCGGCCTCTCCTCGCCCACCAGCCTCGGAGCGTATCTGACCTGGGCGCCGAGGCGGGGCCGCGTCGATGCGGAGCGCAACTGCATCTCCAACATCCATCCGGACGGTCTCGGCTACGCGGAGGCTGCCCGCAAGCTGCTCTATCTGCTGGCCGAGGCGCGGCGGCGCAAACTCACCGGCGTCGACCTCAAGGACGAGTCCGCCCTGCTGCCGCCGCCGGGCTGAGCACCCGTCGGCGTCAGCCGCAGGCCTCGCCGACGCGCTTGTACTCGCCGGGATTGTCGAGATGCTTCTGCCGGGCATTGCGTTCCGCCATCACTGCATCGACGGCAGCCTGAAACACGTTCTTCAGCGATGCGACGAGGCGCTTCTTCTCTTCGGCCGCTTCGTTTGGGGGCAGCGGCTGCTCGCGCGGCATCCCGGCGATCGCGCTCTCCAGCGTGTGCTGCAGGCGCGGCGCTTCCTGCCGGAAGACCTCGTCGTCGATCGCCTTGTGCTTGCGCTCATGGCCGAGGACCGCCTCATAAGGACAGGTGCCCGGCTTGCGATCGCGCACGACGTAGATCTGCCGGGGGCTCAGGATCATTCGCACGGTGACCCGCTCGATCCACTGGCAGAGGCCGGCAGGCGACTGCTGCGCCAGCACGATCGCCTCGATGCCGTACTGCAACTCCATCCGATAGAGACCGAGCGTATGGCCGTCGTGATAGGCTTTGCCCGAAAGAGCCTGCAGGCGCGGCTGGCTCAGTGAGTTGTCGATGGTCGGCTCCGGCAGCCGGATCGACAGCGTGACCTCGGGCTTCGAGCCCGGGCAATCCCGCGGCGCGGCGGCTCCGGCATGGATCGGCCCCAGCAGCAGCAGGACGAGCACCAGAGAGGAAAGCGATGATTTCAAGAGCAACCGTGGCCCGGCGAGGGACATCCGTCCGCGTTCTGAGCCATCGTGTCCGCTCGCCGGGGCGAGGGCAATAGGGATCGGCGATCACGCCTTGATCAGCCGTTGCGCGTCATTCGCCGTCCAACGCCACGCCATCCGGCAGGATCTCCTGCACGGAGGGAAGCGTGGCGCTTCGTGGCGCCGATGCCCAACTCGGGTCGTACTCGAAGACATGGCCGACCATCGCCATGTCGACTTCCTCGCCATCGCGCGACAGCGGCAGCAGCAGGCGCCGCGTGAGCTTGCCGCGCGCCTTGCCATCAACGGTGAAGATGTTCTCGGAATAGATCGGTCGCCGGTCGGCGATCATGCGGAGATAGAGACCGGCGACGTAGTCGGCATGCGGCGTCTGCACCGCCAGCACCTCGTCGAGAAACAGCCCGGTCGGATCGCGTCCAAGCGCCTCGACGAAACTCATCCCCACCCGCCGATAGCGGAAGCGGATGCGCTCCGGCTCGCGGCAGACATCCACCATCATCACCAGCGGCCAGAGCCGGCCCGGGATGTCGCCGGGATCGAAATCCGCCCGGCCCGGAACGCGGCGCCCTCGCCGCCTCGCCAGCCAGAGCTCGTAGAGTGCGAGCAGGTCGGCGCTCTTGATCGACGACGGATCGCCGAATGGTCGTGCGCTCACTCTTCCGTGCTCCTCGGGCCAGGGATTCGCGACTCTACGGGCGCAGGCCGACACCGTCGGTGGGGCGGCCAGCAAGCGCCAATACTTGTTGAGGGCCGCGCTTATAGGGCGAATAACGGAGCAGATGAAATTCTATTTCCTTCTGCCTCCCATGCAATTCCAGAAAATAATTGGTCATCCTGGTATTAATCCGAATGGAGTGTTTCGACTTCTTGCCCTCGACCTGGACCGGGGATCTGTAACTTTTGTTCGCAGCGGCTCCCTGACATGACAGATTGCGCAAAGCGGGGCTTTTTTTCGTGGCAGCCCGGAGCTGGCCTCGGGGCGAGCATCATTTACCTGTTGGGCGCTATCCTGGTCCGAGCGGGCCGGGTATAGCGTCGGCCCTGTCATTCCCTGAGCGGCCCGGGATTCGTGCGAGCGCGACCGACAGCAGTCTGAGATGGCTCTAGAAACGCGGGATACGCTCCGGATACCCGATCCCCGCGACGAGCAGCAGGGGGCGACCGATGCCCGTGCCGCCCGTGCGGATCGTGCGGACGAGGCTGGCACCCGTCCTCCGCTCAAGGTGCGCATGGGCGCGATTGGCGCCGCCGTGCTGCTGCATATCGTGGCGATCGTTCTCTGCACCCTGGACTGGAACGGTGTCTTCGCCCGAGCGTTTCCGCCGGAACCGCAGGCGATTCCGGTTACTCTGCTGATCGAGCCGCCCGCGCCGCCACCACCCCCGCCGCCTCCGCCGCCACCCCCACCCCCACCCGCCCCGGAGCCGACGCAGCCCATCACGCCGCGCATGTCGGGTGCCGACGAAAAGACGGCGTCCGTGGCCGAGAAGCCCGAGCCGGCGCCGCCGCTGCCGCAACAGGAGGCCGAGGCGCCGAAACCGCGGCCGCACCGTTCCGAGCCGTCAACGGAGACCGCAGCACCGGCGCGGACCGCGAGCCCGAAGGTGATCGGGCGACAGGCGGAGCTCGCGCCGCCAGCGCGCACCGAGCCGCCGAAGGGCGATATCTTCCATTCGATCCGGCTCCCCTCGGCGCCGGGCGGCCGAGAGCAGCGCGATCAGGCTGGCGATGCCTATCTCAACCACCTCCGCGACCTCGTCGAGCGCAATCGAGTCTATCCACCGGCCTCGGAATTTCCGGGCGGCGGCGAGCGGGTCGCCGTCTACAGCATCCTGGTGGATCCGGCAGGCAATCTCGCGGCGCTGACGCTCATCCAAACCTCCGGCTCCACCCGCCTTGACGAGGCCGCCGGCCAGATGCTGCGCAACAGCGCGCCGTTCCCGCCGCTGCCTGCTTCCTATCCGCAGATCCGGACGCTGATAACGGTCGAGATCCCGGTATTCCCGCGCGGCTGATGAAACCCAGAGTTGGATTTCCCCGGGAAAGCCCAGCGTCGTCAGGGCATTTCCCAAAGATGACATCCGAAGTCCCGCAGGCTCCAATTAACTTCGGTGATTCAGACGTCATCTGATGGGTTGCGGCGCGTGCCTTCGGGCGTGCGCGTTTAGAGGTCAGAACACGAAGCATGGTGCAGCGGAAAGAACCCTGGCTGAGCGTGCCGGTCCTGTCGCCTCCGCAATCGGAGACGCCCGCTCCGGCGAAGCCGTCGCGCCCTGCTGCGGCGCGCCCGGCGCCTGCGGCGTGGCGGGTATTTCCGGTGCCGCGAAGGAAGCGCGATGTTCCGGCATCCAAAGGCACAGCTGCCGCCACTCCGCGCTCCCGGCGTGATATCGCGCCGGTAGATCCGGCTCCGTCTGCGGGTGATCCCCCGCGCTCGCTCCGGATGCCGTCGATCCGTTCGCCGGCACAAAAACCCGCCACCCCTGCCGTAGCGCCGCAGCCTCGAGTGATCGTGTCGAAGCCGCCGGTCGGCGCATCGACGTCTTCGTCTCCAGCCACCGCGGCGCCGCCGGCGCCGGCACCGGCGGCGGCGAGGCCCGGCCTCACCATCACAAAGCCGACTGGCTCGCCGGCGAGCCCGGCTCAATCGTCCGACCCGCCCGCACCAGCGCCAAGGTCCCCATGGGCGCGGCCGCGCGAGCCGATAGCCGAGGTGCGGGGCTCGTCCGATGTGCTGCGCCCGCCGCCAACGAGCGCGGCCAAATCGGCGACGTCGCCGGCGCCCGCGCGATCGCTCGCCGACCTGCCGGCGGTGAGCGGATCCGACTGGGTGCAGAAAGTCGCCGAGGGAGCGAGGTCGGTGGATGTCGTGGTGGTATTCCACAGCATCGCTCAATCCGGCTCGGACGCGTTTCAGTTCGCCTTCCACACGATGATGCAGGAAGTGCTTCCGCGCCTTGGCCGGCCTTACGTCGCCTATCGCTTCTCGCTGGATGCCGAGCCGAGCTTCGTCAGGGATATGGCGGAGTGCCTCGGGCTTCCGGCCGACAGCGCGGTGACGGGATCAGGCATGCTCTGGAGCGGCCCGCGGCGTCGGCTCTCGCTGATGGGAGACCGGGCTTTCGCGTCGCGCGTGGCCTTCTCGCAATCGCTGCCGGCGGTCCTGGCCTCGCAGCAGGTCCGGCTGCCCAGCAGTGCCCTGCCGAACCTCGCCTCCGCCCCTGCCGCGCCCCGGCCCGCGACGGCCGAGCGAGCAGCGCCGCCGAAGCCACCGGCGAGCGTCACCCGGCGCCGTCTCACCGCCGTCACCCTCCTGCTGGTGGGTGTGCTTGTCGCGGGAGCCCTGCTGGCGGGCACGGTCTTCGATTGGCACCGCGAGCCGCCGCTCGGTCCGGCGCCCTCCTCGCAGTCAGCGCCATCGACGTTGCGACCGCCAGCGCAGTCGGTGCCGCAGCAGCCGCTACGGCCGGCCGGAAGCAGATACTAGGCAGCGACCGCCGCCTCGTCGCCGAGCGAGCGCCTCTAAATTCCCCGTGATTATTACCCTGTGATTATTGTGGGGCCGCAAGTTCCAAAATAACACCGCCCAGGTCGTCCGAGGTGTTGCGCGAGCATTCGTCACTCCAACCAGATAATAGATCGCATCTTCCGTGACAGTTTGATTTCCATCGGGCCGGTCCAGAGCAAATATGTCAATTGTCGATTAGCTCGAGTCTAACGATGATGCGACGCCCGCGGGGGGTCCGTGCGGCTGCGCGCATCAAATCTTCAGAGTCCCGACTTGACGCCTCGATCGATTGCTCACGCCTCACTGCGTCTCTGTGCCGTCGTGCTCACGATCTCGCTCGTGGCCTGCAAGAATCCGCCCGACCAGCCGCTCGCCGTCGCGCCCAGCGCGCCGGCGGCGCAGCCCGCACCTTCGCCGACGGACGCTGCCGCGACGCCGCCGGAGAATTCCGAGCCTCTGCGCAATTCCGCTCCCCGGCTCTACCCGGGAACCGGCGTCTTCATTCGCGCGCAGCCGCTCGCGGCGCAGAACCGGCAGGAGCCGGCGCAGGGCGACATCACCCTCAATTTCGTCGATGCCGACGTCCACGACGTCGTCCGCTCGGTGCTGGGTGACGTGCTGCATCTCAACTATGCCTTCGATCCCAAGCTGCAGGGCAACGTGACGGTGCAGACCAGCCGTCCGCTCCGGCGCGAGGACGTGCTGCCCACGCTGGAGCAGGTGCTGCGGCTCAGCGGCATGGCGATCGTCCAGAACGACAACGTCTATCGCGTGGTGCCGATCGACGAGGCGGTGCGCAGTGGTCCGGTGGCGCCAGTGCCGACCGGCGCCGCCGGCATTCCGACCGTGGCCTTCAACACCCAGATCGTGCCGCTCCGCTACGTCTCCGCTGCGGAAGTGCAGCGCCTGCTGCAGCCTTTCGTGCCGAAGGGCAGCCGTGTCGATGCCGACAGCACCCGCAACCTGCTGATTGTCTCCGGCACCGGCCAGGACATCTCGGCGATCACCGATCTCATCAACACCTTCGACGTCGACTGGCTCGCGGGGATGTCGCTCGGCATCTTCCCGCTGCAGAACGGGACGCCGAAGGCCGTCGCCACCGAACTCGAGACCATCTTTGCCGCCGGCAACGGAGCGCCGCTCTCGGGCCTGCTGCGCTTCGTGCCCATCGAGCGCATCAACTCGGTGTTGGTCATCTCCTCGCAGCCGGCCTATCTCGAGCGGGTGCGGAGCTGGATCACCCGCCTCGACCAGGACGACGAGAATACGCCGCGCATCTTCGAGTACCACGTACAGAACAGCCGCGCCGTCGATCTCGCAAAGGTGCTGTCGCAGCTGCTTTCCTCGGGGCGCGTCAGCACGGTCGATACGACGGCACCGGGCACCACACAGTCGCAGGTCGGCGCCGGGCTGCCTTCCATCAGCTCCGGCCTCCCCACCTTGGCGTCGGCGACGGGCACCTCCGGCTCGTCCAACGGCCTGAGCTCGTCGAACCCGCTGGGCTCCTCCAATGCTTTGGGCAGCTCGACGCCGTCTGCGGCGCAGACGGGAGCCGCGCCGGCGGGGTCGAGCGGCGGTCAGCAGTCGGAGAACGCCGGCGGCGGCAATCTGCCCGCGGTCGCGCCGCCGGATTTCTCCGGCAATGGCGGCAACACCGGGAGCGGGTCGGGCAACGACAACGGCCTGCCGCAGGCGCGCGTCGTCGCCGACGAGAAGAACAATGCGCTGGTGATCTTCGCCAAGCCGCGCGACTACCGGATGATCGAGGACACCATCCGCAAGCTCGACGTGGTGCCGCTCCAGGTGCTGATCGAGGCGACCATCGCCGAGGTCACGCTCAACGATAATCTGCAATACGGCGTCGAGTGGTTTCTGCAGGGCAGCCACAACCTGTTCAGCCTGTCGACCGATCCCACCACCGCCGGCGCGGTCAACCTCATAAACAACGGCTTCAACTACGTCTTCTCCGCCAACAACGCGAAGGTAGTGCTGAACGCGCTGACATCGGTGACCCATGTCGACGTCATCTCCTCGCCGCAGCTTCTGGTGCTCGACCATCACGTCGCCACGCTGCAGGTCGGCGACCAGGTGCCGGTGGTCGTGCAGCAGTCCGAGAGCACGGTCACCGCTACCTCTCAGCTCATCAATACCGTCGCCTATGTCGACACCGGCGTCATCCTCAGGGTGTCGCCGCGGGTCAACACCAACGGCCTCATCACTCTCGACATCACGCAGCAGGTCAGTCAGGCGTCCACCACCACCACCTCGAATCTCAACTCGCCGACCATCTCGCAGCGTCGCGTCGACAGCACGATCACGGTGCAGGATGGCCAGACCATCGCCCTCGGCGGTCTCATCACCGACAACAAGACGCGGGGGAAGAGCGGCATCCCCATGCTGTCCGACATCCCTGTCGTCGGGAATCTCTTCGGCACCAATACCAACCAAGTGGCGCGTACCGAGCTGCTGATCCTGCTGTCGCCGCGGATCGTCCACAACGCCTATGAGGCGCGCTCCATGACCGAGGAGCTGCGCAGCCGCCTGCATGCCCTGGCGCCGCTCGGTGGAGAGATCCGTTAGAACCGCTGCCACCGCCCGGCCGCGCGAGCGCGGCTTCGCGCTGCTGGTGGTGATCTGGGTCCTGGCACTGCTGGCGGTTCTCGCCACCGGCTTCGCCGCCGATACCCGGAGCGAGGCGCAACAGGCGCGCAATCTCCTGGAGAACGCGCGCGCCCAGGCCCTGGCGGAAGCGGGCATCGCCTTGGCGGTCACCGGGCTTCTCGATCGCAATCCGGTGACGCAATGGGCCGCCGACGGCACGCCGCGCGACCTCACCTTCGACGGCGGGCGTCTGCACATCGTGGTGCAGGATGAGGGCGGCAAAGTGAATCTGAACACCGCGGCGCCGGAACTGCTGTCCGGACTTCTGGCGAGAGTGGGTGTCGCGCCGGGCGAGCGCGATGCCCTGGTCGACGCGATCATGACGCGCCGGCAGCTGGCCGATGCGGCCGCACAGGCGCCGAGCAGCGCGCTGCTGGCGGCGGGCGGCGGCGAGCCGCCGCCTGCCTTCGAGGCGATCGATGAGCTGCGGCTGCTGCCGGCGGTGTCGCGGGCGGTCTTCGACGCCGTCGCCCCCTATGTCACCGTGTTCTCGCGCGGTCCCCGGGTCAACACGCTGACGGCGCCGAAGACGGTCCTGCTGTCGCTGCCGAACGTGAACCCGCAGGAGGTCGACGCGGTGCTGGCGGCGAGGTCGGCGATTGCCGCTGGCCAGATCTCGACGGCGATCCCTTTCCTGACCGGCGTCGACCGCTTCATCGTCCGCACGACACTGCGGGCGGCAATGGTGACGGTGACCGCCACCACCGCCCGTGGCGCCGTCTTTGTCCGCCAGGCGTTGCTGTTCCTCACGGGAAAGCCGGACCGGCCCTACGAGTTTCTGGATTGGCGGCAGGCGGTCGCGCGCAGCGGCTGAGGGCGGTCGCTTACCGCGCGATTTTGGCCGGCGCGTCCTCGTGCAGCTTGAGCTCCGCCTCGGTCGCGCCGCTCCGAACCACCACGCGGTCGGCGGCAATCGACTTTACGGTCCAGCCCTCGACGAGCTGCCCTTCCTGGACCCGCGTCACGGCCGGCGCCTTGCCCTGGCGGATGAGGGCGATGCGGCCGTCGCGAGAGATCACGACGCCCACCAGCGCCAGCGAGGAAGCCGGCCCTGCGACCTGCTGGCTCACGCTCGGCGGGCGCCGGCCCGGAGAGAACAGCGGGCGAGCCGTGACCTCGGCATAGGCCTGGAGCGGCGGCATGGCAAAGCTCGCCGGCGCTCCGGCCGGTGGCGCGACCGGCGCCGTCACCGTCGCCTGCCCCGCCGCGGCTTTGCTCGGTGCTGGCGCCGGCTCCGTGAGTTCCCGGTAGAGCATGGCGGCGCAGAGCAGCGAGATCGCGACCAGCGCGGCGAAGGCCAGGAAGTGCATCACCGTCCAGCCGCGGATCGGCGCCGGGCCGCGTCGCCCCGGAACTCCGATGGTCGTCGGCGACGGCCGTTCCGCAACGGCCCCGACAGGCCGTTCCACCGCGGGTCCCACCGTGATCGGCCGCGTTGGCGTCGCGGGCACGCGCGGCGGAGGTGAGGCGCTGGCGCGCGAGCGGACTTTGTTGAGTTCGAAGACCATGGTCTGCCGCGCGCCCTGCTATTTCGCGCTCGAGAGATAGCCGTAGACGTCGAAGCGCACGTCCAGGATCGGATCCAGATCGGGACTCTCGGCGCGACGCTCAGCGGCGCGGACGCGCAGATTGAGGTTGTCGATGAAGAGATAGGGCGACGATGCCTCAAGCTCGTAGAGAACCCGCTGAACCGCTCCGAGCGTGGAGGCCATCTGCCCGCGGACGGTGATCCGGCGCATCTTGCCATCGTCCTCCGGCGGCAGGACCTGGGTGCTCTTGAGCTCGCCGCGAGCCGCTTCGACGGCGGTGCGCAGCCGGCCCTGCAGCTGCGCCGCCACCAGCGTATCGTTGGCGCCGGAAAAGAACCCGTCTTTCGCGCCTTGCTGCTGCTGCTGCAGGCTCGCGAGTTCCGCCTGCAACGGCGCCCGCCGCGCGGCGACCTGCTGATAGCGCTCGATCAGCGTGGTCATCTGCTCGATCGATCGCGTGGTCTCGGCGTAGTCGGCGAGCAGCGGCTGGGCCAGCGCCACGTAGACAGCACCGACAAGCGCCAGCAGAAGTGCCAGGGCGAGACCCCGGCGCGCCAGGGGCGAAGCGGCGAGTTTCACTTGCCGCTCTCCGGCACCAGGGTTGCCGCGATGCTGAACTGCTCGCGGTTGCTCTTGGTGTCTTGCGTCACCGGCGAGCGGAAGGCGGCGTTGGTGAAATGCCGCGACCGGTCGAGCCGGGCGATCAGCTCCGACGCCGAGGCTGCAGAGCCGGTCATCTGCACGTCCACGCCGCTGAGCTGCATGTCGGTGAGCCAGGTGTCGTCGCCGAGCGCGTCGGTCAGATAGTAGAGCACGGCGGAATCGGTGGCGACCTGCCGCTTGCGCGTCAGCAGCGCGTTGCCGTCCTGGATCTGGTTCTCGATCTGGCGCTGCAGCTTGGTGGCCATCTCCGCCTGCTGCTTGACCTCGGCGAGCTGTGTCGCCAGCGCCTCGGCGCGCGCATGGGCACGTTGCAGCGGCACCAGAAGCGCTGCCAGCGCGAGCACGATGGTGATGCCGGCGAGGCCGGCGAAGGCGAACCGCGTCAGTCTCTGCGGCCGCGATAGCCGCCTTCCCTGCAGCAGGTCGTGCGGACCGCGCGGACCAGCCTCCACCTCCACGCTGTCGGCCTTGAGGCCGATCCGCTCGGCGAGCTGCTTGAGTTCGTCCACCGCCGCGCGCGGCACTACCGTCAGCTCCACGGAAAGGCGCTTAGAGGCGGCGTCCCGGGCGACGTGGCGGTGGGCGAAATAGGCCTCGCTGCTCTTGAAAGGCGTCTGGCGGTCAAGCTCGAAGGACAACACCTCCGAGAGGTTCCTCTCCGCGGCGAGCGGCAGGCTCGCCCGTGTCCGCAGCGCGCGATCGGGCGCCAGGCGGATCGCGATATGACCGGCGCGCCGGCGCCAATCCTCGACGGTCTTGCGGATGGCCGCGACTTCCGGGGTCGCCGCGGCGGAGGCGGGGAAGCGGGTCAGTACCCGACGGTCGCCGCCCGTCTCGTAGACCAGCTCCAGCGGACCGAAGGCGGGCGCCGCCAGAACCAGGCGGCTGTCCATCTCGTCAAGCAGCTGGCGCAACCATGCCGGCACCATCGCCTTCAGCTCGCTTCCCCACCAGCGAAGTCCGGCGGTGAGGTTGGCGCTCAGCGATCGCAGCACGTCAGCCATTGCGGAGAATCCGACCGGACCGAAGACGGGCAGCTCCCCTTGGCTGCCGCACGGGGTCACCGTAGCCGGCGATTAATGACGCCATGGTGACGGCCGATTAATCGAGCCGGCTCAGGTGGATGAGGGCTTTTCAGCGAGCCGCCGCGGCGGTCTCGGTGAGCCGGGTGGCAACCACCAGATCTGGCCCCTGCCGGCCATCGCGGAAGGTGATGCGCAGGCGAACGAGGGCCGGCAGCATGGTCGCGTCCTCCCAGCGATCGTGCCAGTCGGGCGCCCGATCGTCGCCGAGAGCTCCGAAATACGAGAGCTTGATGCCCTGCACCCCTTCGAGGAGGGTGCTGGCACCGCCGTGGTCCGCCGCAGGCACATCATCGTCCGGCGCCTGGACCGGCTCCCAGCGAACCACGAGGCGCCCGTCCTCTACCGCGAGCCGCAGCCAGTGGAACCCGCCGTGGGCGAGGTAGGCCGGCGGCAAGGTGACGAATTCGACCCGGTCGGGCGAGCCGGTGAAGGAGATGATCGGCTGGGTGTCGGAGCTCTGCATCGGCAGCGGCTGCGCCGCCGCGAGCTGCTGGCGGAGAAAGCCTTCCGCGAGCGCGAGGGCCGACGCCCGCTCCATGACGTCGCTGCCGAGCGATACCGCGCGATTGCCGAAGCGCAATCCGCCGAACAGAAATACCGAGAGCAGGGCGAACAGCGTGAGCGCAACCAACATCTCGACAAGCGTGAAGCCTGTCGAGGATTCCCGGTTCCGGGCGTTACTGCGCGACCTGCGGGCCAAGCCTGAGGCTCCGGAGGGTGATCGACCGGTCATGCCGGCCCTCATGCCAGGCGACGGTGGCTTCCACCTCGTAAGGCACCGAATAGAGAGTCGAGGTATCCGCCGCGACATGCTCGGTGTAGCGATGGACGACCGTGGTCACGCGAAAGCGGTCGTGATCAACGATGGTTTCCTGGCCGTCCCGCAGCGGGACGCTTTGTCCGAGCTCGTCGAGCGCAGACTGCGCGACGAGCACCGCAGACACCTCGTCGTTGGATCGCGCGCTGCTGTCGAGGCCGGCGTGCAGCATCCTGAGCAGCATCGTCATCAGCACCGCTGCAATGGCGAATGCGACGAGGATCTCCACCAGGGTGAAGCCTGCGGACTCAGCGGGCGGGGAGCGCCGTGGCATCGCCGATCGAGATCCGGCCGCTGAGCCAGTCCACGAAGACATCGGAGCGTCGTTCTCCCTGCATCAAGGTGACATGACCGCCGGTGGAGCTGCCATCCGGGAAGAAGCGGATGTCGCCGGATGTCTCGCCGGTGCGCTCGCCGGTGGTGGTGAGGAGCGCGAGGCGAATGCTGCCCGGCACCCGATGATCCACCGGACGGGCTCCCCAGCGCAGGACGCCATGGGCGACATCCACCAGCAATACCTCCGACCGATCGCGGGTCATTGCGAGGTTGCGGGTCTCGCGCAGCGCCGCCGCGACCTCGCGGACCGTCGCGTTGAATTCCGCGCGGTCGCGCCCACCGCTCAGCAGCGGGGTAACCAGTGCGGTCGCGAGCGCCAGGATCGCGAGCACCACCACCAGCTCGATGAGGGTGAAGCCGCGCTCTCCCGGCATCGTCTCACCAGTTGCTGATCGCCGGCTTGTCGGCGGCAGTGCCGGTGGCCGCGTCGGGACCCACCGAATAGAGATCGTACTCGCCGTGCTCGCCGGGATAGCGGTAGACGTAGGGATGACCCCAGGGATCCAGCGGCGCCGTCTTCTGCTTGAGATAAGGTCCCTCCCAATGCGTGGCTCCGGGCGGCGGCTGGACCAACGCCAGCAGTCCCTCCTGCTGCAGCGGGTAGTGCGACATGTCGAGCTTGTAGAGATCGAGGGCATTGCCGATGTTCTGGATCTCGATCTTCGCCGCGTCGACCTTGGCGCGGCCCAGATACTTCAGCACCTGCGGCGAGACGAGTGCCACGATCAGCGCCAGAATGGCAAGCACCACGAGCAGCTCCACGAGCGTGAAGCCGGCCTCGCGGCGTGTCGCTGCGGCGCGCACCGCCGCCGATGTCGATGCATCGTTTGGGGCTTTGCTGTCTTTCATGACGGATCCACTCATGTGGCAAGCTCGTAGACGCTGAGGACGGCGGTCAGGATCGAGCCGATCACCACGGCCACCACCACGCCCAGACCGATGGTGATGCCGGGCACCAGCAGGGCCAGCATCCGCTCGACGCTGCGCCGCGCCTCCTGCTCGTAGATCTCGGCGATCTTGAGGAGCATCTCCTCGAGGCGAGCGGTTTCCTCGCCCACGCGGATGAGCTGGATGGCGAGCGCCGGCGCCACGCCGCTTTCGGCCAGGGGATCGGCGATCCCCTTCCCTTCCTTGACCCGCTCGGCGACGCCGACGAGCGCCTCGGCCACCGCCGCATTGCCGACCGCCTCGCGGGCGATCGCGAGCGCCGCGAGCGTCGGCACGCCATTCTTGAGTAGCGTGCCGAGCGTGCGTCCGATCCGGCCGATCTCCACCTTGGTGACGAGATCGCCGAGGAGTGGCAGGCGCAGGAAGCGGCGATCCCAGCGGCGCCGGCGCGCGGGATTGCGCGCCTCGCGAGCCGCGAGCGGCACCAGCGCACCGATCGCCAGCAGCGCGACCCACCAATAGTCCTGCAGCCCATGCGATACCGCGAGCAGCGCGACGGCCGAGAACGGGAGCGCTCCGCCAGCCTGCTCGAAGAGCGGCTCAAAGCGCGGCACCACGAAGCCAAAAAGGACCGCGACCGAGCCCAGGCCGGTCAGCAGCACGACCAGGGGGTAGATCAGCGCCGAGCGGATCTGCTCGCGCGCCGCGTCCGCTTTCTCGAGGAAATCGCCGAGATGCTGGAGCGTCACGTCGAGCGACCCGCCGGCCTCGCCGGCTCGCACCATGCCGACATAGAACTTCGGGAACATGTCGCTCTGCGCCGCCATGGCGTCGGCCAGCGAGCTGCCGCCGCGGACCTTGTCGAGGATGCGCCGCAGCCGCTCGCGGTCGCGCGGGCGCGCCACCACCTTCTCGGCGATCTCGAGCGCGCGATCGAGAGCGAGGCCCGCATGCAGCAGGGTCGCGAGCTGCTGGGTCAGCAGCGCGAAATCGCGCGCCGACGGCTTGCCGCCTCGCTTGATCTCGAAATTGAGAACGCGCGATATCAGCGAAGCGCCGGTGGTATCGGCACGGATCGGCACATGGCCAAGACCGTGCAGGTATTCGATGACGGCGGACTGGCTCTCGGCCTCGATCTCGCCGGCCACCGCCTCTCCCGCCGCTGTCACGGCTTCATAGTGAAATGTCGGCATCATCAGACATCGCGGGTGACGCGGAACACTTCCTCGATCGAGGTGATGCCGGCGCGCGCCTTGGCGATGCCGTCCTCGTACATCGAGCGCATGCCCTCCTGCAGCGCCACCCGATGCAGCTCATTGGATTCCGCATGCTTCAGAATGAGCCGCCGCAGCGCATCCGACATGGTGAGGAGCTCCATCACCGCAACGCGGCCGGAATAGCCGGTGCCGTTGCAGAGCTCGCAGCCGCTCGGACGGTAGAAGCGCGGCGGCCGGCCATCGGCGGCCCGTTCGAGACGGAGCTGCGCCGCCAGCTCCGGCAGCACGTCATGGGGCTCGCGGCAGGCCGGGCAGAGCCGGCGCACCAAGCGCTGCGCCAGGACGCCGGTGACGGTCGAGGTCAGGAGATAATCCTCGACGCCCATGTCGAGGAGCCGCGTCACCGTGGCGGCGGCACTGTTGGTGTGGAGCGTCGAGAGCACGAGATGGCCGGTGAGCGCCGCCTGGATTGCGATCTGCGCGGTCTCGAGATCGCGGATCTCGCCGATCATGATGATGTCGGGATCCTGGCGCAGGACCGAGCGCAGCACCTGGGCGAAGCTCAGGCCGATCTGCGGCTTGATCTGTATCTGATTGACACCCTCGAGCTGGTATTCGATCGGATCCTCGACGGTGAAGAGCTTCTTCTCCGGCGCGTTGAGGCGCATGAGGCTCGTATAGAGGGTCGTGGTCTTGCCGCTGCCGGTAGGACCGGTCACCAGCAGGATCCCTTGCGGCCGTTCCAGCACGCTGAGGAAGGGTGGCAGCATCTCCTCGCTGAACCCGAGATCGGTCAGGTCCTCCACCAGACTGGTGCGGTCGAGGATGCGCATCACCACGCTCTCGCCGTGCAGCGTCGGCACACTGGAGACGCGGAGGTCGTAGTCGCGGCCCTGGATCGCCAGACGGATGCGGCCGTCCTGCGGCAGGCGGCGCTCGGCGATGTTGAGCTTCGCCATGATCTTGACGCGGGAGATGATCGCCGCCCGAAGCTGCGTCGGTGGCGCGCCGGCGTCCTGCAGCAGGCCGTCCACGCGGTAGCGGACCGCGAGCCTGCTTTGGAACGGCTCGATATGGATGTCGGAGGCGCGCTGCTCGATGGCGCGATTGATGATCTGGCTGACCAGGCGGATCACCGGCCCTTCGCTGGCGAGATCGCGCAGCCGGTCGACATCCTCCAGCAGGTCCTCGTCGGTGGCCGCCAGAGCGGCCGCCGCGACCTTCGCATCCTCGCCACGCTCGCCGTCGAAGAGACGCGCCTGCGCCGCCTCCAGCTCGGAGGGGAGCGCCACCTGCCTGAGCACGGGCCGGCCCGCGGCCATCTCCAGGGCTTGCGCGGCGTAGCTGTCGAGCGGGTCGGTCATCGCGACCACGATGCCGTCGCCGGTCTCCGCCAGCGGCAGCACCCCGACCTGGCGGAGGAACTTGCGGCTGATCTTGTCCTCGAGGACCGCGGTCTCGGGGTAGTCGGGCGGTGAGACCAGCGGCAGGCCCAGCTCGCGCGCCAGCATCTCGGCGATGTCGCGCTCGCTGACGAGACCGAGCTTGATGAGGAGCGCTTCCATCCGCTCCGAGCTCGCGGCGCGCAGGCGGAGCGCGCGGTCGGCAGCCGGCTGGTCGAGCTTCCCGCTGTCGACCAGGCGCTCGATCAAGGATCTCTCGAAGGCCCCGCGGTCGATCCCGTTCCCCAGCATTACCTATTCTCGCCCCAGCCCGCGGCGGAGCGACGCTAGCACCGGTTTTTGAAGCTTCTGTGACGGTCGGGATGACAACTGCCTGCTAGCTGAGCGGTCCGTAGAGCCAGATCAGCCAGATGCCCAGGCACAGGCCAGGGCCGAAGGGGATGCGGCGGTCGAGCGCCAGGTTTCCGCGCAACCAGCCCGCCAGCAGCACCCAGCCAAGCGTCATGACGCAGGCCAGCAGCAGCACGCTCGGCAGCGCTTCCCAGCCGAGCCAGGCACCGCCCGCCGCCAGCAGCTTGGCGTCGCCGAGACCAAGCCCGTCGCGCCGGCGCAGTCGCCGATAGATCTCCCGGGTTGCCGCCAGCAC
>DATJOK010000070.1:0-49062 GCA_035507155.1 Allostellaceae bacterium
GGTCGAGCTGTGCGCCGCCCCAAAGGGGTCGTACTCGCTCTCCGACCGCCGCGTGAACCCGGAGAGACCACCCCCCTGCCGCAGCGTCCGGATCCGATCCCGCCGCCCGGTCAGGATCTTGTGCGGATAGGCCTGGTGCCCAACGTCCCAGATCAGACGGTCCCGCGGCGTCTCGAACACGTAATGGAGCGCAACCGTCAGCTCAACCACCCCAAGACCCGCCCCCAGGTGTCCCCCCGTCACCGACACCGCGTCGATCAGCTCACTCCGAAGCTCCTCCGCAAGCTGCTTCAGATCCCCCTCCGCCAGCCCCCGCAAATCCCGCGGCTCCCGAACCCGGTCCAGCAACGGCGTCCGGTTCGAGATTCTGGAACTGGCATTTTCGGCGATCGATGATGTCTGGCTCACAGCAGGCCATCCTAGCTCTGATGATCGGGAGTGCGCGGCCACGCCTCTTCCGCGGGTCGGAACTCGTAACTGAAACCAAACATAGACGAAATGGCTGCGTAATTCATCAGCACTCGGGCCGAGGGTAGGAACCACCGGCATGCAACCCCCGAAAGGGGTTGTGCGATCTTGCTCAAATATGACGAAAATGAGGCCGAATGGCCTGAGACAATTTGGAGCCTATTGGGCCGCCGGCGGTCCTATTTGCATATTGGCGGGCGGACGCGGTATTTTCCCGCCTCGACAACGAGGGTTAGATGGATCAGTCGGCACCCGCCACCAGCACTGGACAGAACCGGAGCAGACGGCTCCGGGTCGTGCTCGCCCAGCCGCGCGGCTTCTGCGCCGGCGTCGAGCGCGCTATCGAGATCGTGGAGCGAGCCCTGGAGAAATACGGGCCCCCGATCTATGTCCGCCACGAGATTGTCCACAACCGCCACGTGGTGGAGCGGCTGCGCGCCAAGGGCGCCCACTTCGTCGACGAGCTTGACGAGATCCCGCCCGGCAGCGTCACCATCTTCAGCGCCCACGGCGTGTCGCGGGCGGTGGAGCAGTCGGCCGAGGGACGCGACCTGCCCGTCATCGACGCCACCTGCCCGCTCGTCTCCAAGGTGCACAGCGAGGGGCAGCGCTACGCCGCGCAGGGCCGCGAGATCATCCTGATCGGCCATGCCGGCCATCCGGAGATCGAGGGCACCATGGGCCGCATCGACGGCCGGGTCTACCTGATCTCCAAGGCCGAGGAGGTCGCCGGCCTCCAGGTCAGCAACCCGGAGAAGCTCGCCTTCATCACCCAGACGACGCTCAGCGTCGACGACACGCGCGCGGTGATCGATGCGTTGAAGGAGCGCTTCCCCGGCATCGTCGGCCCCGACACCAAGGACATCTGCTACGCGACGCAGAACCGTCAGCGCGCTGTGCGCGATCTCGCGCTCGACGTCGACGTCGTCCTGGTGGTGGGCGCCGCCAACAGCTCCAACTCCAACCGCCTGCGCGAGATCGCCGCCGAGCAGAGCGTGCCGAGCTATCTCGTCGCCGACGCCGACGCTCTCGATCCGAAATGGCTCGAGGGCGCGACCTCCGTCGGCATCACTGCCGGCGCCTCGGCGCCGGAGGATCTCGTTCAGAAGCTGATCGAGCGTCTGCGCCAGCTCGCCGATGTCGAGATGGAGACGCTGCCGGGCATCACCGAGAACGTTCGCTTCCGCATGCCCCCCGAGCTCGCCGAGCTCGCGGGCTGAGCCGTCGCCCGCCGGAACCCCATCACCCCGCGAGGATCCCGCCTTGGCCGTACCGCTTCACCAGAAAATCCGCGTCGGCGCCTATGTCGCGATGCAGCACCTCAAGGGCACCAAGCGCTATCCGCTGGTGCTGATGCTGGAGCCGCTCTTCCGCTGCAACCTTGCCTGCGCCGGCTGCGGCAAGATCGACTATCCCGATCCGATCCTGAACCAGCGCCTCTCGGTCAAGGAATGCCTCGAGGCGGTGGACGAATGCGGCGCGCCGGTGGTCTCGATCGCCGGCGGCGAGCCGCTGCTCCACAAGGAGATCAACGAGGTCGTCGAGGGCATCATCCAGCGCAAGAAGTTCGTCTATCTCTGCACGAACGCGCTGCTGATGGAAAAGAAGATCGACCTCTTCAAGCCGAACCCGTTCTTCGTGTGGTCGGTCCATCTCGACGGCGACCGGGAGATGCACGACAAGTCGGTCTGCCAGGAGGGCGTCTACGACCGCGCGGTGGCGGCGATCAGGATGGCGCGCGAGCGCGGCTTCCGCGTCAACATCAACTGCACGCTCTTCGACGGCACCGACCCCGTGCGGGCGGCCAGGTTCTTCGACGACGTGATGGCGATGGGCGTGCACGGCATCACCGTGTCGCCGGGCTACGCCTATGAGCGCGCGCCCGACCAGGCGCATTTCCTCAACCGGCGCAAGACGAAGCAGCTCTTCCGCGAGATCTTCCGTCTGGGCCGCGGCCACAAGTGGCAGTTCAGCCAATCCTCGCTGTTCCTGGACTTCCTCGCCGGCAACCAGAACTACCACTGCACGCCCTGGGGCAACCCGACGCGCACCTATTTCGGCTGGCAGCGCCCCTGCTACCTGCTCGGCGAGGGCTACGCCAAGACCTTCAGGGAATTGATGACCGAGACTGATTGGGACGCCTACGGCACCGGCAACTACGAGAAATGCGCGGACTGCATGGTGCACAGCGGCTACGAGGCGAGCGCGGTCGTCGATTCCGTGAAGCGCCCGCTGAAGGCGCTCGGCGTCGCCCTCGGCGGCATCCGCACCGACGGCGCCATGGCGGCGGAGATCCCGCTCGACCATCAACGCCCGGCGGAATACGTGTTCTCGCGCCACGTCGAGCAGGCGATGGCGCGGCTGCAGCACAGCAAGCCCGGCGCGGCGCGCAACGCTCCGGCGGCGGAATAGCGGGCGAGGCGCCAAGGCCGGTACCGCATGCCCCTGCAGCTCGCGAACTTCAAGGTACTCACCTTCGACTGCTACGGCACGCTGATCGACTGGGAGAGCGGCATTCTCGCCGAGCTGAAGCCGTGGCTCGCGCCGCACGGCCTCGGCCTCACCGACGATCAGATCCTGGAGGCCTTCGGCGCCGAGGAATCGCGGATCGAGGCGGCCAGCCCCGGGACGCTCTATCCAGAGATCCTGGCGGAGGTCTTGCGCGCGCTGGGCCGACGCTGGAACGTCTCCACGGGCGACGCGGAGGCGGCGGAGTTCGGCCGCTCGGTGCCGCGCTGGCCCGCCTTCCCCGACACGGTGGCGGCGCTGCAGCACCTCAAGCGTCACTTCAAGCTCGTCATCCTCTCCAACGTCGACCGCGCCTCCTTCGCCAAGAGCAACGAGAAGCTGAAGGTGGAGTTCGACCGCGTCATCACGGCGCAGGACGTCGGCTCCTACAAGCCGGACATCCGGAACTTCCGCTACGCGCTGAGCGAGCTCGCCGCCATGGGGATCCAGCCCGGGCAGATCCTGCACACGGCGCAGAGCCTCTTCCACGACATCGTCCCGGCGAAGTCGATCGGCCTCAAGACCACCTGGATCAACCGCCGCAAGGGACGCGCCAGCGCCGGCGCCACGCCGGTGCCGCGGGGCGACGCCACCCCCGATCTCGAAGTCGCCAGCATGGCCGAGCTGGCGGCACTCCATAAGACGCAGCTCGCGTGACCGCGAAGGGAGACACGCCATGACCCATACGCTCGAGCAGTTCTCCAGCGCCTGCCATGATCTGCTGGCCAAGAGTCCTGGACCGGAGGGCCGCAAGCAGATCTGCGCGCTGCTGGAGGATGTCCTCAGGGACAAGGATTTCGTCGCCAGGCATCTCGGCCCCGGAACGCCGGAGCGCCAGGTGATCTACGAGGATCCCGAGCTCGGCTTCTGCATCCTCGCCCACGCCTACCAGGGCGCCAAGGACAGCGCGCCGCACGACCACGGCCCCTCCTGGGCGATCTACGGCCAGGCGAGCGGCGAGACCGTGATGAGCGATTGGGAGCGCGTCGAGCCGGCGACGGCGGAGAAGCCCGGCAAGGCGCGCCATCTCCGCGACTACGTGCTGAAGCCCGGCATGGCGCGGCTCTACAACGAGGGCGACATGCACTCGCCGCGGCGCGCCGGACCGACCCGGCTCATCCGCATCGAGGGCACCAACATGGACCGCATCAAGCGCCTGCGCTACGAGCGGGTCTGAGCACTATCCCGAAGCGGCAGCCCGATCAGGGCCGCTGCAGCTCGCTTCTGAGAATCTGACCGGCGCGGCGCAGCGCTCCCAGCGCGCGCTTGGTCTCGCCCGCAAGCGTCAAGAGCGCGGTCATCTGCCGCGGGTGCCGCGCAAGCGACAGCAGCACTCTCGGCAGATTGGGCCGGCCGGTACCGGTGAGCGGCAGCAGCGCCGCCGGCGGCAGGTCGCGCTCGGCGGGATCGGCGACCGCCCGCAGCACCACGAAGGGCACGCGGGCACGCTGCGCGACCGCCGCTACCAGATGGCTCTCGAGATCGACCGCGACGGCGTTCGTCTCCGCGTAAAGCGCCGCCTTCTCCGTCGCCGTGGCGGCGATCGCTTCGCTGCCGAGCATGCCGCCCACGGTCACCGCGAGACCGGCCTTGCGCGCCGCGGCGCCCAGGCGCAGATGCCATTCCACATCGACCCAATAGGCGGCGCCGCTCCGCGCTCGCACCGCCGCCGGCAGCAGCAGCGCGCCGCTCTGCAAGCCCGGCGCCAGACCGCCGGCGATGCCGAAGCTGACGAGGCCGATCACCGGCCGCACCAGCAGCGCCGTCGCGGCGGCTTCGGTGCCGGCGGCGGAGCCGCCGCCGGCCATGGCCTCGAAGCCGATCTCGCGGGCAACCGTCGCCTCGGCGGCAAGGCCGGTGACGGCGCCGACCGTCATTACATGCCGTAGGGCGTGACGCGGGCATTGCCGCGCCGGAGATTGCGATAGCGCGCCAGCGCCCAGAGCGGGAAGAAATCGCGATAGCCGTGATAGCGGAGATAGAACACGCGCGGGAATCCGACCGCGGTGTAGAGCTCCTCGTCCCAGAGCCCGCCGGCGTTCCGCGTCGCTATCAGGTGATCGATGCCGCGCGCGACCGCGGGATTGTCGATTTCGCCGGCCGCCATCAAGCCCAGGAGCGCCCAGGCAGTCTGCGAGGGCGTGCTCACCGTCGCCTCGCCGCGCGGCTGATCGCTCCAGTAGGAGCGCCCATCCTCGCCCCAGCCGCCGTCGGGGCGCTGACGCGCCTCCAGCCACGCGACCGCGCGTCGGATTGCCGGCGACTGCGGATCGACATTCGCCACGTTGAGCGCCGCCAGCGCCGACCAGGTGCCGTAGATGTAGTTGGTGCCCCAGCGGCCGTACCAGGAACCGTCCTGCTCCTGCTCCTTCAGAATGTACTCGACACCCTTCGCAAAGACCTGGTCGTCGTGCCCTTTGTCGGCGGCGATGAGCTGGCCGAGCAGGCTGACGCACCGCGCCGAGACATCGACGGTCGGTGGATCGAGCAGCGCGCCGTGATCGGCGAAGGGAATGTAGTTCAAATAATAGTAGGTGTTGTCGGCGTCGAAAGCGCCCCAGCCGCCGTTGCGGCTCTGCATGCCCTCGATCCATTCGGCGGCGCGATCGATCGCCGTGCGATAGCGCGCCGGATCCTGGCGATGCATTGCGAGCGCCACCACCGCGGTGTCGTCCACATCGGGATAGTGCGGATTGGCGTACTGGAAGGCCCAGCCGCCCGGCCGCAGCCCGGGACGCCATTCCGCCCAGTCGCCCACGACTTCGAGCTCCTGCTTGGGCACCAGCCAGTCGAGACCGCGCCGCGCCGACGCGACCGCCGCGCTGCCGCCCGCCTCCAGCAGCGCGTGAGCCGCGAGCCCGGTATCCCAGATCGGCGAGACGCAGGGCTGGCAATAGGATCGTCCGGGCTCCAGCACCAGCAGCTTGCTGAGAGAGCGCTTGGCGATCGCGAGATTGGCATCGTCCTTGGGATAGCCCAGGCAGTCGAACATCATCACCGAGTTCGCCATCGCCGGATAGATCGCGCCGAGACCGTCCTCGCCGTTGAGCCGCTCCTTCACGAAGGCGACTGCCTTGTTGATGGCGCGCCGCCGCCAGGCGCGCGGAAAGCGCGGCTCGATCCAGCGCAGCTTGCGATCGAGATTCGCGAAGGCGGTGGCCCAGACCGATCCGGTCAAGCCCGGCGGCGGCACCGGCGCGCCCGGCACGAAGAGCTCTTCCACGGTGACGTTACGCGGGTTGCGGGCGCGCGGCTTCATCGCCATCAGCACCAGCAGCGGCACGATCACCGTGCGAGACCAATAAGAGACCTTGCTGAGATGGAACGGGAACCAGCGCGGCAGATGCATGATCTCAACCGGCATCACCGGCACATGGCGCCAATCCATCTGGCCGAAGAGCGCCAGCTGCACGCGCGTGAAGACGTTGACATGGCCGGCGCCGCCATGGGCAAGGATCGCATCGCGCGCCCGCCGCATGTGCGGCGCCTCCGGCGCGTCGCCCGCTGCCTTCAGGGCGAAATAGGCCTTCACCGAGGCCGAGATGTTGAAATCGCCGCCGTGGAAAAGCGGCCAGCCGCCATGCTCGGCCTGGATGGAGCGGAGGTAGTGGGCGAGCGCCTGCTGCTCGCTCTCGTCGATCTCGTCGAGATAGTGCTGCAGCAGCATGTACTCGGCGGGAATGGTGGCGTCCGCCTCCAGCTCGAAAACCCAATGGCCATCCGGACGCTGCTTCGCAATCAGGGCCGCTGCCGCCTCGTCGATGGCGCGCTCGAGCCCGTCCGCCGCGGGTGCGGCGGTGCGCGCAAGAGAATCGGACGCGGCCATGGATCTCATCGGTCGATCGAAGCTTGGCATGGGGCTGAATGAGGCCTCACCATGGCGTCCGCGAGGCGCGGGCTCAAGTGTTTTGTGCCGGCGGCCGCTGTACCGCCGCAGCCGCGGCAAAGCCGGAGCGGATCGCTCCCTCGATGGTCGCGGGCAGCCCGGTGTCGGTCCAATCGCCGGCCAGCACCAGATTGCGCCAGTGGGTTTCCGTCGCCGGCCGCCGGGCGAGCTGCGCCGGGGTCGCGGCGAAAGTGGCGCGACGCTCCTTGACGATCTGCCACGGCGGCATCGGCTCTGCCGGCAGCGCATAGGCACGCGCCACGTCCTGCCAGAGCAGCGGCGCCAGCTCCTCGGCCGATCTGTCCATCAGCTGATCAGCGGCGCTCACGGTCACCGACAGCACCTCCTGCTTGCGGAACACCCACTCGGCGGTGCCGCCGACGAGCCCGACGAACAGTGGGGCGTCCGGCGGCGCGGCGACGCGGTAGTGCGCGTTCAGGATGGCGCGGAACGCATCCGGCACCGTGAGGCCGGGCAGCAGGCGGCCGGCCACCGGCGCGGTGACCGCAAGCACGACGCGATCGGCGACATCGAGCTCGACCGTCTCGTCGTCGAAATCGAGCACCGTGACGCGCGTGCCGTCCTCGGAGATCGCCCGCAGGCGGCTGCCGAAACGCACTGGCGCGCCGAGCGTCTGCAGCCGCGCGAGCGCGGGATCGACCAGGCTCTCGGAGAGCCCGACGCGTGGCACCAGGGGACGGCAGGCAGCACCGCCGCGGCCGAAGCTCTCGCCGAGCAGATGGCCCAACAACGAGGCTGAGCCGAGCTGCGCCTCGGTGTTGAGCGCCGCCACCGCCATCGGCTGCCAGAAGCGGCGGTAGAGCGGACCGCGCGGGTCCAGCACCTGGGTCACCGTCGCTTCGCGCGGCGCGCGCCGCAGGCGCAGGCCGCGGAGATAATCGCGGGCGCGGGTGCCGGGGACGCGGCGGCTCTTGCTCCAGAGCCACCAGGGGATGCGGCCGCGATTGGGCCGGAGCGTCCAACGCTCGCCGGTCTTCAGATCCAGGAAAGGATAGCTGGTCTGCGCCGGCCCGATCAGAGAATCGGTCGCGCCGATCGTGCGCAGATAGCTCATCACTGCCGTGTTGCCGGCGATCATCAAGTGATTGCCGTTGTCGATGCGACAGCCGAGCGTCGCATCGAAATAGGAACGACAGCGGCCACCCGCCTGCGGACCCGCCTCGTAGAGCGAGACGGCGACACCGGTCTCGGCGAGGCGCAACGCGGCGGCGAGACCCGCGAGCCCCGCCCCTACCACGTGGACGCGGCTCACAGCAGCCCGTACCGGAATGCCAGCCAAAGCTTGATCGGCTTCGGCACCCGCACCTCGCGGTCGAGGTCCTGCCAACCGCGCTGGCGCAGCCGGCGCAGCGTCGCCCGGTAGACCGCGCCCATCACCGCCGCCGGCCGCATCGGCTTGCGCGGACACTCCGCCATGGCGGCGCGCGCGTCGGCAAAGTGCCGCGCCGCAATCTCCGCCAGCGCCTCGCAGGCAAGCGGCAGCGAGGGATGCCGAAGAACGCTCTCCGGATCGGTGGCGGTGATGCCGACAGACTCCAGGAGCTCGCGCGGCAGGTAGAGCCGGCCGCGGGCGCCGTCCTCCGCAAGGTCGCGCAGGATGTTGGTGAGCTGCAGCGCGCGGCCCAGCGAATGAGCGACGCGGTCGGCGGCCTCGGTGGCAACGCCGAAGGCGCGCACGGAGAGCCGCCCCACCGCGCTCGCGACGTGATCGCAGTAGAGATCGAGATCCGCCATGCTGGGCGCGCGGATGTCCTGGTCCGCGTCCATCTCCATGCCGTCGATGACGGCCATGAAATCCTCGCGCCGGAGACCGAAATCATGCACGGCCATCAGCAGCGCGCGGCCCGCCACCGTCGCAGGCTTGCCGGCATAGACCGCGTCGATTTCGGCGCGCCAGGCGCCGAGATGGCGGCGCTTCGCCTGCGGCGTGCCGCTGCCGTCGACGATATCGTCGACTTCACGGCAGAAGACATAGACCGCGAACATGGCATCGCGCCGCGCCTCCGGCAGCAGACGCATCGCCCAATAGAACGAGGTGCCCGCCGCCTCGACGCGCGCCCTGACCGCGGCTCGGGCTTCGGCAACCGCCTGGGAGCCGCGCTCCTCCGCCAACGCTGCTGTCATGCGGTGATCTTCTCTTCGCGGCCACGCCAGAGCCCGACCACCACCGCGGCAGCGAAATCATAGGGGGTGAGCTTGACGCGCCGCGCCAGCGGATCGCCATGCCGGAGATGCCCGGTGAGCCGTTCCGCCAGATTGACGATGACCGCGACCTCGCGGCGGAGCCCGGTGCTCCGGACCTGCGGCGAGAAGGAGCGAGCGTGACGCACCAGCTCCGCGGTGTTGTCGACGAGCCCGTCGAGCACGCGACGGAAAGCCGGCGTCGAGGCGGGTCGCGTCAGATCCTCGATACTGGCACCGCAACGCGCGAGGTCCTCGGTCGGGATGTAGACGCGATCGAGGTTGCGGTAGTCGGCGGCGCAGTCCTGCAGGTGATTGAGCACCTGCAGCGCCGAGCAGAGCGCGTCGTTGGCAGGCCAGGTCGCGCGGCTCTCGCCGTGGAGATCGAGAAGCTGGCGCCCGACCGGCGAGGCGGAATAGCGGCAGTACTCCATGAGATCGGCCCAATCGCGGTAGCGCAGCTTGGTGGCGTCGGTGCGGAAGGCGCGCAGCACGTCATGGCAGTGCTGCGCGGTGACCCCAGTCGTGAGCAGGCTCTCGCGCATTGCCGTGGCGGCCGGCGCGTCGTCGCCGGGCGCGCCATCCAGCACCTCGCCCATGCGATCGAGACGCCGCACCTTGTCGTCCGCGGACAGATGCGGATTGTCGGCGACGTCGTCGGCCTCGCGCGCGAACCGGTAGAACGCATGCACATGCGGCCGGAGCTCGCGCCGGATGAGCCAGGAGCCGACGGGGAAGTTCTCCTGCGTCGCCACCTTGCCCGAGGGCGTCTCGACGGTGGTGGCGCTCATGCGGGGCCCCGCTGCTGAATGCGACCCTTCCATTCTCCCCCTTTGCCCTGCCAGTGGCGCCACGCGGAATCGATGGTGGCGGCGATATAGACCACTGCCACCGCCGGCAGGGCCGGCGCCCAGGCCGGCGAGCGGCCATAGAACTGCAGCGTCGGCAGGTAGGCACAGGCCATGCACGCCCAGGCCGCGAGACCGAGAGGGGCTGCCTCGGCGTCCGAAGCAGCGGCTACCACCGGCACCAGGAACGTCAGCACGAGCCCGACTACCGTTCCCAACAGCATCGCCGGCGAATACCCGAGCTGGGCGTAGGCCGTGCGGGCGACCATACGCCAAATATCGCCGAGCGCGGGATAGGGGCGCAAGCTCCGCGTCTCGGCGCTGAGGCCGAGCCAGATCGGGCCGCCGCGCTTCACCGCTCGGCCGAGCGCGCAATCGTCGATGATCTCGCCGCGGATCGCCGCGAGCCCGCCGATCCGCAACAGCGCCTCGCGGCGCAGCAACACGCAGCCGCCGGCGGCGCCCGCCGTGCGGCGGCGTGGGTCGCGGATCCAGCCGAAGGGATAGAGCATCTCGAAGAAGAGCACGAAGGCGGGAATGAGGAAGCTCTCGGCAAGATTCTCGACGCGAAGCCGCACCATCAGCGAGGCAAGATCGAACCCGCTCTCGATCCGCGCCACCAGCTCACGGAGATTTGTCCGGTGGTGGCGGATGTCGGCATCGGTGAGGAGCACGAGCTCGGCCGGCGTCTCGGCGCGCGAGAGCTGCTGGACACCCTGATTGAGCGCCCAGAGCTTGCCAGTCCAGCCCGCCGGCAGCTCCCGCGCCGACAGCACCGTGAGCCGCTCGGCAGCGCCGGCATCGGCCGCCGCCCGGCGGGCCACCTCGGCGGTGCCGTCGGTGCTGTGATCGTCGACGAGGATCACCGAGAAGTCGCCGGGATAGTCCTGTCGCAGCAGCGAGCCCACCGCCTCGCCGACGTAAGGCGCCTCGTCGCGCGCCGGCACCACCGCGACGACGCTCGGCCAGCGCGCCGGCGCGGGCGCGGGCGGCAGCGCCCGCTCGCGCCAGAAGCCGCCACGCCCGAGCAGCAGGTAGATCCAGATCGCGAAGCTGAGAGCGGCGGCGATGCTCAGGATCACGGGCGCAGCATCCCCTGCTCGCGGAACCAGGCGATGGCATCGGCGAGTGCCGCATCTACGGGCCGCGCGCGGAACCCGAGCTCGCGCTCCGCCTTCGCTGCCGAGAAGTACATCTTCTTCCGCGCCATCCTCAGTCCATCGAAAGTCGTCATCGGCTCCTGGCCGGTGATCCGACCCCAGGTCTCCGCCACTGCCGCCACCGGCCAGACCGCCGGGATGGGCAGCCGCAGCGTGGGCGGGCGGCGACCGGTGAGCACCGCGATCCGGCGCAGGATCTCGCCGAGCGAGAGGTTCTCGCCACCGAGAATATAGCGCTCGCCGGTCCGCCCGCGCGCTTCGGCGAGCAGGTGCCCGGCCGCCACATCGTCCACATGGACGAGGTTGAGCCCGGTATCGACGAAGGCCGGCATGCGGCCCGATGCGGCCTCGAGGATCAGGCGGCCGGTGGGCGTGGGCTTGACGTCGCGCGGACCGATCGGCGTCGAGGGATTGACGATCACCGCCGGCAGGGCGCGCTCCCGCACGAGGCGGCGCACCTCCTCCTCGGCCAGGAACTTCGACTGCTTGTAGGGGCCGATCATGTCCGCGTACTCGCTCGGCGTCGTCTCGTCCGATGACGTGCCGTCGGACTTGAGGCCAAGGACGGCGACGCTCGACGTGTAGACGATGCGATCGACGCCCGCGGCGGCCGCTGCTTCCATCAGCGCGCGGGTGCCGTCCACGTTGGCGCGGAACATCGCCCGGGGATCGCGCACCCAGAGCCGGTAGTCGGCGGCGACGTGATAGAGCGCGCCGCAGCCAGCGACCGCGGCGGCGAGGCTTCCTGCATCTTCCAAAGAGCCCTCGGCGATCTCGATATCGAGGCCGGCGAGATTGCGCCGGTCGCTGCCGCGCCGCGCCAGCGCGCGCACGCGACGTCCCGCCGCCAGCAGCGTGCGCGCCACCGCCGCGCCGACGAAACCGGTGGCGCCCGTCACCAGCACGGGCTTTGCCGCTGCCATGGTCATGGCGAGGGGGTCTTACCCACGAGTTGAGAGAAGCGATGGCGGACGCGACGCGGCGTCTCAGGCGCCAGCGGCGAGCGCGATGGAGCTGCCGTTGCCGATCAGGCGCAGCGTCGCATCGCGCGCCGCCTGGTCGACGGCGGCGACATCGTCGAGGCTGGCGATGGCACGTGCCGGCATTGCCGCCATCACCCGCTCCACCATGGCGACGATCTCCAGGAAGCCGATGCGCCGCTGCAGAAAGGCCGCCACCGCCACCTCGTTGGCCGCATTGAGCACGGTCGGCATGGTGCCGCCCTCAGCGAGCGCCTCGCGAATGAGGCGGAGCGCCGGGAAACGCACGGGGTCCGGCGCCTCGAAAGTGAGCCGGGCCAGCGCAGCGAGGTCGAGGCGCGGGCTCGGCGCCGCGATGCGGTCGGGCCATCCCAGCGCGTTCGCGATCGGCGTCCGCATATCGGGCGAGCCCAGCTGCGCCAGCATCGAGCCGTCAGTGTAGCAGACCATGCCGTGCACCACCGATTGCGGATGCACGATGACGTCGATCTTCTCGCTCGGCAGATCGAAGAGGTGATGCGCCTCGATCACCTCGAGGCCCTTGTTCATCAGCGTCGCGGAATCGACCGAGATCTTGGCGCCCATGCGCCAGTTCGGATGCGCCACCGCCTGCTCCGGAGTGACGCGCTCCATCTCGGCGCGGGTGCGCTCGCGGAAGGGCCCGCCGCTGGCGGTGAGGACGATGCGCTCGATCGCATGACGGCGCTCCGCATCGAACACCTGGAATATCGCGTTGTGCTCGCTGTCGACCGGCAGGAAACGCGCGCCGTGCCTCTTCGCCTCGGCGGTGATGAGGCCACCGGCGCAGACCAGCGTCTCCTTGTTGGCGAGCCCGACGAGGGCGCCGCGCCGAACCGCCGCCAGGGTCGGCGCCAACCCCGCCGCACCGACGATCGCCGCCATCACCCAGTCGGAAGGCCGGGCCGCTGCCTCGACGATGGCGTCCGGCCCCGCCGCCGCCTCGATGCCGCTGCCGGAGAGCGCGGACTTCAGGGCGCGGTATTGGCTCTCCTCGCCGACCACGGCGAATTTCGCGCCGAGCCGGCGGGCCTGGCTCGCCAGCAGCTCGGCGTTCCGATGCGCGGTCAGCGCCTCGACCGCATAGCGCTCGGGCTCGGCCTCCACCAGGGAGACGGTGTTGCAGCCGACGGAGCCCGTCGAGCCGAGGATGCTGACGCGGCGTGGCGCGGTGGTTGCGGCTGTCATGATCTCCGCCCTGTCGGCGCGGCAGCCGGCCCCGAAATGCAGGCCCTGCCCCGCTCGATTGTGTCGGTGCAATTCATCGTTACTGATACCCTCGCCGCGGGCCGGCGCAAAGGACCAAAAATCAGCCCGCGGGGGGCTCCCCCTCGATCGCGCCGCCGAGCTGAAGACCCTCGACCTGGCGCGCCAGGTGCTCCAGGTGACGATCCCGGATGCCGAGCTGATGAAGGTGCTCGACCGTCGAGAAAAGATAATGACAACAGCGCCCTAAAGGACCTTCTGCACGTGCTATGGTAGCTGCTATCTGGGCGTCCGGCAGCCGTCCGGCGTAGCGGTGATGGGCGGCGTTGATCGCGAAGGCTATGGCGTAGACCGGCCCTACCGGCGTCGCGGCCTTGACCCAGCGGGGGCAGTAGGCGCCGGTCACCATCTCGCGACGCCAGAGCAGCATCAACTCCTCCGGCATCTCCGCCTCGGCGATGCGATAGACCAGGCCACGGCAGGAGCCGCCGCGCTCCAGCGCCAGCATCAGGCCCGGGCACTCGGCGGTGCCGCGGCCCAGATGGGTCCAGAGACAGAAGCGGCGATGGAAGCCGCGCACGTCCGCGATGCGGTGCTCCACCGTGCGGATGATCGGGTTCCAGATCAGCGAGCCGTAGGCGAAGATCCAGACGTCGCCGGCGCCGTCCGGCCGGTTCGCCAGCATGTCGGCGATCGAGGCCTGCATCTGCTCGTCGGACCAGACCTTGAGCTCCGGGTTGCTGGCAGCGAGCCAGTTGCGGAGCGAGCCGTCTGCCAGGCTCTCACGGGTGAGCTTGATCTCGTGCCGCGCGTGCACCGGAGTTCTAGCCCCGCTCCGGGTCGGCATCGAGGCCGGCGCCCAGCTTGGTCAGGATGAGGCGGAGCCGCGTCAGCTCCTCGCCGGTGACGTCGCGCAATGCCACCCGGTTCACCTCGGCGGCAAGCGGCAGCAGCCGCTCTCGCAGCGCCCGCCCGCGCTCGGTCAAGAAGACGTTCACGATGCGGCGATCGGCCCGGTTGCGCACCCGGCGGACGAAGCCCTTGCGCTCCATCGCGGTGAGGGCGCTGGCGGTCGTCGGCTCCATCATGCCGACGCGCTGGCTGAGCTCGCGCTGGCTGATGCCGTCCTCCTCCCAGAGCGCGCGCAGGAAATACCACATGCCGATGCTGACGCCGTGCGGCGCGATCCGCGCCTGCAGCGAGCGCATGAAGGCGCGGTGGGTCTGCCGTACCAGATAACCGACGCTGCTGGCCGGCGGCAGCAGATCCTCCGCCGTTTCGGCGGCGGGCTCGGCCAGGACCGGGCTTGCTTGACTCGATTTCACAGTCACCCTCTAGCCGCACACCGCCGGTTATGTCAAAGCGTCCGCCTGCATTGCTGGGACGCGCCGCAGGCTCTTGCGCAGGCCGCCGCCGATTGACCCCGGGGGCAGGCTCTGCAATCCTGTTACTTAGAAACCTAACCATTTCCCGGGGAGTGGCGCCAGCATGGACGACAGCGCCCACAGCCCGTCCGCGGCGGCCCGGCAGCGCTGGCCCGAGGACGGCCTCGCCCGCGTCCCCTACTGGATCTACACCGATCAGGAGATCTACCGCGCCGAGCAGGAGCGCATCTTCTGCGGCCGGAGCTGGGCCTATGTGGCGCTCGAGGCGGAGATCCCCAATCCCGGCGACTTCATCCGAACCTATGTGGGCGAGAAGCCGGTCGTGGTGGTGCGCGATCTCGAAGGCGGGATCCGCGTCCTCCTCAACCGCTGCGCCCACCGCGGCGTCGAGTTCTGCCAGGCCGCGCACGGCAACGCCCGCGAGTTCATGTGTCCCTATCACCAATGGACCTACGATCTCGGCGGCAATCTCATCGGCGTGCCGTTCCGCCGCGGCGTCCGGCGGCAGGGCGGCATGCCCGAAGATTTCCGCCTGGAGGAACATGGGCTCCGGCGGCTCGCGGTAGCGCGCCGCCACGGCGTAGTGTTCGCGAGTTTCGCCGAGGAGATGCCCGATCTCGAAACCTATCTCGGGCCGGGGATGCTGGGCTATTTCGACCGCGTCTTCGACGGCCGGCCGCTCAAGGTGCTGGGCTACATGCGCCAGCGCATCGGCGCCAACTGGAAGCTGATGTTCGAGAACATCAAGGACCCCTATCACGCCAGCCTGCTGCACGTGTTCCTCGTCACCTTCGGACTCTTCCGCGCCGATCAGCCCTCGGCGGTGGAGATGGACGAGAGCGGCATGCACAGCGTGCTGGTCTCGAAGCGCGGCGAGCAGAAGGCGAGCGAGGGCACGGCGGAGATGAAGTCCTTCCGCGCCGATCTGAAGCTCAGGGACGCGCGCCTCCTCGATCCCGTGCGTGAGTTCCCGGGCGACGCCACCGTGGTGATGCAGACCCTGTGGCCGAACCTGATCGTGCAGCAGCAGTCGAACACCCTCGCCATGCGACAGCTGGTGACGCGCGGCCCCACCGCCTTCGACCTGATGTGGACCTTCTTCGGCTATGCGGACGAGAGCGAGGAGATGACCCGGCGTCGCCTCCGCCAGGCCAATCTCATGGGCCCCTCCGGCTTCGTCTCGGTGGATGACGGCGAGATCATGGAATTCTCCCAACACGGCATCGACAGCTTCCCCGCCGATGAGGGCGTCGTCGAGATGGGCGGCCGCGACGTGCACAACGAGGCGCATATGGTGACCGAGGCAGCGATCCGCGGGTTCTATCGGGAGTATCGGCGGGTGATGGGGTTCTGATTGTTGAGGATGAGTTCCTGCCCCACCCCCCTCCCAACCCTCCCCCTCAAGGGGGGAGGGGCGATCCGCACCAGCTTCATCAAACCCCCTCCCCCCTTGAGGGGGAGGGTTGGGGTGGGGGGTGAGCCGCAGACCGCGAAGCAGCCATGCTGACCCCCGAGCTTCGCGACGAGATCGATGCGCTCTACGCCGACTATGCCGAGGCGCTCGACGACAACGAGATCGAGCGCTGGCCGCAATTCTTCGTCGAGGATTGTCTCTACAAGGTGGTGCCACGGGAGAATTGGGAGCGCGACCTGCCGGTGGCGCTGATGCGCTGCGAGAGCCGCGGCATGCTGATCGATCGGGTCAACGCCGTGCGCAACACCGCGGTCTACGCACCGCGCAGCTTCCGCCACCTGATCGGCCAGTTCCGCATCCGCGAGGAGGCGCCAGAGCACTACCGCGTGCGCGCCAACTACGTGGTGCTGCAGACCCTGGTCGACGATCTCACGCGGATCCAGAACGCCGGCAAGTATCTCGACCTCGTCGTCCGCACCGGCGACGGCCTGCGCTTCAAGGAGAAGATCTGTGTCTTCGACAGCGTGCTGGTGCCGAACTCGCTGATCTATCCGATCTGAGCCGGCGGTCTGAGACGCCTTTCCGTTGCAGGGTCGACCGCGCCGGTCAGCCCGCCGCCTTGCTGCGGTTGGTGCCGAAGCCTTCCTGCTGGCCCAGCACCGCGAGCGGCATCTTCAGGCTCTCCTGCCAGAGGATGGACTCCATGGCGATGTGCATCGGCTGGTCCTGCACGGTGAGCTCGTAGACGGACTCATCGTGGGAAGCGTGGTTGTGCACCGCCCAGCCGGGCGCCGAGAGCATGAGATCGCCCGCCTTCCACTCCAGCACATGGCCTTCGACCGTGCTGCGGCCGCGGCCGGCGAAGTAGTAGTTGATCGCCGCCGAGGTATGCCGGTGCGGCCGGTCGACGATCTTCGGCGGCCGGATCGTCATGGTGGCGAAGAAGCTCGGCGTGCAGCCGTTGGTGCGGCCGGTCATCGGGTTGTAGAGAAGGTAGAGCCGGCGGCCGACATAGTCCTTACCGAGCGCCACCAGCTTGTCGAGCTGCGCCTTCACCTCTTCCCAGGGCCAATGGAGCGCCCTCGATTCCACCGCCGGCGGATTGATGAGGCGCTCATAGGGCATCAGGAAGGCGCCGTCCTCGCCGATGGTGAAGGTGCCGAAAGGGCTCTGCCGGCGCGGATCGTCGCGGCCTTCCTCGCTCGGCACCGCCTCGAGCAGCGTCGGGTTCTCCTCGACGTAGTGGACGTTCAGCATCTCCAGCAGGGCCGCGTTCGAGTAGGTGAGCCGCACCTGCAGCTCGCCCGTCTCGTTGCTGTGGAAGTAGGGATGCATCGAGGGCGTGTTCCAGACGTCGTACCGACGAAAGCCGATGCGCTTCCCCTTGATGGTGGAAGTGCCGGCGCCCTGAATGCAGAAATTCACCTGGGTCGAGTTCTGCCGCACCACCGCGGTGCGCTCGCCCGGCTTCAGCACCTCGAGCGCCACCTGGATGCCGGGCGCCAGGCCGCTGCCCTTGCCCGCCAGCGGATGGGAGATGAGCGAGCGGCGGCGGCCGTTCGCCGGCCGCGGCTGGCTCGCCAGCCGCTCGATCTCGCCGTCGATGGTCTCCTTGGGGATCACCACCGCCGGCCAGAGCTCGATCGGCTCGGGCGCGGCGCCGCTGCGGTCGAGGAACACCGCCTTGGGATCGACCATCTCAGTCTCCTTGGATCGCGGGCACGGCGGCGCGAAGCTGCGGCTTCGCCCGCTCGGGATGCGGGAAGGGCCGGCCGAGACCCTTGGCCTGGGCGCGGCGGAAGATCTCGACGCCGAGCGCGAGGTCGGAGACCCCCATCCCCATCGCCTTGAAGAGGCTGACGCCCGCGTTGGCCGGACGGCGGCGGCCGGCGGCCACGATGGCGGAGAGCGGCTGCACGCGGCGCCACGCCGTCTCCTCCGCGCCGAAGGCGAGCTGGAATTCCCGCGACAGGCTCCGCACCTGCTCCACGCTGTCGGCGGCGAGGACGCTGGCGCGGCGGATGAGCTCAGGCTCGAACTCCATGCGCTCCGGCGTGATGGCGCCGACCGCGTTGACGTGGGCACCCTGCGCCACCTGCTCCGCCGCGAGGACGGGCTCGCGCGCGCGGGTGACGAGGGTGATGATCGAGGCGCCCTTCACCGCCGCCGCCACCGAGGCCGCCTCCTCCGCCGGCAGGTCGAGCTCCTGGCGCACGCGGCGCACGAAGAGCGCGCGATGCTCTTGATCCGGGCTGAAGATCCGCAGGCGCCGCAAGGGCCTGACCGCCGCCACCGCGGCGACCTGGCTCATCGCCTGCTTGCCGGTGCCGATCAGCGCCATGTCGTCGGCGTCAGGCGCGGCAAGCCATCGGGTGGCAAGGCCGCTGATGCCGCCGGTGCGAAGCTGGCCGAGCGCGAAGGCCTCGATCACCGCCTTGAGGCTGCCGTTCCGGCTGTCGAAAAGGATGAGGAGCGGCGTCGCCCCGCCTTCGGTGTGAGCCCAGGTCTTGGTGCCGACGAAGCCCATGTCGGGCATCAGGCCGCCGATCGCCTGCAGCGTGTTGCCGCCGTTCCAGAGCGCGTGGGTCTTCGCCATGTTGCCGGCGGCGCCGTCGGCCTCGAAGGCGAGGCCACGCTCGAGCGCCGCGATCGCGTCGCCCATGTCCATGACCGAGGCGACTTCTGCTTCGCTGATCCAAAGCGCCGAAACCACTGAGCGCCCTCCCAAGGCGCTTGCGCGCCAATATGTTGGTTTCTAATCCTTAGATATCGTAGGATTCCGCATCGAGCGGAGTCAAGGCTGGTCGCCCATCGCCGGGCGGGCGAGACTAGCAAAGAAGTCAGGGGAGACGCCATGGCGCCGCTGCCGCTCACCATCGCCATCAACGATTACGATCATGTCCGCGATCTGCTCACCGGAAGGGTGCAGGCAGAGGGCATTGCCCTCACCGCCCTCAACTTCGAGGTGGAGGAGATCTTCTATCGCTTCGTTAATTTCCGGGAATGGGACATCTCCGAGATGTCGATGGGGAAATACGTCTCGCTGCGCGCCGGCGGCGATGACTCCGTGATCGCGATCCCGGTCTTCCCCTCCCGGGTCTTCCGGCACTCGGGGATCTATGTGCGCAGCGACGGCCCGGTGAAGGCGCCCGCCGATCTGCGCGGCCGCCGCATCGGCGTCCCCGAATGGTCGCAGACCGCCGTCGTCTACATGACCGGCCTCTTGACCGAGGAGTATGGGCTTCGCCTGCCGGAGATCCGCTGGGTGCAGGCCGGCGTCAACGAGCCCGGCCGCACCGAGACGGCGCGGCTGCAGCTGCCGAACGGGGTCGAGCTGGAACGCCTTGCCGACAAGACCCTCGATGCGATGCTGCGCGCCGGCGAGATCGACGCCGTCATGTCCGCACATCCGCCGCACAGTTTCGAGAGCGGTGATCCCACGGTCAGGCGCCTCTTCGCCGATCACGCGAAGGTGGAGCGCGATTATTACCGGAAGACCGGCATCTTCCCGATCATGCACACGGTCGCGCTCCGCCGCGAGGTCTACGACCGCAATCGCTGGATCGCCGGCAATCTGCTCTCCGCCTTCGAGCAGGCGAAGGCGCGGAGCTTGGTTCGTCTGCGCGAATACAACACCGCCCGCATCCCGATCGCCTGGCTCCCGACCTACACGGCGGAGATCACGAACCTGATGGGCGAGGATTTCTGGCCTTACGGCACCGAGCCCAATCGCAAGACCCTCGAGGCCTTCCTGCGCTTCGCCCATGACCAGGGCGTCTGCAAGCGGTTGCTCACGGTGGAGGAGCTTTTCGCGCCGGAGGCCGCCAGCCGCTTCCGGATTTGACGGCCCAGTCGACCGCCGGCAGCGCTTCTTCTACCCTCCTATGCTCGGTCATCGATTCGGATGACAAGGGGGAGCGGTCTGCGCCATGGGAAGCTCGACGACCCTTATTCCCTCAATCGACCTCGTCCATCGCGTGCTGGAGGCGGAGGCCTCCTACACGCTCTCGCGACTGAAGATCCTGGAGCAGCTTCCCGGTAATCCCATCGGCGTCGCGTACCGCCGGATTGGCGAGGCGGGCCTCGCCATGATGGCGCGACATCTGCCATCGCCCTCGTTCAACAGCGCTCGCGGATTGCGGGCCGTCGACGTGCATGAGCTTCGGCCCCTCGTCGAATGGTATCGCGATGGTGGGGTCAGCGGCCGCTTCGAGATGGTGCCCGGCGACTACGGCGCGGCGCTCGGCCAGGAGCTTGGCCGGCTCGGATACTATCAGTCCGAATTTCATGTCGCGATGTATGGCGTCCCTGATCAGTCGCCGGCCGTGGAAACCAACGTCGAGGTCGATCTGGTCACGTCGCCGGCAATGATGGAGGAGTATCTGGACGCCTATGTCAGGGGATGGGGCATTCCAGAACCGCATCACGATCGCTTCAAGGCAAATGTCCGGCCTTGGCTCGGGCAACCCGGCTGGTCGCTCTACGTCGGCCGGATTGACGGCAAAGCGGCGGCGGCGGCGATACTCTATGTCGATCGCGGTGTCGCCTATCTCGCCGACGCGACGACGGATCCGGCGTTTCGTGGACGCGGATTTCATGCCGCGCTCCTGGCCCGGCGGCTGCGGGATGCCGACGGGGCCGGCGCCGATCTCGCCTGCAGCGGCGCCGCCTTTCTCTCGACCAGCCACCGCAACATGGAACGGGTGGGGCTGCGGGTGCTGTTCACCCGCGCGATCTGGACCCCGTTTCCAAAGCCGGCATTGCCCGTGTAAGGAGCCCTGAGCCTTGACCAGCCTCGCCATGACGGGAGACGCGCCCGCGCTTCGTATCCGGCTCGCCAATCTCTTGTGGGTGGCGGCGGCGCTCGCGGTGATGGTCGCGGCGATCCTGAGCGAGATGCTCTGGTTCCTGAACTTCGTCCATGTGATGGCGGGCCTGCTCTGGACCGGCATCGATCTCTTCATGGGCTTCGTGCTGGGACCGGTGCTCCGGAGCTGCGACTTGCCCGTACGGCGCGCCATCATCACCCGCCTGATGCCGCGCATGCTGTTCCTGATGCCGACACTGGCGGCGATCACCGGCACCGCCGGCTGGTTCCTGGCCAAGGACCTGGGCTTCCTCGACTTCGGCTACCCGGAGTTCTACTGGGTGCTGGCGGCGCTCATCATCATCGGGGCGCTCACCATCCAGGGCTTCGCCTTCCTGCTGCCGACCAACCTCAGAGTATGCCTGGAAATGCAGAAGCCGGAGCCCGATACCGCCAAGATCGGGCGCATGATGCGCAACTATGTCCGCGGCGTGGCGCTGCAGGGCATCCTGCAGGTCGCCATCATTGTGGTGATGGCCCGCTTCGTGACCGGAGTCTGAACGCCTACCCCCTCGACAGTCGGTCCAGCCTCCCCTAAAACCAGCGCCTTTGGTTCATCGAGACGGGCGGGCGTGCCATGGCGAACAGTGCGGTCGTGGGGGTGGTCGGGGCAACCGGGGCGGTCGGCGCCGAGGTGGTGAAGGTCCTGCACGACCGAAAATTCCCGCTGGCCGAGGTCAAGCTCTTCGCCTCCGAGCGCTCTGCCGACCGGCAGGTCGCGACGCCCTTCGGCACCAATACGATCCGGCGCTTCGAGGCCGATGCCGCCCGCGGCTGCGACATCGTCTTTCTCTGTGTCTCCGGCGATTTCGCCAGGGAATATGCGAAGCCGCTGTCCCGAAACGCGCTGGTGATCGACAATTCCTCGGCCTTCCGGCTCTCGCCGGACGTGCCGCTGGTGATCCCCGAGATCAATCCGCAGGCGCTCAAGGGCCACCGGCTCATCGCCAACCCCAACTGCACCATGGCGGTGGCGGCGATGGCGCTCTGGCCGCTGCATCGCGCCTTCGGCATCAGGAAGGCGATCATCGCCAGCTATCAGGCGGCGAGCGGCGCCGGCGCCGAGGGCATCACCGAGCTCCTGGAGGGCGCCAAGGCCTACCTCGCGGGAGAGCCGGTGCCGCATTCGGTCTTCGCCCATCCGCTCGCCTTCAACGTGGTGCCGCACATCGACCGCTTCCTCGACAACGGCTACACGAACGAGGAGATGAAGGTGGCGCTGGAGATGCGCAAGGTCTTCGACGAGCCCGATCTCGCGGTGAGCTGCACCGCCGTCCGCGTTCCCACCATCCGCGCCCATGCGGAGGCGATCACCATCGAGACCGAGAAGCCGGTGACGCCGGCCGCCGCCCGCGAGGTGCTGATGAAGGCGAAAGGCGTGCGCGTGGTGGATGATGTCGCGAACCGCGTCTATCCCATGCCGATCACGGCCGGCGAGCGCTACGACGTTGATGTCGGCCGCATCCGCACCAGCCTCATCTTCGGCGCCAACGGGCTCGACCTCTTCGTCTGCGGCGATCAGCTGCTGAAGGGCGCCGCCCTCAACGCGGTGCAGATCGCCGAGCAGATGATCTGACGGGCGCTATTTCCCGAACAGATTCTTGAGCGGGTTCGGCAGGCCGCCGCTGGAGCTCGATCCAGAGCCGGAGGAGCCTGAACTTTGACCGGCGCCGGGCACCACGTTCTTGAGGAGATCGGCGGCGCCGCCGACGCCGCCTTTGACGATGCCGGCGACATCCGGAAGATAGGTCAGGTTGTTCCACGGCCCCTTGATCAGCACGGGAACGCCGAGTCCCGCCACCTTCGGCGTCACCTTGTAGTCGACGCTCTGCTGCGGCAGGTCGACGGTGCCGGCGCCCGCAGCGGAGAGACCGGGCCCCTCGAGGACGAGATCGCTATTGTGCATGATCCCGCTCGCCATGGTGTAGGTGCCGCTCAAGTGAGTGAACTGCGTCGTGTTGCCGCCGCCGCCCCCGGTGAGAGCGCTGATCCCTGAGCCGACGATCGACGTCGCGCTGTTCAGCAGCTTCAAGAGGTCGAGCCCCTTGATCTCGCCGTCGGCGACTTTGAAGCCGCCCTTGCCGGCGAGCGAGCCGATGATCGCCCGTTCCGACTTGCCATGGCCGTTGACCGCAACGTCGAGATCGCCCTTGCCGGTGAGGCGATCGAGATTGATGGCGTCGCGCAGGACCGGCTCGATGTCTACATTCGCCATGTTGCAGACGACGGCGATCTGCGGCTCGGCGCCGCTGCCGTCGAGATTGACCGTGGCCTTGCCAGTGCCCTGATAGGCGGCGAAATCCGTGAGATCGGCGGTGAAGCGCGCGTCCTTGAGGCGAAGCCCCAGCGTGCTGCGGTCGATCTTGAACTTGGCGTACTGGATGTTGTTGGCCGAGAGAGTGAAGTCGACATTGGCCGCCTTGAGGCCGCTGACGTCGATCGGCGCGTCGCTCCAACCTGATTCGGCCTTGCCGCCGCCAGCACTGCCCGCCCCGCCGCCCGACGCGGTTCCGGCCGCGGGCGCGTTCCGGCTCTGCGGCGGCAGATAGGGATTCATGTTGAGGGAGTCGAGGGCAAGCTTCCCCTTGATGTCAGGCTTGGCGCCGGCGGTGTTGACGTCGATGTCGCCCTTGCCCTTGATCTGATCGAGGGAGAGCTGGGCATCGGAGAATTTCACGTCCGAGCCGCTCATCGCGAGCTTGCCGCTGAGCGCCAGGGGGCCGAGCCCCTCGCCGGTCGGCTGGATCGGCGCGCCGACCCAGGCGCCGAGCTTGCGCAGCGACGGCACCTTGAGATCGATGTCGCCGCTCGCCGAGGTGGTCTGCGTTGCCGCCGCCTTGCCCTTGAAGTCGAAATTGACCATGTCGGACGCGACCGAGGCCTGGACGCCGCTGCCCTGCTTCTCCAGGAGGTCGCGCATCTTGTCGACCGTGAGCTTCAAGTTGACGGTGACGCTGCGATACTGCAGCGAGCCGTTCGCCTTGAACGGCGAGTCGATGTTGGGCAGCGAGAGCGACGTATTGATCTTGTCGATCTCCTCGCGCTTGCCCGTGCGCTGATCCAGATAGCTGATGGTGCCATTCTGCAGCCGCACGTCGCCGAGCTGGATCGATTCAAGCGCGGCGAGGTTGGAGCCGCCGCCGGCGGCCGATGGCGCAGGCTTCGGCGCGCTCGGCACCGGCGCGGGCTGACCAGGCGCCGGCTTCGCCGGCGTGAACTCCCAGTTGGCGCGGCCCTGCTTGTCGACCTCCAGCGCGATCACGGGATCGACCAGCACGAAGCGGTCGACCACGACGGTGCCGCGCAGCAGCGGGAAGAGCTCGAGCTCCACCTGCAGCTTGCCGAGGGTCAGCATCTCCTTGCTCTGGCCGCCGGGCGCGTTCGCCAGCGATACCTGGCTCGCCTCGAGAGCGAGGTGCGGCAGGATCGAGAGATGCACCGGCCCGTCGATCCGCATGTCGCGGCCGGTCGACTCCTTCACCTGCGCCAGCAGGCGGTTCTTGTAGGTATCGACCGGGATCATCGACGGCACCACCAGCGCCGCCACGACGAGGAGAACCACAAGGACGCCGACCACGACGCCGATGCGGATTGCGAGCTTCTTCATGACCGCCTCACGATCTTCCGAGGCGCGTGCGTGCGCCCGGGGATTAGCTTTGCTGCTTCAGGATATCGCGGATCTCCGTCAGCAGCACTACATCGGCCGGCGGCGGCGCGGGCGCCGCCGGCTCCGCCTTCTCGGCACGGTGGAAGCGATTGACCTGCTTCACGATAATGAAAATCGCAAACGCGACGATGAGGAACCGGATCACCGCGTTCAGGAACAGGCCATAATTGACCGTGACCGCCCCCGCCGCCTTGGCCGCGTCGATGGTAGGATAGCTCTCGCCCTTGAGGGTGAGAAAGAAGTTGGAGAAGTCGATCCCTCCGATGAGCAATCCCAGGGGCGGCATGATGATATCGTTTACCAGGGAATTCACGATGGCGGTGAAGGCGGCGCCGATGATGACGCCCACCGCCAAATCGACAACGTTGCCGCGCGATATGAATTCCCGGAATTCCCCCAGCATGGCCTCTCCCCTCCGTTCGGGTGCTGCGACGCACTCATTTTGGGGTCCTGCCCCGCCGCATCGAGATCAGCACCGGACGAAGCATAGCAGCCATGGCGGCGAGGTTACTACGGCTCCTGTGACAACAGTCGGAGCAGTTCGGCAGGGATGATTCTAGAGGCTCAGGCCGCCATCCACGGCGATCAATTGCCCCGTCACATAGGCGGCATCGGGCCCAAGCAGGAAGGCGATCATCGCCGCTACCTCGTCGGCACGGCCGAGACGCTGAAGCGGAATACGCTTGCGCGCGCGCTCGCGTCCACCGTCGTCGAGCGAGGCGTGCGTGCCGCGCTCCTTGATGATGTAGCCCGGGAGCACGCAGTTGACAGTGACGCCGGTGGAAGCGAGCTGCGCCGCGAGCGCCCGCGCCAGCCCTTCCATGCCGAGCTTCGCTGCCGACGACGCCGGAAACAGCTCGCCGTCCAAGCGGAAGACATGGCCGACGAAGGAGCTGACCGCGACGATGCGGCCGCGCTCGCCCGCTTTGATGATGTGCGGGCGCGCCGCGTCCGCCAGCCGGAAGAATCCCAGCAGGATCGCATCCACCGAGCGTCGGAAGGCAGCCTCGTCGAGCTCGCCCACCAGCCGGCGATCGGCGAAGCCGGCGTTGGCGACGAGGGCATCGATGCCGCCGAAGGCCGCCGCCGCTTCTGCGACCAGGCGCCCACCAGTCGCTGGCTCGGCAAGGTCGCCGATCGAGGTCACGATCTCGGCGCCCTTGCCGCGGCACTCCGTCGCCACCGCCTCGAGATCCGCCTTCCGCTCGCGGGTATGCAACAGCATCCTCGCTCCGGGCGCCGCCATCCGCCGCGCGAGCGCGGCACCGATGCCGCTCGCCGCCCCGGTCACCAGGAGACGCATCGGCGCGCTCATCGCTCGCCCCAGGGCCGGACGGCGCTGCCGGGATGACCGAAGTCGCGCGGCCGGAGCCCGGCCTGGAACCAGGTGACGAAGCTCACGATGTCGAAGACTGGCAGGCGCAGATGCTCGCTGAGCGCCCGTGCATAGGGCGGCATGTTCGTGCATTCGAGCACGATGGCGCCGAGGTCTGCGTGCCGCGCTTTGAGCTTGTCGCCGGCGTCGAGGATGTCGCGCTCCGACGCCGCCACATCGAGCTCCGGCTCGTCCTCCAGCAGCACGCGCGAGAACTCGCGCCCCTCCTCGGTGCCGATCACCGGCGTCGCTGGATCGACGCCGGCCGCCTTCAGATGCTCCGGGCTCAGGCTCTTGGCATTCACCGTGATGACGCCGACGCGCTTCCCGGGCGGCAGCAGCGCCTGCACGAAGGGCACCTGCATCAGGCTCGATGTCGCGACGGGAACGCCGACCTGCTGCCCCAGCTCCGCCTGGTAGAGCGACAGGAAGCCGCAATTGGTGGTGATGCCGTCGGCACCGAGCTTTACCAGCTCCCGCGCCGCCTCGACGAAGTCCGGCAGCAATCCGGCCGCCTTCTCCTTCACCACCCGCCGCGGCGAGGCGCCCCGCACCACTTTGTAAAGCACCGGGAACGGCCAGGTGGTGGCGTTCCCCATGTCGCCGGGAATGCGCGGGAAGCGCGTCTCCAGCATCAGGATCCCAACGACGGCGCCATAGATCGACTTGCCACCCCTCGCCTTGCGCTCGGTCATATCCGCCTCCTCAAGCCACCCATTCGCTCACGGGCGCCTTCGCCTCGTGGAGCGGCTGGCAGATCACGTCGACGAGCGTGGGCTCGCCGCTTTCCACCGCCTTCTTGAGCGTCGCCCGCAGAGCCGCCGGATCGTCGACGGTCCAGCTCCTGATGCCGAAGGCGGCGGCGACTTTGGCGTGGTCGGTGCGCGAGAAATCCACCGAGAAATAGCGCTGATTGAAGCCGCTCTTCTGCCCGGCCTTGATCCAGCCATAGGCGGAATTCGAGATCACCACCATGGTGAGCGGCACCTTGAGTCGGGTGATCGTCTCCATCTCGCCGGCAGTGAAGCCGAAGCTGCCGTCGCCCATCACCGCCACGGTCTTCGCCTGCGGCCGCCCGATGTGAGCGCCCACCGCCGCCGACATCGAATATCCGAGCGCGCCATGGGCGCGGTTGGAGATGAAGTGCCGGCCGGGCCTCTCGAACTCGTAATAGGCGGAAAAATAAGGGCAGGGCGTGCCGGGATCGCAGACGACGATGGCATCGCTGGGCAGCACCGCCTGCAGATCCGCGACGACACGCTCCGGCCGGATCGGCCGCTCGGTCGATTCCGCCAGCGCGCGGAACGCGGCGAACTTCTCTTCCTTTGCGCGCTTGACCGCCTCGGCGCCGACGTCTCGCGAGCCGGCGGGTGCCGGCAGCTTGGCGAGCGCCGCGCCCAGCGCCTCGAGCGCGAGGCGCGCATCGGCGACAATCGCGACGTCGGTGCGGTACGTCGCGCCGATGACGCCGGGATCGGCATCGATATGGATGATCGGCACCGCGCCCGGTGCCGGGAAGCGCCAGCGCTCGGTGGTGACTGAGCCGGCGCGGCAGCCGATGAAGACGACGAGATCGGCGCGGCTCACGATGTCGCGCGTCGGCACGGTGCCGCCGTTGCTGCCGACGACGCCGACGGCAAGCGGATGCTTCTCGCCGATGCTGCCCTGGCCGCTGATCGTGGTGGCGACGGGTGCACCCAGGCGCTCGGCGATCCCCCGGAGCGCCGCCTCGGCGCCTGATATCACCACCCCGCCGCCGCAGATGAAGAGCGGCTGCTTCGCCTTGAGCAGCAGTTCCGACGCCGCCGCGACCGCGGCGGGATCGGGCGCGGCGCGGCGCGCCGGATAGTGGCCGAGATCGGCATCGGCCCAGACCTCGGCGGCATCCACCGGCGCCTTCTGGACGTCGAAGGGAAAGCCCAGATGCGCCGCGCCGGGCTTGCCGCTCACCATCTCCTTGAAGGCCGTTCGCACCCATTTCGGCACATCCTCGGCACGGTCGATCACCCTGTTCCACTTGGTGAGCGGCCGGAACAGGCTCTGCTGGTCGAGCTCGGTGAGGGTGTAGCGACCGCGCGCCGAGACCGAGATGTCGGTGGTGACGGCGAGGATCGGGATCGAGGATTCATTCGCCTCGACGACGCCCGGCAGGATGTAGGTGGCGCCGCCGCCGCTCGGCCCCTCGCAGACGCCGACCTTGCCGGTGACGCGCGCATAGGCGTCGGCCATATAGGCGGCGGAGCGCTCATCACGGGTCAGGATGTGAGTGATGCCGTGGTCGAGGCGGTAGAGCGCGTCGTAGAACGGCAGGCTGGTGTCGCCGCAGAGGCCGAAAATGTGCTTCACGCCGTGCAGCTGCAGCATGCGGACGAAAGCCTCGGCGCCATTCAGCTGATTCATCATTCTCCTCGCAACTTCCAGGACTCACGCGAAGCGGGCGGCGCGAAACGGCGTCACGTCGATCGCGGGCTTGCGGCCGGTGACGAGATCCGCCACCAGCCTGCCGGTCATCGGCGAGCCCGCCATGCCCACATGGCCGTGACCGAAAGCATAGACCACATCGGGCGTGGCGCGCGCGGGACCGATGCAGGGGAGCGAATCCGGCAGGCTCGGCCGGTGCCCCATCCAGAGCGAGAGCCGCTCCTCGGGATAGCTCGCCTTGAGGCCCGGCAGCAGGCGCCTCCCCTGCTCAACCAGCATGCGGGCGCGGCGCCAATTGGGCGCTGCCTCGAGCCCGGCAAGCTCGACCGTGCCGGCGATGCGCAGGCCCGTCTCCATCGGCGTCGTCACGAACTTCCCGTCCGTGTCGGTGATCGGCAGCCGCGGCATCGCCTCCGGGTCCTTGATGACGACGTGATAGCCGCGCTCGGTCTCCAGCGGCACCCGGTCGCCGAGATCGGCCGCCAGCGGCTTCGACCAGGCGCCGGCCGCCACCACCGCGGCATCGCAGGCGATCTCGCCGGCATCGGTGCGCACTGCTTTGAGGCGCGGGCCATCGAGCCGGAAGCCGAGCGCCCGGGCGTGCTGCAGCTTGCCGCCATCGCGCAGCACCGCCGCCGCGAGACTCTGCACCAGGCGATGCGGGTTGCTGGTGTGACCGTTCTCTTCCATCAGCACGCCGCGAATGCAATCGCGGGCGAGCGCCGGCTCGTACTGGCGGAGCTGGTCAGCGTCGAGCTCGGTGAGCGTCACGCCATTGTCGCGCCGGAGCCTCCAGGCATAAGCGTCCTTGGCGTAGGTTTCCTCGGATCGATAGACCGCGAGATGCCCGGCGCGGTGAATGAGATCCTCGGCGCCGGCCGCCTTCACCAGCGGCTGCAGCGTATCGAGGGTCGGGCCCAGCAGCGCGCGCAGCGCCCTCGCCTGCGCCTCGATGCGCTCCGGTGTGCCGGCGCGCAGGAAGCGGACGAGCCAGGGCGCGATGACCGGCAGATAGCTCCAGCGGATCGCCAGCGGCCCCAGCGGATCCATCAGCCAGCGCGGCACGTTCCTGATCATGCCGGGCATCGACATCGGCACCACGGAGGTGCCGTTGAGGCAGCCGGCATTGCCGAAGGAGGTGCCCTCGCCGGGCTCACCGGGGTCGAGCACGATCACCTGATGGCCGTCCCGCTGCAGGAAGCTCGCCGCGCAGATGCCGACCATGCCGGCACCGATCACCGCAACGGTCTTGGCCAATTTTCCAATCCTCTCAGGGCGTCGCCGCGCCGGCTCGCGCGCCGCGCAGCTTCTGATAGGCCTCGACGCAGAGCGCCGCAAGGCCGCCCATATAGGTCCGCATCAGCGCGATCACCAGGAGCGCAAAGAACACCATGTCCCACTCTCCGTATCGCTGGAGATACGTGAGGACGATGTGGATCGGCGCGGCGCCCACCAGCGGGCCGGCGAAGGTGCCGAGGCCGCCGACCACCACCATGATGATGAGCTTCGCCATCTCGTTGAAGTCCGCCATCTGCGGGCTCAGGACTTTGATGAAATGCGCATAGAAGACACCGGCGAGCCCGGCGATCGCGCTGGTGAAGGTGAACACCCAGACCTTCACCGCTGTCGTGTCGACGCCGAGGCTCTCGGCTCGCAGCTCGTCGTCTTTGATCGCACGCATGAAATAACCGAGCGGCGAGCGCACCATCACGTACATCCCGAGCACGGTCACCGCCGCCAGCCCAAGAAAGGTGTAGTAGTACCGGACGGGATCGACGGTGCTGTAGAGCGAGGGCACGCTGAGGCCGAGCTCGCCGCGGGTGATCGAATAGGCTGCGGCGAGCAGGATGTGGATGGTCTCGGCGAAGGCCCAGGTGGCGATCGCCAGATAGATCGCGCGCATGCGCAGCACCATGCGGCCGAGGAGATATCCGAGCGCGCCCGCCACCAGCACGCCCAGCGCCATCCCGATGCCGATCGGCAGGTGATAGTACCGCGCCACGAGTCCGGTCGTATAAGCGCCGATCGCCGCGAAGCTCTGATGCGCGAGGGAGAACTGGCCGGTGACGCCGGCAAGCAGGTTCCAGCTCGCCGCCATCACCGTGTAGTAGAGGGCGAGCGTGAAGACGTAGAGGCTGTAGCTGCCGCTCACCAGCGGCAGCAGCGCCAGCGCGATCAGCAGCGGCAATCCCACCAGGGCGACACGCCGCCAGTCGACGAGGGTGAAGGCCGAGCGCATCATCCGAGCAGGCACTCCTGGATCAACGTCGCGATGCGCTGCGAGCCGAATTCCCGCGCCGGCCCCTCGGCCTTTATGCGTCCGAGGTTCACCATATAGATGTGGTCGGCGTGCGCCGTCGCATCCTCGATGTTCTGATCCACCAGCAGGATTGTCGTGCCGATGCTGGCGCGCGCGGTCTGCAGCAGCTGATAGACCTGATCCACCAGGTTTGGAGCGAGGCCGGCAGTCGGCTCGTCCACCAGCATCAAGGTCGGATCCGTCATCATCTCCCGGGCGACCGAGAGCATGCGGCCCTGGCCGCCGCTCAGCTCCCCTGCCCGCGCCCGCCGGCGGCCGGCGAGCACCGGGAAGATTTCGTAGACCTTGTCGATCTGCCGCTTGAGGCGCGCTTTGTCGCGGCGGAAGATCCAGCCGCCCATGCGCAGATTCTCCTCCACCGTGAGCTGCGGGAAGGTGTTGATCTCCTGCGGCACGTAGCTGATGCCGCGTGCCTTGATCTCCGAGGGCTCGAGGCGCTCGATGGCATCGCCAAGGAAGCGGATCGATCCCGTGTGCGGTTTCAGGAAGCCGAAGATCGCGCGCAGCAGCGTCGACTTTCCCGCCCCGTTGGGGCCGATCACCAGGGTGAGGCTGCCGGCGCGCACGTCGAGCGAGAGGCCCTGCAGGATATCGATACCGCTCTGATAGGCGGCATGAAGCCCGTCGACGGCAAGGATGGTGGTTTCCATCGCGCTCATGCGAAGGCCTTGCCGAGATAGGCGGAGATCACCGTCGCATCCGCCGCCACCTCGTCGAGCGTGCCCTCGGTGACGATGGCGCCCTCGATCATCACTGTCACCTTGTGGCAGAGCCGGCGCATCACGCCCATCTCGTGGCTGACGATCAGGAAGGTGATGCCATGCACCCTGTTGGCCTGCAGGATGAGATCGATGATCGCGTCCTTGATGACGGGATTGATGCCGGCGAAGGGTTCGTCGAGCACGTAGCATTTGAGCTCCGGCACCATGAAGCCGCAGGCGACCTGCAGCAGCGCGCGCTGGCCGCCGGAAAGCCGCTTCGCCGGCTGGTCGGCGAGCCGGTCGAGCGTGGTCGTGGCCAGGAACTCCTCGGCGCGCCGCATTCCCGCCGCCATGTCGCGCCCGCCGCGCGTCATATAGGGAAGCAGCAGATTCTCGCGTACGCTGAGGCTGCCGAAAACGCGGCAGACCTGGAAGGTGCGCAGCAGTCCCCGATGGGCGATCTCGTGCGGGCGCAGCCCGGCGAGGCTCTGGCCGTCGAGACGGATATCGCCCGAGGTCGGCGCGTTGATGCCGGTGATCAAGTTGACGAGCGTGGTCTTGCCGGCGCCGTTGGGGCCGATGAGGCCGCGGATCTCGCCCGCCGTCACCGAGAGACTCACATGGTTGGTGGCGACGAGACCGCCGAAGCGCATCACCAGATCCTCGGTCTCGATCAGCGCCGGCATCGCGCTCACGCGGCCCGCCCGCGCTCGCCGAAGAGCCCGGTGGGTTTGATCAGCAGCACGAGCAGCACCAAGAGGAAACCGTAGATGTTCTGATAGGGCGAGGAGATGAAGGCGGCGCCCAGGGATTCCACCACGCCCAGCAGCACGCCGGCGATGAGCGCGCCGGGGATCGAGCCCAGGCCGCCGATCACGATGATCTCGAAGCCCTTCACCGTGGTGACGATGCCATTGGTCGGAAATACCAGGAAGACCGGCGCCAGCAGCGCGCCCGCAACGCCGGCAAGCGCCACGCCGATACCGAACGCGATCTGGTCGAGGCGAAGAATGTCGACGCCCGCCGTCTGCGCGCCGACCCGGCTCTGCGCCGCCGCGCGGAGCGCGAGCCCATACCAGGTCCGCTTGAGGACGAAATAGAAGATCGCGAGCGCCGCCAGCGCGCAGAGGAAGGCCGCCATGCGCGAGCCCGCGACCGGCAGGGGTCCCACCATCACCGTCGGCAGGTTGGAGCCCGGTGAATATTGGTTGGGGCCGGCGAGCCCGGTGGCGAGATTGCGCAGCAGCAGGAGCAGCGCGATGGTGACGACCGTAGCGTACTCGTCCTTGCGTTCCAGCGCCTGGCGGAACATCGGCTTGATGAGCACCGGCTCCAGCAGCGCGCCGAGCAGGAAGACGCCGGCCGCCGAGATCGGCAAAGCGAGCCACCAGAGATCGGGACCGAGCCAGAATGCCACCAGCAGATACTGCAGGTAGCTGCCGATCATGTAGAACTCGCCCATCGCCCAGTTGATCATCTTGACGATGCTGTAGATGAAGGTGATGCCGAGCGCCATGAGGGCGTAGAGCACGCCGATCATGATGCCCGCCAGCAGGGTCTGGACGAACAGCTCAGTCGAGAACATGCGCGCCGGCGGCCCGCTCGCGCGGGCCTGCCCTCCTCACTCCGCCGGCGCGGCGGGACCGCTCCACACTCTCACGTCCGGCGCCACGCCGCCTCAATGCTTGGAGCCGACGTGCTCCAGCACGACTTCCGCGTCGCGCCAATCCTCGTCGGGCTTGGTGTAATGGATGATCAGCATCGGCGGCGCCCAGTTGTGCCAATAGGGACCATCGGCGCGCGGGAAGGTAACGACGGCATCGGCCCAGGTCTTGAAGGTGCCGGTCTCCAGCGCCTTCACGATTGCCTTGGGATCGGTGCTCTTCGCCTGGCGCGCCGCCTCCGCCAGGATCATCACGTCGCCGAAGCCGTTCATCGAGGAGTAGATCGGCGGCTCGTTGTACTTTGCCTGATAGGCCTTAGCGAACCACTCGCCGATGTCTGACAGCTTCTGCTTCGGCGAGTAATAGGCGATGAAATAGAGACCGGCGCCATCCTTGGGATGCAGCTTCCAGAACTGCGGGCGTACCGGTGCGTCATAGGAGATGAGCATCGGCGTCGCCGGAAGCAGCCCTATGGTCGCGGCCTGGTCGATCATCAGGTCCATCGGCGCCCCGACGCCGATGTTGATCACCAGATCCGGCTTGAACGCCTTCACCTGCAGCAGCTGCGGCGTGAGATCGGTGGTCGCGTGATCGAAGGTGATCTTCTGCAGCTCGAGGCCGGCCTTCGTAGCCTCGGCCTGCTTGTCCATCTCCTCGACGATGCCGATGCCGTAGTCGGTGGTCTCGGCCACCAGGGAGATGCGCTTGTAGCCCATCTTCTTGATGAACTCGAGGAAGGTCTCGACACGGATCGGGTCGATCGCGTGGGTGCGGAAGGCGGTCTCGTAGTGCTTGGAGGTGATCTCCGCCGCCGAGGTCTGGGTACCGATCGTCGGCACGCCGAGCTCGTTGGCAACCTCGTTCACCGCGATGTTGACCGAGCTGTGGAAGAAGCCGGTGACGCCGATCACCTTGTCCTCGGTGGCGAGCTTGCGGTAGCCCGCAACGCCGGATTCCGTGCGACCCTGGCTGTCCTGCACCACCAGCTCGGCCTTGTGGCCGTTGATGCCGCCCATCACCGTATTGATGTACTCGATGGCGAGTTCGCCACCGCGACGGATCAGCTGCCCCGCGGCGGGATCGCCCGGCGGCGAGAGCGGGATCTCCAGGCCGATCTTCACGGTGTCGTCGGCCGCCCGCAGAGCGCCCGGCGCCGCGAGCGCGAGAACCGCGGCCGAAACCGCCGCCAGCACCATCTTCTTCATTGTCTGACCCCGCATCTTGTGATTACCGGCCCGATCGGAGCCGCCCCTTGCTGCGTCAAATGCCCCGTATTTTCCGACAATAGCAATCGTATACAATCCCGCAAGCGTCGGCGGTGCCGTATCGCTGAGCGCGCTCTGCCCCTTCCCTGTGCAGCACGCCTATCGATCCGCGTCGCTGGCGCGCTCGGCGAGGAATTGCTCGCGAAGCTTGAAGCGCTGAACCTTTCCCGTGACGGTGCGCGGCAGCCTGCCGATGCTCCGGATCCACCGCGGCCGCTTGTGGCGCGGCAGTCGCTCGTCGCAGGCAACGCGCGCGGCCCGCAGCGCCGCCGCCGGCTCCGCGGCGACGAGAAAACCGACGAGACGCGGAAATCCATCCGGATCCGGCACCGCGACGCAGGCCGCGTCCGCCACGCCGGGAAGCGTCAACAGCAGCGCCTCGACCTCGGCCGGGCCGACCCACTGTCCGGCGATCTTCAGCATCTCGTCGTCGCGGCCCTGGTGGTACCAATACCCGTCGGCATCAACGCTGAAGCAGTCGCGCGTGTTGAACCAACCCGCCTGGAAACACTCGCGAGTGAGCTCTGGGCGCTGCCAATATCCTTGCGCCAGCGCGGGGTGCTTGATCCAGAGCAAGCCAGTGACGCCCGGCGGCACTTCGCCGCCAGCGTCGTCGAGGAGACGCGTGCGCACTCCCGGCAGCGGCCGGCCGACGCTGCCGGGAACCGCTGCCTGGGGCGACATCGCCATCGCCACGCAGAATGTCTCGGAGGTGCCGTAGATCTGCAGGATCGGGCGTCCGGTGATGGCACGCCAGCGGCGATCGAATTCCTCCGGCACCGCCTCGCCGGCGGAAATGAAATGGCTGATGGCGCCGAGGTGGCCAAGCTGCCCTGCCGGTTCGGCCAACAGCCGGCGATAGAAGGTCGGCACACTGAAGAGCACGTCGACGCGCGTCCGCTCCATCAGGTCGATGACGGCGGCGGGATCCGGCCAGTCCGGCTGCATCACGACGGTGGCGCCGACCCTGAGCGCGCCGAGGAACCCGTTGTCGAGCGCATAGGCGAAGAAGAGTTTCGAGGTGGCAAGCACCCGCGTGCCGCGACCGAGCCCGAGGACCTCCGTCAGCACCTGCCCGGTCGGAAGCACGTCCCGGTGGGCGTGAATAATCGCCTTCGGCACGCCGGTCGTACCGGAGGAATAGATCCAGAAGGCGGGCTCCTCCGCCGCGGTGTCGGCAGCGCTCAGCTCTTCCGATGCACGTGCCGCTGCCACGTCCCAGCTCGCGGTTCCCGGCGGCGCGTCTCCCGTCACCACGACGGCGAGGCTCTGCCGCTGCGACGCCGGTATCTGTTCCACCAGCGGCAGTAACATCGCCTCCGTCAGCAGCACCCGCGCGCCGCTGTCGGCGAAGACATGCGCCAGCGCCTCCGGGGTGCTGCGCGTGTTGAGCGCGACCGCCACGGCGCCGCGCATGAGCGCGCCCAGATAGGCAGCGGCAAAGACTGGCGTGTCCCGCATCAGCAGCAGCACGCGATCGCCGCGGCCGATGCCGAGCGTGGCAAACGCATTCCCGGCGCGGCGCGCCATTCGATCGAGCGCGACGTAGGAGAGTTCCAGATCGCCGCTGACGATGGCGATGTCCTCGCCATGGCCGGCGGCAAGCGCCGGCGTCAGCACCGCCTCGCCGGCGTTGAGCCTCAGCCCCATGGCCCGCGCCGTCCGGCGCCGCGGCCGGCCGAAGGCACGGAGCCGGCGCTGAAGCGCTGGCGTGCCGCCCGCGGCGGTGCCACCACGAACGCGCCGGTGCGCGCCGGCTGCAGCATGGCGACGCCGGAGCGGCGGAAGAACGGCACCAGCAGCATGCCGAGAGTGAAGCCGCCCACATGGGCCCAGAAGGCGACGCCGGGCTCGCCCGCTGTCGCCGAGACCGCGCTCAGGAGCTGCAGCAGGAACCAGAGCCCGAGCAGGATAACCGCCGGCACGGTGATGAGGCGGACGAAGATGAAGAGCCAGAAGAAGACCACCACGTTGCCGCGCGGGAACAGCACGAGATAGGCGCCGAGCACGCCGGCGATCGCGCCGCTGGCTCCGATCATCGGCACCTCGGCGGTCGGACTGATGAGGGCCTGGGTCAGCGCCGCCGCGCCGCCACAGATGAAATAGAAGAAGAGATAGCGGAACGGCCCCAGCGCGCCCTCGACGCCTTTGCCGAAGAGCCAGAGGTAGAGCATGTTGCCGAGAAGGTGCAGCCAGCCGCCATGCAGGAACATGCTGGTGAAGACGGTGAGCCAGGGCGCGACGCGCGCCAGCCGCGCCGGCAGATGCGCGTAGCCGAAAAGCACCGCGGGAATCATGCCGTAGGAGAAAGCCACGGCATCCTGCGCCCTGGGCGGCAGCCCGATCTGCCACAGGAAGACTGCGGCGCAGGTGCCGATCAGCCCGTAGGTGACGACCGGCACCCGCCGCCGGGGCGCATCGTCATAGAGCGGAAGAAACAGAAACATCGCGCCGCCGTGTGGCCTCGAGGGCGCTCAGACTAAAGCGTCCGGGAGAATCGCGTCCACAGCCGGCTGAAAAGAACTCTGCCGGCCCCGATGCGGGCCGGGACCGGCAGAGCGGGATCCGGCATCGAATGCCCGATCCCGGGGGAGGCCTACTGCACCACGATGGTGCCGTCCATGCCCTCGTGGCCTTCGCCGCAGAAGATGTCGCACGCCATCACGAAGCGACCGGTCTTGTCCGGCGTGAAGTGGACATGGGTGGTCTGGCCCGGCACGATCTGGGCGTGGAGACCCAGCGCCGGCACGTTGAAGCCGTGCAGCCGGTCGAGGGTCGTCAACTCGATGTCGACCGGCACGCCTTTCTTCAAAGTGATCTGGTCCGGCGTGAAGTCGAACCGTTTCGCAACGATCTTCACCGTCTGCTCCGTCGGCTGCGCCGGCTTCTGCGCCACCTCGGTGGCGACGCAGCCGCCGATGACGAGAAGCGCCGCCACCGCCGCGAGCTCGGGCCGTACTTTCAGATATTCCCGCATCTCAGGCCTTCAACGGATGCTCGGTGAAGGAGACCGTGGCCTTCGGCGTGTCGGATTCGACGACGCGCCAGCCCAGGTCCTTGAACGGATGCGCGGGATCCCAGGCGATCGGCGCCTTCTTCGGCATCGAATGCGGCGCCGGCTGCGGGAAGATCAGCGACATCGCCGCGTGATGGGCGATGTGGCCGGTCATGTCGTGATGCTCCTGATGGATGTGGCCGTAGAAGACGGTCACATGCTCGAACGGCATCAGCATGTCGATCGCCTGGGCGCCGTCGCGGGTCGCCCAGTCCCAATCCGCGGCGAGATCGAAGAGCGGCCGATGGGTGAAGACGACGATCGGCGTCTTCTTGTCGAGCTGCGCGAGATCGGCCTTGAGCCAACCGAGCTGCGTCTCGCCGAGCGAGGCGCCGGGATCCGAGACGTTGTCGAGGACGATGAAATGCACGCCCTTGTGATCGAAGGTGTAGTGGGTCTCGCCGAAAAACTCCTTGAAGGCGGCGCCGTTGTCGAGGCTGGCGTCGTGCTCGCCCGGCATGAAGCGCACGGTCTTCACCTTGAGCTCCTTGACGATGTCGCGGAACTCCGCCATCCGGCGACGACGCTCCTGCGGATCGTCGGTGGTGTGGGTGAGATCGCCGGTGAAAACGATGAAATCGGGCTGCTGCTTGAGGGCATTCACCTCGGCCACTGCCTTCGGCAGAGTGGTCTTGGCCTCGGGATTGATCGCGTCGCCCTTGAAGCCCCAATGGCTGTCCGACAGCTGGACGAAATAGAACTCCTTGGCAGCCTCGCGACCCGCGGCCCAGGCGCGGCCGCCGGCGGTGTGGGTGAAAAGGCCGGAAGCGAACGCGACGCCTCCGAGGCCTGCAAGCCGGGCGAACTGCCGGCGGTCGATGGAATGGCTCATGGACTCCTCGCTTCCCCAGGGTTGGTGCAAGATGACGTCGAGGAGACCTGGGCCAGCCACCGATTATTCCGGCGCCGTGGTTAACGGCGGTTCCGTCGCGCGCTCACTTTTTCGGGAATAGGCGTGGCCGATCGAAAGTCTCATCAGGGGAACACGAGGATCGATCTTGGCCGCTGATCGAGAGCAGAAGGCCCAGCGCTTCCAGCAGGTCATCATGCCTCACCTGGACGCCGCCTATAACCTCGCGCGTTGGTTGACGCGCAGCGACAGCGATGCCCAGGACGTCGTGCAGGAGGCTTGCTTGCGTGCCTACAAGTACTTCGACGGTTTCGAGGGCGAGAATCCCTCCGCATGGCTGCTGGCGATCGTGCGCAATTCCTGCTTCACCTGGATCAAACGCAACCGCCCGAGCTCGGAGATCGCCGGCGATGACGCCATCAACGAGAACACGCCGGCCGAGGTGGCGCCGCTCCTCGGCGGCAGCAGCCGCGAGCTCGGCAGCGACCCCGAGACGCTGCTGATGGAGAGCCGCGACCGCGTGCGCGTCAACGAGCTGGTGCAGCGGCTCCCGGCGGAGTTCCGCGAGGTGATCGTGCTGCGCGAGATCGAGGATCTCTCCTACCGCGAGATCGCCGACGTGGTCGGCATTCCCATCGGCACCGTGATGTCGCGCCTGGCGCGTGCGCGCAAGCTGCTGCACGACGCCTGGCAGCGGCCGCGGACGCAGGAGTGAGCGGATGGACCACGCCGAAACCCGCACGCTGCTGAGCGCCTATATCGACGGTGAGCTCGCGACCGACCGGGCGGCGGACGTCGAGCGGCATCTCAAGGACTGTGCGGAGTGCCGCGCCTTCTACGACGCCGAGCGTCGCATGAGCGCGGTGATCCGGAACGAGGGCGAGCGCTTCCGCGCGCCCGCCCATCTCAGGGCGCGGATTACAAGCGCGATCGATCGCAAGTCGCGCTCGCCGCTGCGCGACCTCAGATGGCTTTGGGTCGGCTGGAACCCGGTGGCGATCGCCGCCTCGCTGCTGTTGGCGGTGGCGATGAGCGTCACCGCGACCTCGGCTTGGCTCGGCGGGCCCCACGCCAGCGAGGAGGCCGCGCTCACCCGGGAGGTGGTCGCCGGCCAGATCCGCTCGCTGATGGCGGATCACCTCACCGACGTCGCCTCTTCCGATCAACATACCGTGAAGCCGTGGTTCAACGGCAAGCTCGACTTTTCGCCGCCGGTGGTCGACCTCACCAGCCAGGGCTTCCCGCTGGTAGGTGGCCGTCTCGATTACCTCGACCATCGGCAGGTGGCCGCCCTCGTCTACCGGCACCAGCAGCACATCATCAACCTCTTCATCTGGCCGGAGGCAGGTGATGAGGCGCCGCGGACGGCGGCGCTGCAGGGCTACAACCTCGTCTATTTCAAGCAGGGCGGCATGGAGTACTGGGCGGTCTCCGATCTCAATCCTGGCGAGCTCAGGGATTTCGTGGCCGAGCTGATGCCGGCCACCCGGGCGCCGGCCTGAGCCGCCGGCGTTTCAGACGCGTGACAGCGGACCACGGGCATCTCTAGTATCGGTCGCCAATCCGGACCAGGGAGGACCCATGACGACGACGCTGACGCAACGCGACCTCGACGCGCTTGCGGAGTTCGACACGCCGACCATCTGCAACGCCTTGGAGATGGTGGCGCCGGATCGCCGCGCGCTCGGCTTCAACCGCCGGCCGCTCGTCTGCCCCTTCCCCACCATGAAGCCGGTCGTGGGCTATGCGCGCACGGCCATTATCCGCTCGCGCGAGCCGCACCAGCGCAACGCCGCCGAGGCCAAGGCTCAGCGCCTCAGCTATTACGAATATATCGCCAAGGCGCCGCAGCCGAGCCTGGCGGTGCTGCAGGACATCGACGGTCCCGATACCGGCTTCGGCGCGTTCTGGGGCGAAGTGCAGACCAACGTGCACAAGGCGCTCGGCTGCATCGGCACCATCACCGACGGCTCCGTGCGCGACATCGATCAGATGGCGCCCGGCTTCTTCGTGCTGGCGGGCTCGATCATGCCGTCCCACGCTCATGTCCATCTGGTAGATTTCGGCGGCACAGTCAGCGTCGCCGGCATGATCGTCTCCGGCGATGATCTCGTGCACGCTGACCGGCACGGCGCGGTGGTGATTCCAAAAGAACTGGTGAAGCGCGTCCCAGAGGCCGCCGCCCTGATCGCGCGGCGCGAGAAAGTGCTGCTCGATGCCGCCAAGTCCCCGGGTTTCGGCATGGCACAGCTCCGCGAAGCCTTCACGCGAATGGAGGACATTCACTGATCGGCTGAAAACCTGCCCGTTCTATGGGCATCACGGGCCAGAGGGAGGTCGCAAGGTGCGACTTGTCAGCGGGCGGATGCTCGCGTTATGTTTCCAAAACATAGGGGGTACGCGCGGACGTAATACCGCTGGCGGACCCGTCTTCTGACGAAGGGATTAACCAACCACCTACGATCGAATCCGGCGAGCGCGAAAGAACAAATAATCGCGCTCGCCCTGAGCCATCCGCAAACGCGCACCATGAAACACAGGGAGGGAGCGCCATGAAAGGTTCCAAGTTCAGCCGTCGCAGGTTCTTGACGACGACGGCGGCTGCCGCGACAGCAACGGTCGCGATGCCGTACATGCGTACGGCCTATTCCGCAGGAAAACTCACGATGGGTCTCTGGGACCATTGGGTCCCGGGCGCCAACGACACGATGAGCGCCATCGTGAAGGAGTGGGGCGAGAAGAACCACGTCGATGTGACCATCGACTACATCACCTCGATCGGCGACAAGGATCTGCTCACCGCGAGCGCCGAGGCGCAGGCGAAGACCGGCCACGACATCATGCAGCATCGCGCCTGGCAGATTCAGGTGCATCGCGCGGTGCTGGAGCCGATGGACGACGTGATCAATGAGCTCATCAAGGATCACGGCCCGATCGCGCCCGTCACCGAGTATCTTGCCAAGGACAAGGGCAAGTGGATGGGTGTGCCGACCATCGTCGGCAGCCAGGTGAAGCCCTGCTGCTCGCGCATCGACCTCTACAAGGAACACGCGGGCCTCGACATCGTGAAGATGTTCCCCGGCCCCGGCGGCACGCGCGACCCGAAGCTGGTCGAGAGCTGGACCTGGGATTCCTATCTTGCCTCCGCCACCAAGCTGAAGGCGGCCGGCTATCCAGTCGGCCTGCCGCTCGGTCAGACCAGCGACGCGATCGACTGGGTCGGCGCTCTGTTCCGCGCTTACGGTTCGGTCCCCGTGGACGACAAGGACAACATCAAGATCGATTCGCCGGAGACCCGCGCCGCCCTCGAGATGGGCGTCAAGATCGCCGAGCAGATGTCGCCTGACGTCTATGCCTGGGACGACGCCGGCAATAATCGCTGGCTGATCTCCGGCAAGGGCTCGAACATCATGAACCCACCGAGCGCCTGGGCGGTTGCCAAGCGCGACAATCCCAAGGTCGCCGAGCAGTGCTGGACGCATGACACGCCGAAGGGCCCGAAGGGCCGCTTCGCACCCTACCTGCCGTTCTTCTACGGCGTGTGGAACTTCGGCGGCAACAAGACCGCCGCCAAGGAACTCACACATCACATCGTCGACAAGCCGCAGGCGAAGCGCCTGGTGGCGGCCTCGGTCGGCTACGACTTGCCGGCCTTCAAGAGCTACTACGACTTCGACACCTGGAGTGTGGTCGAGCCGCCGAAGGGTACCGTCTACAACTATCCGCCCCGCGGCGACGAGGAATACAGCATCAACGGCTTCCCGGCGCGCCCGGATGTCGCCGCGCAGATCTACAACAACTCGATCCACACCGTGATGATCTCGAAGATCTCGCAAGGCAAAGAGAAGATCGACGACGTCATCAAGTGGGCCGCCAACGAGTGCGAAGGATACCTTCGCAGCTGAGTCGATCCTCGGCGTGAGGATGATGACTGTTGAGCCAACGCGGCGCCGGGCGGATATCCGCCCGGCGCCGCCCCCACATCGAGCGGGAGCGCCGATGCCATGGTAGATACGACTCCGCGAGCACTCTCCACCGCTTCCGCCGGCGTGGCGCCTGCCCAGGCGCGGCCACAGAAGACGCTGAAACAGCTTGCGCGGCGGAAATCCACCACCGCGCTGCTGTTCGCGGCACCGCTACTGGCCGTGCTGCTGGGGCTCATCATCTACCCTGGCCTCTACGCGATCTATCTCTCGATGCTGAACAAGGCGCAGACCAAGTTCGTCCTGTTCGGCAACTACACTTTCCTGTTCACCCGCTCGACCTTCTGGATGGTCGTCGAGCAGTCCTGCATCTTCGCGATCACCGCCGTCTTCTTCAAAGCGCTGATCGGCGTCATCACCGCCCATCTCGTCAACAACCTGCCCGACAAGGGCCAGCGCAAGTGGCGCGGCATGCTGCTGGTGCCGTGGGTGATCCCGCTTTCGCTCAGCACCCTCGGCTGGTGGTGGATGTTCGATCCCACCTACAGTGCCTTCAACTGGCTCTTCTCGAGGATCGGCGGCCCGCACATCGCCTGGCTCAGCGATCCCTACTGGGCACGCTTCTGCGCCATCCTCGTCAATGTCTGGTACGGCGCGCCCTTCTTCCTGATCATGTATCTGGCGGCGCTCAAATCCGTGCCCGGCGAGCTCTACGAGGCGGCCTCGATCGACGGCGCCAGCGCTTGGCAGAAGCTCTTCCACGTCACCCTGCCGATGATGCGGAACATCATCTCCATCACCGTGCTGTTCTCGCTGATCGTCACCTTCGCGAACTATGACATCGTCCGCGTGCTGACCGCCGGCGGGCCGCGCGACATGACCCATGTCTTCGCGACCTGGGCCTTCCTGAACGGCATCCAGAACGGCGACATCCCGCTCGGCGCCTCGATCTCGCTCTTCATGTTCCCCATTCTCGGCATTTCCGCGATCTTCATCCTTCGCGGCGTCCGCAAGCGCGGAAGGGAAATCTGATGACTGCGCAAGCCGCCACTCTCGACGGACCCCGCATCGTCTCGCGCGGCAGCATCGCGCGCAGCCGTCGCTGGGCGCTCTACACATCCTACTTTTTCCTCCTGCTGTTTGCGGTGTTCTTCCTGACGCCGCCCTACTACCAGCTCGCCACCGCCACCAAGACCAGCGAACAGATTTCCAACCAGAACACCGACCCGTGGCTGCCGGCGCTCTCCTCCAGCGCGCAGGGGATCAACCCCGGCGGGGCCAATGCCGGCAAGGCCAGCCTGGCGGTGAAGCAGGGACATAGCTGGCTACCGGCGGCGGTCAACGGATTCCTCGCCAATCTCGATGATCTCTGGAACGGCACCGACTTCCCGATCTATTTCAGGAACAGCGCGATCGTCACTGTCTGCGTGGTGGCGATCACCATGCTCATCTCGGTGCCGGCGGCGTTCTCGCTGGGAAGGATGAAATTCTGGGGCTCCGGCATCCTGGCGACCGGCGTCTTCCTCACCTACCTGGTGCCGGATTCGCTGCTGTTCATTCCGCTGTTCAAGGTCGTAGGCGCGCTGGGTCTCCTCAACTCCTACTGGGGTCTGGTCCTCGTCTACCCGACGCTGACGGTGCCGTTCTGCACCTGGATCATGATCGGCTACTTCCAGAGCATCCCGAAGGAACTCGATGAGGCCGCGCTCATCGACGGCGCCAATCACGTTCAGATGCTGTTCAAGATCTTCATTCCGGTGGCGCTCCCCGGCCTCATCGCGGCGACGATCTTCGCCTTCACGGTCTCCTGGGCGGAATTCGTCTATCCCATGGCCTTCATCTACAGCTCCAGCCAGCTCGTGCTGACGGCCGGGACCATCACCAGCCTGGTCAAGGCCGACGTCTACCAGTGGGGCATGATCATGACCGCGGCGCTTCTGGCGGCGGCGCCGCCGCTGGTGATCTACGCGTTCCTGATGGACTTCTACATTGCCGGCCTCACCGCCGGCGCCACCAAAGGCTGATGCGTCGATGACAGGACGCACGGCGGCAAGAAACCGTTCCTAGCACCGAACGCACCTCCGGGAGAGACGAGCATGGCGAATGTGGCATTGCGCAAAGTGGTGAAGAAGTTCGACCGCACCGAGGCGGTGCGTGCCATCGACCTCGATATCCAGGACAAGGAGTTCATCGTCCTGGTCGGCCCCTCCGGCTGCGGCAAGAGCACCACCTTGCGAATGATCGCCGGCCTCGAGGAGGCGACCTCCGGTGAGATCTTCATCGGCGGCGATCTCGTCAACGACGTGCCGCCCAAGGATCGCGACATCGCGATGGTGTTCCAGAACTACGCGCTATATCCGCACATGACGGTCTTCGAGAACATGTCCTTCGGGCTGCGCCTGAAGAAGTTTCCGAAGGCCGAAATCAAGTCGCGGGTCGAGCATGCGGCGCGCATCCTCGGCATCACCGAGCTCCTGGAGCGGCGGCCGCGGCAGCTCTCCGGCGGTCAGCGCCAGCGCGTCGCCATGGGCCGCGCCATCGTGCGCAATCCGCGTGTCTTCCTCTTCGATGAGCCGCTCTCGAACCTCGACGCCAAGCTCCGCGTGCAGATGCGGACCGAGATCAAGAAAGTGCACCAGACCGTGAAGACCACCACGGTCTACGTCACCCACGACCAGGTGGAGGCGATGACGCTCGCCGACCGCGTGGTGGTGATGAACGCCGGCACCATCGAGCAGCTTGGCACGCCGAACGAGCTCTATCACAACCCGCGCACGCGCTTCGTCGCCGGCTTCCTCGGCTCGCCGGCGATGAACTTCCTGCCCTGCAAACTGGCGGAGGCCGGCGGCGGTGGCCTCGCCGCGCGGCTCAGCGAGGGGCTTTCCTTCAAGGTGCCGGCGTCCCGCACGCAACGCTACAAGCCGTTCGTCGGCCGCGAGATGCTGTTCGGCCTCCGGCCCGAGCACATCATCGAGCGGCGCGGCGAGATGCGGTCGGACTCCCAGGAGTTCAACGTGACCCTCGACGTGGTGGAGCCCATGGGCATGGAGACCATGGTCTACTTCATCGTCGACGGCACCGAGGTCTGCGGCCGCGTCAATCCGACGGCGGCCGCGCAGCCCGGCCAGGTCATGCCGCTGGTGGCCGATCTCGGCCACATGCATCTCATCGACCCCGAGACCGACCTGGTGGTCTGAATAACGCCTTAAGCCGGCTTCAAAAGCCCCTCTCTCCGAGACCGCGGAGAGGGGCGCGTCGCCGCCGCGCTAATGCAACGCCAGCTGGCTCTTGGGCACCAATGGCGCCGCGGAGATCTCGGTCACCAGCTTCTGCACCATGGCATCGGCGAAGGAGTGGAAATCGTCGATCTGCAGCATGAAGGATCCGGGACCGCCGATGACGTTCGTCTTGTAGTAGTTCGGCAGCCCGCCCGGCGGCTGGGTGTGCGCGGTATAGCCGAAATTCGGATTGAGGTTGATGATGGCAAGGCCATTGATCACGATGCCGCGGGCGACCGCGTCGTCGCGCGCCGCCTCGACCGGTCGGCCCGAGTTGTTGGTGCCGTCGCCGGAGACGTCGATGACCCGCCGCGCGCTGGTGACGCCCGATTTCTCGAACTGCGCCACGGCGTAGTCCACCGCGTCGCTGATTGAGGTGTGCCCGATATAGGAGCGCTCTGCCTTCTGGATCTGGTCGCCGACCACGGCTGCGCTCTCGTCGTCGCGGATCACCGTCCAGTCGACGACCACCTTCTGCTCGCCGACGCTCGACCATTCGATGAAGGAGATGGCAATCGCGCCGATGGCGCCCGATCGAATCGCGCCCAGCACCCGCGGATCCTGCAGCGCGGCCGCGTAGCCCCGACGCTGCAGCAGGAACTCGTCGTTGTCGATGCTCCGGGACACGTCGGCGGCGAGGATGAGCTGGAGATCGACCGGCTCGGCCCACGCCGCGGTAGCGCCGGCCAGCAGCAGGATGCCCGTAAGAAGCAGCGTCGCAAGCCGCATGGGCAGGCTCCATGACGCGACACCGTCGGCGCCCGGAACGGCTCGGGCTCAGGCGGACATCAAGCCCGCGGCCCTCGGCTCGAGCCGGCCAATGTGCCTGATCTCTTCAGTATAGCGCCGCGCGCCGACTCGGCCATCCTCTTCGCTTGACGCCGGCGGCCGCCGTGGTCGGGCCTTCCGCCAAGCGGAACCGGTCATCGGAGCGCGGCGTTGAACTTCTCGAGTGCCGCCGCGCCGGGGATCAGCTCGCGCTCCTCGAGGGTGTTGAGCGGCTTCCCCACCGTATTGAGGTGGTGGTGGAGATCCTCGGGCTCTTCCTCGACATAGAGCAGCCCGGTCACCACCTCGCCGGCGGCATCGCGCTCCTGGAGGTAGGTCATCGCGGCGATCTTGTCGTGCGGATTGTAATCGGCATGCAGCTTGCGGAGCCGCAGCGCCGAGCCGTCATGCTGCACCACCGTCTCGACCGTGCCCGGCGCGTAGTCCGCCGTGATCTCCTCGCGGCCAGTGATGAAGTCCAGCCGGTTCACCGCCTCGTTATGGGCGCGCACGTAATCGAAGCTCTTGGTCGAGCCCGGATGGTTGTTGAAGGCGACACAGGGACTGATGCAGTCGATGAAGGCGGCGCCGTTGTGGGTGATCGCGGCCTTGATCAGCGGCACCAGCTGCTCCTTGTCGCCGGAGAAGCTGCGCGCAACGAAGCTGGCGCCGAGCTGGAGCGCCATCGCCACCATGTCGATCGAGGCGTCGGCGTTGACCGCCCCGCGCTTGCTCTTCGATCCCTTGTCCGCGGTGGCCGAGAACTGGCCCTTGGTCAACCCGTAAACACCATTGTTTTCAACGATATAGACCATGTTAACGCCGCGGCGGATCGAGTGCGCGAACTGGCCGAGGCCGATCGAGGCAGAATCGCCGTCGCCGGAGACGCCGAAATAGAGGAGATCGCGGTTGGCGAGATTGGCGCCGGTGAGCACCGAAGGCATGCGGCCGTGCACGCTGTTGAAGCCGTGCGACGCGCCAAGGAAGTAGGTCGGCGTCTTCGAGGAGCAGCCGATGCCCGAGAGCTTGGCGATCCGGTGCGGCGGCAGCGCCAGCTCGTAGCAGGCCTGGATGATGGCGGCGCTGATCGAATCATGGCCGCAGCCGGCGCAGAGCGTCGAGACCGCGCCCTCGTAATCGCGCCGGGTGAAGCCCAGCGCGTTGGCCGGGAGCTGCGGATGGTGGAGCTTGGGCTTGGCGAGATAGGTCATGGGACTGCCTTGCGGAGCGGCGTGATCGCCACCGAGGGAAGCTTGTGGGCGATGTCGCTGATGATGAAGCGCGCGGTGATCGGCGTGCCGTCATAGTGCAGCACCGAGACGAGGCGCGCGGGATCGATGTTGCCCTCGTTGATGAGGAGCGCGCGCAGCTGCGCGTCGCGGTTCTGCTCGACGACGAAGACCTTGTCGTGCTCGGCGATGAAGCGCAGCACTTCGTCGGCGAACGGGAAACCCCGCACGCGGAGCGTGTTGAGGTGGATGTTGTGCTCCTCGAGCTCCTCCAGTGCCTCGCGCATGGAGGGCGTCGTCGAGCCGAAATAGATGGCGCCGTAGCGGGTCGCCTGCCGGGCGTTGCGGCGGATGGGCGCCGGCACCAGCTTCTTCGCGGTCTCGAACTTCCTGAGGAGCCGCTTCATATTGTCGACGTAGGCCGGCCCCTCCTCCGTATACCGCGCGTAGCGGTCCTTGGTGGTGCCGCGGGTGAAATAGGCGCCACGGGTCGGGTGGGTTCCAGGATACGTCCGATAGGGAATGCCGTCGCCGTCGACGTCGAGGTAACGGCCGAAATCCCTGCCGGTGTCGAGATCGTCAAAGGTCATGACCTTGCCGCGGTCCATCTTGCGGCTGTCGTCCCAGGCGAGCGGCTCGCAGAGCCACTCGTTCATGCCGATGTCGAGATCGAGCATGACGAAGATCGGCGTCTGCAGGCGATCGGCGAGATCGAAGGCCTGCGCCCCCATCTCGAAGCACTCCCGCGGGTCCTCGGGAAAGAGCATCACGTGCTTGGTGTCCCCGTGCGAGGCATAGGCGCAGGAGATGAGATCCGACTGCTGGGTGCGCGTCGGCATGCCGGTCGAGGGGCCGCCGCGCTGCACGTCAAAGAGCACCGCCGGAATCTCGGCGAAATAGGCCAAGCCCAGGAACTCCTGCATCAACGAGATGCCGGGCCCCGAGGTCGAGGTGAAGGCGCGGGCGCCGTTCCAGCCGGCGCCGATCACGATGCCGATCGAGGCGAGCTCGTCCTCCGCCTGGATGATGGCGTAGCGCGCCTTCTTGGTCTCGGGATCGATTCGATATCGCCCGCAATGGCGCTGAAAGGCCTCCGCCAGCGACGAGGAGGGCGTGATCGGGTACCAGGCCGCCACCGTGGCGCCGCCGTAGACCGCGCCCAGCGCCGCCGCGCTGTTGCCGTCGATGAAGATGCGGTTGCCGACGGCGCTCGCGGTCTTGACGGTGATGCCGAGCGGGCAGTTCAGGTGCTTGAGCGCGTAATCACGCCCGAGATGGAGGGCGTGCACGTTGGGCTGGATCAGCTTGTCCTTGCCCTTGAACTGCTCGCCGATCAGCTTCTCGATCGCCTTGACATCCATATCGAGGAGCGCCGAGAGCGCGCCGACATAGATGATGTTCTTGAACAGCTGACGCTGCCGCGCGTCCGTGTACTCTGCGTTGCAGATCTCCGTCAGCGGCACCCCCACCACGGTGATGTCGTCGCGGAACTTCGACTTCGGCATCGGCTTGGTGGAATCGTAGAAGAGATAGCCGCCGGGCTCGATCTCGGCGACGTCCTTGTCCCAGGTCTGCGGGTTCATCGCCACCATGAGGTCGACGCC
>DATJOK010000071.1:0-71283 GCA_035507155.1 Allostellaceae bacterium
GGCGGCGAGCGCCAGGTCATTGCTGGTGACATCGTTTTGGAAATCGACGAAGGCCTTGCTCCGGGATTCCGCCACATGCCAGAGCGGGGTGACTCCGGTCTGCTCGTCATCGCCGCGCGGCACAACGGCGGCTGCCTTGAAGCCGAGCGCAGCTGCCGCTTCGGCGCCGGCGCGCGATCCCTCGGCGAGCGCAGTGGCGAGCGACATCGCTCCGTTCGCGGCGCCCGCGACGCTCATGCCCGACGGCAGATTGCCCGGCACGAAAGCCGCGATCGCCTCCGACCACCGCGGCTTGCCGCCGAGATGGGTGGAAAGCGCGAGGCTCGGATTCCAGCCGCCGGAGACGGCGAGAGTGTCGGCGCTGATCTCCGCGCTGCGGCCGTCACGATCGCGGATGGTGACGCGAGCGAGGCTCAGGCTGCCGCGCGTGTCGACCACAGTGGCGCCGAGCAGAAGCCTGGCGCCGACGCGCTTCGCCTCCTCGGCGAGAGCCGACGAGACCTCGGTGCGCGCATCGACGATCGCCGTGATGGCGACCCCGGCGGCGGCGAGATCCGTTGCGGTCCGCCACCCGTCGTCGCTCGTGGTGAAGAGGGCAACCTGGCGGCCCGGCGTGACACCGAAGCGGTTGAGATAGCCGCGCACTGCCGATGCCAGCATGACGCCCGGCCGGTCATTGCCGCCGAAGATAATTGGGCGCTCGACCGATCCCGCCGCCAGCACACTGCGCCGCGCGACGATCCGCCAGAGACGCTGGCGTGGCTGATGCGCCGGCGGCACCGCCAGATGGTCGGTGACGCGTTCGAGCGCGCCATAGATGCTGCTGTCATAAGCGCCGAAGACCGCGGTCCGGCGCATGATGCGGGTCCCGGCAAGCGAGGCGAGCTCCGCTTCCGCGCGCTCCACCCATTCCCGGCCCGGCATGCCCTCGATCTCCCGACGGTCCGCGAGAAGCCGGCCGCCGAGGCGGAAATCCTCCTCGCAGAGAATGACACGGGCGCCGGAGCGGGCGGCGGCGAGCGCGGCGGCAAGTCCGGCGGGGCCGCTCCCGATCACCAGCACGTCGCAGAACGCATAGGCTTTCTCGTAGCCGTCGGGATCCGGCTCGGTGCTGGCGCGGCCGAGGCCGGCGGCACGGCGGATCAGGGGCTCATAGAGCTTTTCCCAGAAGGCCGCCGGCCACATGAAAGTCTTGTAGTAGAACCCGGCGACGAAGAGCGGCGAGAGCAGCGAGCTGACGGCGCCCAGATCAAAGGCGAGAGACGGCCAGCGGTTCTGGCTCCTGGCCTCGAGGCCATCGTAGAGCTCGGCGACCGTTGCCTTGGTATTGGGCTCGCGCCGCGCGCCGCTGCGCAGCTCGACCAGCGCGTTCGGTTCCTCCGGGCCCGCGGTCAGAATGCCGCGCGGCCGGTGATATTTGAACGAGCGGCCGACCAGGCGCACGCCGTTCGCCAGCAGCGCCGAGGCGAGCGTGTCGCCGGCATGACCGGTGTAACGCTGTCCGTCGAATGCGAAGGAGAGCGGCTGGCCGCGATCGACGAGGCCGCCGCTGGCGAGCCGGTTCGGCTGCAAGGAAGCGGTCATGTCTTGCGGAGGAGGCTCGCGCCCAGGATCTCGTGCGTTACCGTGTTGCGGGTGACGCGCAGCCAGGAACGGCAGCCGGAGGCGTGATACCAGAGCTCGTCGTGGGGGCCGGCGGGATTGTCGCGGAGATAGACCGCCTCGAAGAAGCGCGCTTCCGCCTCGGGCGCGGTTGGATCGGGGCGCACCACATCGGCATCGCCAAGATAGGTGAATTCGCTGAGGTCGCGCGCGCCGCAGAAGGGGCAGGGGATGCGCATGGGGATCAGGGGCTCTGTCGGATGACTGGGATCAGGATCAGTGCAGGTTCGGTTGCGGGCCCTGGCCGCGCTCATCGATGAGATGACCTGCGGCGAAGCGGTCGAGGCGGTAGGCGGCCGCCACCTTGAAGGGCTCGTCCCGCGCGATCAGATGGGCGAAGCACCAGCCCGATGCCGGCGTCGCCTTGAAGCCGCCATAGCACCAGCCGGCGTTGATGTAGAGCCCCTCGATCGGCGTGCGGTCGATGATCGGCGAGCCGTCCATGGTCATGTCCATGATGCCGCCCCAGGAGCGCAGGACTCGCAGCCGCCCGATCCATGGCAGCAGCGCCATCCCGCCCTCGCAGACGGTCTCCACCATCGGCAGGTTGCCGCGCTGGGCATAGGAATTGTAGCCGTCGATGTCGCCGCCGAAGACGAGGCCGCCCTTGTCGGACTGGCTGATGTAGAAGTGGCCGGCGCCGAAGGTGATGACATTGGGAATGCAGGGCTTGATCGCCTCGCTGACGAAGGCCTGCAGCACATGGCTCTCGATCGGCAGCCGCAGCCCCGCCATGGCGGCGACGCGCGAGGAGTTGCCGGCGACCGCCATGCCGATCTTCCTGGCGCGGATCGTGCCGCGCGTGGTCTCCACGCCGACGACGCGCCCGCCCTCGCGAATGAGGCCGGTCACCTCGCAGTTCTGCACGATGTCGACGCCGCGGCCGCTGGCGGCGCGGGCGTAGCCCCAGACCACCGCGTCGTGGCGCGCGGTGCCGCCGCGCCGCTGCAGCAGCCCGCCCTTGACCGGAAACCGGGCGGCATCGAAATCGAGGATCGGCACCAGCCGGCGGACACCCTCCGTATTCAGCAGCTCTGCGTCGACGCCGTGCATGCGCATGGCGTTGCCGCGCCGCGCCGCGGCGTCGCGCTCGCCGTCCGAGTGAAAGAGGTTGAGGACGCCGCGCTGACTCACCATCGTGTTGTAATTGAGATCCTGCTCGAGCCCTTCCCAGAGCTTCATCGACCACTCGTAGAAGGGGTTGTTGCCCGGCAGCAGGTAGTTCGAGCGGATGATGGTGGTGTTCCGCCCGGCATTGCCGGAGCCGATATAGCCCTTCTCCAGCACCGCGACACTGGTGATGCCGTGCTCCTTGGCGAGGTAATGGGCGGTGGAGAGGCCGTGTCCGCCACCGCCGATGATGACGACATCGTAGGCCGGCTTCGGCGCCACATCGCGCCATGCCGGTTCCCAGTCGCGATGCCCGCCGAGGGCATGGCGTGCCAGGCTGAAGATCGAATAGCGCATCCGTCGAGAGTCCCGCCCGCAACCCGCGTCGGAAGATGGATACTGTATTCGCGATCAACTTGCTACGACCGCAGCGTCATTCCAATATGAGAGGCGAGCCGAGACGAGAGAGAGACGGGCGCGAGGCTCCTTTCAGGGGTGAGCGGGGGATGGATAACACTGTCGGCTGGCGCGTTGCGGCGACTGAAGGCGCCGCGTCGTGACGCCGCTGGAATTCGCCTGGCGCTGGCTCATCGACAACAGCGATGCGCTGGCGGTGCTGGTCGCGCTCGCGGCCGCGCTGCTTGCCTTCCTTGGACTGGTGGTGAGCGCCCGGGCCTTGCGCCAGCAGTCTCGGGCGCTCGATGCCGGCGCCTACCTCGATATCAGCCGCCGGCTTGGCGAGGCGCTGCGCAAGGTCCGCGCGGACGTGCCGACAGCCCAGGCGGAGCTTCATTGGGTCGAGCTTTTGAACCTCCTGGAAGGGACGAGCGCGCTTTACCGGCGCGGCCGCCTCGGACGGGCGGTGCGCACCGCCGTCAAGGGCGAGCTGTTTGGTGCCCTCTATGCGATCGACGCCAACGCCTCGACCAGGGAGCGGCTGGCGAAGGCGCTGGCGCCGGCCGCCACCTTCGCGGCGCTGAGATGGTTCCTGCGAAGATACCAGGCCGAGATCGCGCGCTATGTCGCGGCGCTCGCGGCCACCCCGCCGGCGTGAAGCACATATCGGAGGTCCTTGCCGCGTGAAACCCGCAAAGTTTGCATATCATGCGCCCTCTTCCCTCGACGAGGCGGTCTCCCTGCTGCAGCGCTATGCAGGCGAGGCGCGGGTTCTGGCGGGTGGGCAGAGCCTTATCCCGATGATGAACTTCCGCATCGCCGCCCCGGCGGCGCTGGTCGATCTCAACCGCATGCCGGATCTCGACTATATCCGGCAAGAGGGCGGCGTCGTGCGGATTGGCGCCATGACCCGGCAGAGGAAGCTCGAATTCTCGCCGGTCATCGCCGAGCGGCTGCCGCTGCTGCGCGACGCCATCAAGCTGGTGGGGCACCTGCCGACCCGTTCCCGCGGCACGATCGGCGGCTCTCTCGCTCATGCCGATCCCGCTGCCGAGCTGCCGATGATGCTGCAGGTTCTCGAGGGCGAGGTGGTGGCGCGGGGTCCTGCGGGCGAGCGCGTTATCAAGGCTGGCGAGTTCTTTCGATCATTGCTCACCACCGCGCTGACGGCCGAGGAGATCCTGATCGAGGTACGTTTTCCGGCAATGCCGGCCGGGGCGCGTTACGCGGTGGAGGAATTTGCGCGCCGACATGGCGATTTCGCGATCTGCGCCGTCGCGGCGGTGCTCCAGTGCGACGGCAACCGCTGCACCAAGGCGCGGCTTGCCACCGGTGGCACGGGGCCGGTGCCTCTCCGGCTCGAGGCGGCGGAAGCGGTGCTGGAGCAGAAGGGCTTGAGCGAGGCCGCGGTCGAGGAGGCGACCGAGGCGGCGGCGCGCGCGGTCGAGCCGATGGCCGATCAGAATGGCTCTGCGGAATTCCGCCGCCATCTCTCCCGCGTGCTGACCGGCCGGGTGTTGCGCAAAGCCATCGAGGAGAAGTCCCGCTGATGTCCGATCTCATCGATATCCGGCTGACGGTGAACGGCGTTGCCCATGAGGGCCGTGCCGAGCCGCGCAGGCTGCTGGTGGATTTCCTGCGCGAGGATCTGGGCCTCACCGGAACCCATGCCGGCTGCGAGCACGGCATCTGTGGCGCCTGCACGGTGCTGTTCAACGGCGAGGCGGCGCGTTCCTGCATCATGCTGGCGGTGCAGGCGAACGGCGCCGAGATACGCACCATCGAGGGCCTCGCCGAGGACGGCAGGCTCCATCCGCTGCAGGAGGCGTTCCATCGCGAGCACGGTCTGCAATGCGGCTTCTGCACGCCGGGGATGCTGATCGCCGCTCTCGATTTCCTGCGCGTGAACCCGTCGCCCAGCGAGGAGGAGATCCGCGAGGCGATGTCGGCGGTGATCTGCCGCTGTACCGGTTATCGCAACATCGTGCGGGCGGTGGCCTCTGCCGCCCAGAAGATGCAGGTGAAACCATGAGCGCGGCGCGACCGGATCGCTTCGTCGGCCAGCCGATCCTCCGACGCGAGGATCACCGGCTGCTGCGCGGGCAGGGCCAGTATGTGGCGGATCTCGTTCTCCCGCGCATGCTGCATGCGGCCTTCGTGCGGAGCCCGATGGCCCATGCTCGGATCAAGTCGGTGGACCTCGCCCGCGCCAAGGCAGTGCCGGGAGTCGCGCTTGCGCTCGCCGGCGCCGAGCTGATGCGGTTGCTGCCGCCCGTGCCGGACACCCAGCTCTCGCTGCCGGCGAAGTGGAAGACCACGGTGCAGCACAAGATCCACAACCCGCAGCAGCCTCTCCTCGCTACCGACAAGGTTCGGCACGTCGGCGAGGCGATCGCCGTCATCCTGGCAGAGAGCCGCTACGTCGCCGAGGACGCCGCCGAGCTGGTGGACGTGGAGCTCGAGACGCTGCCGGCGGTGATCGATGCCGAGCAGGCCGTGAAGCCGGGAGGCACGCTCGTCCACGAACAGCTCGGCACCAACGTCATCGGCGAGTTCGCGATCGCCAAGGGCGATGTCGAGGGCGCGATGGCGCGTGCGCCGCACCGCCTCAAGCGGCGCTTCTATCACCACCGCTACAGCGGCGTGCCGATGGAGTGCCGCGGCGTTCTCGGTGTCTATGACCAGCGCACGGACTCCATGACCATCTGGTCCTCGACCCAGGTGGTGCATTGGCTCCGCCGCGAGGCGTCGGGGATCCTCGACCTGCCGGAGGGCCGTGTGCGCGTGGTGGCGCCGGATGTGGGCGGCGGCTTCGGCGTCAAGGGTCACGTCTATCCCGAGGATCTCTTGATCCCGTTCCTGGCGCGCCGCGTCGGCCGGCCGGTGCGCTGGATCGAGGACCGGCACGAACATCTCATGTGCTCGACCCATTCCCGCGACCAGACCCATGAGCTGGAGGTGGGCTTCGATGGCGAGGGCCGCATCCTCGCCATCCGCGACCGGTTCATCGCCGATTGCGGCGCCTGGAATCCGATCGGCATCGGCGTGGTCTACAACAGCGCCGTGCATCTGACCGGCCCCTACAAGGTCGACAATCTCGCTGCTTCGGCGCGCGTGGTCTCCACCAACAAGGTGCCGAGCGCGCCCTACCGCGGCGCCGGCCGCCCCGAGGCGAGCTTCGCCATGGAGCGGACGATCGATCTGATCGCTGCGACGCTCGGCATTGAGCCGGCCGAGATCCGGCGGCGCAACATGATCCCGGGCTCAGCGATGCCCTATCGGATCGGGCTCCCCTATCGCGATGGCGAGCCCATCGTCTACGACAGCGGCGATTTTCCGGCCGGGCTCGAGAAGGCGGTGGCGGCGGTGGGCGGCGTCGCGGCGTTCCGCGAGCGTCAGCGTGCGGCGCGCGAGAAAGGTCGCTATCTCGGTCTCGGCATCGGCTGCTACACCGAGGGGACCGGCGTCGGTCCCTTCGAGGGCGCCTCGGTGCGGATCGAGCCCAACGGCAAGCTGCATGTGGCGGGCGGCGCCTGCGCCCAGGGGCAGGGGATGGAGACTATCTTCGCCCAGATCGTCGCCGATGCCTGGGCGGTCAAACCCGAGGACGTCACCATCCAGCTCGCCGACACCGCCGGCATCGCCATCGGCTTCGGCACCATGGCGAGCCGCAGCACGGTGACGCTGTCGGGCGCCATCCACTACGCGAGCGACAAGCTCCGCAAGAAGGTGCTGTCGATCGCGGCGCAACTGCTGGAATGCGCCGTGGTCGATCTCGAGCTCCGCGATGGCGGCGTCAGCATCGTCGGCGTGCCGGAGCGACGCGTCTCGCTGGCCCAGGTGGCGCGCGCAGCGCGGCCCGGTTGGGACCACGGCCGTCCCGCCGGAATGGATCCCGGCCTCGAGGAGACCCATTACTTCGAGCCGCAGACGGTGACCTGGACCAACGCGACCCATGCCGCGATCGTCGAGGTCGATATCCAGACCGGCCGGGTGAAGATCGAGAAATACGCGATCGCGCACGATTGCGGCGTGGTGGTGAACCCGCTGCTGCTGGAAGGCCAGATCGTCGGTGGCGCGGCGCAAGGCCTCGGCGGCATCCTGATGGAGGGCTATACCTACGACGCGGAGGGCCAGCTTCTCACGGGCTCGCTGATGGATTACCTGCTGCCGACCGCCAGCGACATTCCCGACATGGAGCTCATCCATCTGGAATCGCCCTCGCCGCTCAACCCGCTCGGCGTCAAGGGCGTGGGCGAGGGTGGGGCGATCGCGCCACCCGCGGCGATCGCCAACGCGATCTGCGACGCGCTCGCGTCCTTCAAGGTAGAGTTCAACCAAACGCCGATCACGCCGGAGCAGATCGTCCGCGCCGCGAAGCAGTTCTAAGGAGTACGCCCATGTCCGTCGCCCGTCATCCGCGCCCGCCCGAGCTCGAGGGCATGCCGCTGGAGGAGATCGAGCGCCGCTTCGTAGCGCGCTTCCGCGACCGCAAAGCGGACTGGAACGCCTTCGAGGATGCGAAGCACGACGGCTACCGCCGCGCGCAGCACCGCTTCATCGGCGCCGGCGGCTCCGGCAAGCATGGCGATCCCAACGTCATTCCGCCTCGCGGCTTCACCCTCAGCATCATGTTCGTGCCCCCGGGCCAGGGCAATGCCGCCCACACCCACGAGGTGGAGGAGATCTTCTTCGTCCTCCAGGGTCACTTGACCGCCTTCATCGAGGACGAGTCCGGCAGGCGCATCGACATCGTGCTCGGCCCCTGGGAATGCGTCGCCTGCCCGCCGGGCGTCATCCACGGCTACGTCAACAACAGCCTGGAGCCGGTCTATTTCCAGGTCATGCTCGGCCGCGCCAGGCCCGAGACCATGGGCTACGCCGAGGAGAAGCTCTACCAGGCGCGGAACGATCACCTGAGGACACCATGAAGGCGGGATGCTAGCTTTCGGCGAGCCACAGCGGGAGACGAGCCATGGAAGGCAGCGCGGTAGGGCACGATCAGGCGGAGCTCTGGACGCGGGCGCGCCGCCATCTCCTGCAGTTCGGCGGCAAGTTCGTCGATTTCGTGCCGGTGTGGGCGGAGGGCGCCTTCCTCTACGACGCGGGCGGCCGCCGCGTGCTCGATTTCACCTCCGGCCAGATGAGCGCGATCCTCGGCCATTGCCATCCTGAGATCGTCGCGGTGGTGCGCGAGCAGGTGAGCCGGCTCGATCATCTCTTCTCCTCGATGGTGAGCAAGCCGGTGATCGATCTCGCCTCGGCGCTGGCGCGGCTGGTGCCGGAGCTGCCGAAGGCGATGCTGCTCTCCACCGGCGGCGAGGCCAATGAGGCCGCGATCAAGATCGCGAAGCTGGTGACCGGCGGCTGGGAGGTGGTGGGCTTCGCTCAGTCCTGGCACGGCATGACCGGCGCCGCCGCTTCTGCGACCTACAAGGCGGGTCGCCGCGGCTATGGGCCGATGGCGGTGGGCTCCTTCGCAATCCCGGCTCCGAGCAGCTATAAGCCGCGCTTCCCCGGCATTGACTGGCGCGCCGAGCTCGACGACGCCTTCAACCTCCTCGACCGCCAGAGCACCGGCAATCTCGCCGCCTTCATCGCCGAGCCGGTGCTGAGCAGCGGCGGCATCATCGAGCTGCCGCTGGGCTATCTCGCCGCCCTCAAGCAGAAATGCCGCGAGCGCGGCATGCTCCTGATTCTCGACGAGGCGCAGACCGGCATGGGCCGCACCGGCACCCTATTCGCCTTCGAGCGCGACGGCGTGACACCCGACATTCTCGTGCTGTCGAAGACGCTGGGCGCCGGATTGCCGCTCTCGGCGGTGATGGTCGGCGACGAGATCGCCAGGACCTGCGACGAGCGCGGCTTCCTCTTCTACACCACCCACGTCAACGATCCGCTGCCGGCGGCAGTGGGCGCCAAGGTGATCGAGATCGTCGAGCGCGATGGGCTCGCGGCGCGCGCCAAGGAGATGGGGACGCGGCTCAAGAACGGGCTCCTCGAGCTGCAGCGGAAATATCCCTGCATCGGCGACGTGCGCGGCCGCGGGCTGCTGCTCGGTCTCGAATTCGCACCGACCGAGGGCAAGTCGCATGCCTCCGCCCAGGAGCTCTCCGACAAGGTGACCGACGCGGCGCTCCGGTTGGGCCTCAGCGCCAACATCGTTCGCGCCGGCGCCTCCGCCGGCGTGATGCGCATCGCGCCGCCGCTCACCGTGAGCGCCGCCGAGATCGACCTCGGCCTGGAGATGCTCGGCGCCGCGCTCGCGGAGACGGTGAGAGACTAATCTCCCTCGCTGATCACCGCTGGAGCCGTCGCGGGGGCGGCATACTCCACCGCGAAGCAGATCGCGGCGACCAGCAGATAGCCCAGCGAGACCGTCGGCGAGGCGGCGATGCCGAGGGACTCGCCATGGATCAGGCCGAAGAAGGCGAGGATCGCCCCGGCAAGCGCGTAGACGCCGGCCCAGCGGAATTTTCGATCGATGATGAAGGCGGCGATGGCGCCCAAGATGAGGCCGGCGAGGATCGCGCCGCCGCCCAGCAGCTGCATGCCGCGATAGACGACGCCGACGCCCATCAGCTTCGCCATGCCGAGCTTCTCCGCCGAGGTGCCGGCGGCGGCGAGCGCGCCGTCTACCTGGGTCTGCGCCCAGGCGGCGATGTTGGGGATCATCGCCAGCATCACCGCGGGCGCGTGGGAGGCGGGCGTCGTCTGGAAGGCCTGGGCGCCGATGACGAGGCCGATATAGAGCAGGATCGGCAGGATGGCGGCGAGCGGCACCACCGCCAGCAGCATCGCGGTCAGGCCCAGGAAGCAGACACCGGCGATCACCACGCCGGTCGCCAGCGAATAGCCGATGCGGCCACCGACCGCCTTCCACCCGGGATGGCCGATATAGACCGCGGGCGGGAAGGGACTGCCGAGGAAGGAGCCGACGATGGCGCCGATGCCGTCGGCGAGCAGGATCTGGCGGAGGTTGTAGCTGTCGCCGGCGGCGGCGGCGCTCTCCACGTTGTTCATGCCCTCGGTGAAATTGTAGATGCCGAGGGGGATCGCGGTGACCAGCAGCGGGCCGATGTTGCCGAGGCCGGCGAAGACGTCGCCGCTGGGGACCGGGAGGCGCAGGCCGAACTGGTTGAGCGACGCTACTACCGCCGCCGGCTGCATGTAGTCGCTCAGATGGAAGGCGGTGGCGAGCCAGCCGATCGCGGTGCCGACCACCACCGCCAGCAGCCCGCCGGGCAGGCCCCAGGGCAGCCGCACATTGGCGGTCCAGCTGATCAGCACGATGGCGAGCGACAGGAAGGCGATCCACGGCACCTCCCAGCTCTGGAAGCTCGGCCGCATGGAGATGAAGGCGATGGAGACGCCGGCGAGCGTCCCCAGCATTGCGGCGCGCGGCGTGTATTTGCGGATGGTGGGGCCGACGAAGGCGCCCAGCAGGACGATGAGGCCGATGATGAAGCACCAGGCGAGGCCGGCGCGCCAGGCGAGCAGCGGATCCTTGGTCTTGAGATAGACCGGCAGCATGATCAGAAAGACGACGATGAACATGTGCGGCACGCTCGGCCCATAGGGCATCGCCGTCACGTCGGAGCGGCGCTCGCCCTTCGAGAGCTGCACCGCGAGGAACGCGTAGAACAGATTCCCGAGCGGCAACGCGATGCCGAGCGCCGGCAGGATGCGGCCATAGACGACACCGTCGGGCAGCTGCACCACGCCGAGGCAGAGCCCGGTCAGCACGATCAGGTTGAGGATGACATTGGTGAAGAGGCCGAAGAAGGCATTCCAGTCTCCCGGCACCCACCAGCGCACCGCGTAGTCAGCCGCCCCCGTCACTGTTGCGGTCGTCATCGCCTGTCCCCTCTTTTGATTATGTTCCCAGACTTTCCAGCAGCTGACGCGAGCTCCCCACCCAGCCGAAGATGCCGCCCTGCGCCTTCACCATGGCGAGCGCCGCCGCGTGGAATTCGGGAAAATACGAGGCGACGCAGTCCTCCAGCACGAGGCAGTCGTAGCCGCGATCATTCGCCTCGCGCACGGTGGTGTTGACGCAGACCTCCGTCGTGACGCCGCAGACGATGAGCTGCTTGATGCCGCGGTTGCGCAGCATTGGCTCCAGATCGGTGGCGTAGAAGGCGCCCTTGCCGGGCTTGTCCACCACCGGCTCGCCCGCGATCGGGGCAAGCTCGCTGATGATGCCGTGGCCCTTCTCGCCATGGACGAGGATGCGGCCCATCGGCCCCATGTCGCCGATGCCGACCTTGAGCTTGCCGCGCCGCTTCTTCGCCGGCGGCAGGTCGGAGAGATCCGGGCGATGGCCCTCGCGGGTGTGCACGACGAAGAGGCCGAGCTTGCGCGCCGCCGCCAGCACCGCGGCGGTCGGCTCGATGGCGCGGCGAAGCTTCGAGACGTCGTTGCCGAGCGCGGCGCCGAAGCCGCCGGGCTCGACGAAGTCGCGCTGCATGTCGATGATCATGAGCGCGGCGGTCGCCGGCTCATACTCGAAGGGATAGGGCTCCGCCGCTACTTCCGGCATAGGCATCTCCGCCGAAGGGATCGGGCCTCTGCGGCGAGCACACGCAAATCCTCGCCGCATCCTCGCCCGCGGCGATGCAATAGTCAGGCCAGCGCCGGAACCGGAGAAGCGACGATGCCGGCCTGCTCCAGCGCATGGGCGACGCGCAGCGCCAGCGCCTCCTTCCAGGGCGCGGCGATGATCTGCACGCCGATCGGCAGCGGTCCGAGCCCGTGCACCGGCACCGCCACGACAGGGAGGCCGATGAAGGAGATCGGCTGGGTGAACATGCCCATGTTGGGACGCACGGCCACCTCGGCGCCGCCGATGCGTATCGTTTCCTGGCCGATGAGGGTGGCAGGACAGGGTGTCGCCGGGGCGAGGATGATGTCGGAGGCCGCGAAGAGCTCCAGCACCCGGGCTCGGTACCAGCGGCGGAAGCGCTGCGCCTGCACCGCCCAGGCGGCGGGAATGAGCGCGCCCGCGAGCAGGCGATCGCGCGTCGCGGGATCGAAATCCTGCGCGCGCTTCATGAGATCGGGTAGATGGAGGTTGGCGCCCTCCGACGCCGAGATCACGAAGGCGGCGGCGCGCGCCCGGGCGGCTTCCGGCACGACGATCTCGCGCTTGGCGCCGAGCGCCGTTGCCACCTTTGCCACCGCCTGCTGCGCCTGCTCCGTATTCTCGGGCGCGAAATGGCCGCGGGCGATCGCGAGGCGAAGCCCATCAGCGCCGCGCGCGAGCTCCGGCAGGGCTGGCTCGATCGGGCCCTCGCGGCAGACGGGGTCGTGCGGATCGGAGCCCTGCAGCGCGTCGTAGCAGAGGGCGAGATCGCCGACCGAGCGGGCGAAGGGACCGATGTGGTCAAGGCTCGCGACGAAGGGCCGCGTGCCGGCGCGGCTCAGCCGGCCATAGGTCGGCTTCAGGCCGAAGATCCCGCAGAGCGAGGCCGGCACGCGGATCGAGCCGTTGGTGTCGGAGCCGAGGGTGAGCGGCACCAGTCCGCCGGCCACCGCCGCCGCCGAGCCGCCCGAGGAGCCGCCGGCGATCCGCTGGAGGTCGTGCGGGTTGTGCGCGGGTCCATAGTGGGCGTTCTCGGTGGTGAAGCCGTAGGCATATTCGTCCATGTTGAGGGCGCCCAGCAGCACCGCGCCCGCCTCCCTGAGCCGCCGCACCGCGGTCGCGTCGCGCGCCGCCGGCGGATTCTCGGCGTCGATCTTGGAGCCGGCGATGGTGGTGACACCGCTGATGTCGAAGAGGTTTTTGACCGCGACCGGAACGCCGGCAAGAGCGCCGGGATCCTCGCCCCGGGCCCGCTTGGCGTCGACCGTCCGGGCTTCGGCGAGTGCCCGTTCGGCAGTCACTTTGGTGAAGCTGTTGAGTTTGGCGTCGACCCCGGCAATGCGGGCGAGCGCCTGCTCGGCGATCTCGACCGCGCTGGCGTCGCCGGACCGGACGGCGGCGGCGATTTCCCGCGCGCTCGCGGTTGGCCCGATCATGGCCGGAAGACTGGCGCCGGCTCATCCTCGTCGGCGAGCGGGAATTCCATCACCAGCTGGGCGAGGGCGCCGATGCGTTCCATGTTGAGGATCACGCCGGGCCGATGCGCCGGCGCGATCTCGAGACCTATGCAGCCGGACGCGGCGTCCACGAAGACGGCGACGTCGAAACGGTCGTCCATGGCTCCTCCTCTCGATCAGGTGCCGACGCTCGCGAGAGCGGCGGCGGCGCGGCTTTCATGGCGCTCTGCAAAGTGGCATGCAACGGCGCGCCTGTCGCCCCAGGAAACGAGATCGGGCATGGCTTCCGCGCAGCGCGGCTGGCCCAAGGGACAGCGGCCGTAGAAGCGGCAGGTGTTGGGATCGGGATCGATGGGGCTCAGCGGCTCGCCGGGGAGCGCAAGGCGCGGCCGACGCGCGCCCACTGCCAGCACCGGGATCGCCGCGACGAGGGCTGCCGTATAGGGGTGCGCCGGCGCCGCGAACACCTCGGCGGTGGGACCGGCCTCGACGATCTTGCCGGAGTACATGACGATGACGCGGTCGCAGAGCAGGCGCACCACGTTGAGATCGTGGCTGACGAAGATGTAGCTGAGGCCGAGGCGCCGCTTCAGATCGTCGAGGAGGCGCAGGATCAGCACCTGGACGGAGACGTCGAGCGCCGAAGTGGGCTCGTCGAGGATCAGAAGCCGGGGCTCGACGGCGATCGCCCGGGCGATGCCGACGCGGGCTTTCTGGCCGCCGGAGAGCTGATGCGGGAAGCGGCCCAGCAGCTCCGGCGCGAGGCCGCAGAGCTGCGCCAGCTCCTCCACCCGTGTCTGCAACCCTTCGCCACTCAGCTTGCGGAGCCGGCGCAGCGGATCGGCGATGGCGGCGAAGGCGGTGAAGCGCGGGTTGAGCGAGTCCGTCGGATCCTGGAACACCATCTGGATCCGCGACCGCTCGGCCGCGCGTCCGAAGCCGCGGGCGGGGATGGCGCCGATATCGCGCCCCTCGAAGAGGATGCGGCCGTCGCTAGGGTCGATGAGGCGGGCGATCACCCGGGCGAGGGTCGACTTGCCGCAGCCGCTCTCGCCCACCAGTCCCAGCGTCTCGCCTTCGGCGAGGGTGAAGCTGACCTGGTCGACCGCGTGGAGCTGGGCGGGCGTCCGGCCCGGCCGCCACCAGCCGCCGGCCGCTCCCTTCACCGGGAAGCGGCGCGCGAGGTCGCGGATGTCGAGGAGCGCGCTCATAGCGGGTGATGACAGGCGACCATGTGGCCTGCCGCGATCGCGATCCGGGGCAAGTGCTCCTCGCAGTGAAGATCGCGGCGGTCGCAGCGGGCGCTGAAGCGGCAGGGCGGCAGATTGGCGCTGCGGAGATCAGGCAGCCCGCCCGGGATCGCCGTGAGATTGCGCAGGCTGCCGGTCGGCCGTGGCGTCGCCGCGATCAGGCTTCGCGTATAGGGATGCCGCGGATGCGCCAGCAGCTCGGCGGTGGGCGCGCATTCCACGATGTGGCCCGCATGCATGACGGCAATGCGGTCCGCCTGCTCCGAAGCGAGGCCGAGGTCGTGGGTGATCAGCAGGGTCGCCATCTCGCGGGAGCGGGCGAGCTCACCGATCAGGTCCATGATCACCGCCTGGGTGGTGACGTCGAGGCCGGTGGTGATCTCGTCGGCGATCAGCAGCGCGGGCGAGCAGGCGAGCGCGATGGCGATCATCACCCGCTGGCACATGCCGCCGGAGAGCTCGAAGGGATAGGCCCGTGCCCGTCGCTCGGGATCGGGGATCTTCACCTGCGCCAGCAGCTCGATGGCCCTGGCCGCCGCCTGCGCCGGCAGTACATTGGCGTGGCGCAGCAGCACGTCGGCGAGCTGCTTGCCGACGGCGCGGATCGGGTTCAGCGCGGTGCGCGGGTTCTGGAACACCATGGCGAGCTCGCGCCCGCGCATCTCCTGCAGGTCGCGCTCGGCGGTGGCGAGGAGGTCGAGGCCGCCGAAGGCGATGCCGCCGGCGGTGATCCGCGCGGCGGGGTCGAGGATCCCCATGACGGCAAAGGCGGTGACCGACTTGCCGGAGCCGCTCTCCCCCACGAGCGCTAGCGTCTCGCCGCGGCCGATCTCGAAGCTCACGCGATCGAGGGCGCGCACGGTGCCGGATCGGGTGCGGAACTCGACCGAGAGGTCGGTCACGGCGAGGAGCGGGACGGCGCTCATGTGCGCTTCCGCGGGTCGACGATGTCGCGGAGCCCGTCCCCCAGCAGGTTGAAGCAGAACACGGCGGCCATCAGGACGAGGCCGGGGAAGAGCGCCACCCACCATTCGCCGGATACGATGAAGCTCGCGCCCTCCGCCACCATGATGCCCCACTCGGCGGTGGGCGGCCGCACGCCGAGGCCGATGAAGGAGAGGCCGGCGGCGTTCAGGATCGCGTAGCCGAGGGTGAGCGAGATCTGCACCACCATAATCGGCATGATGTTGGGAAGGATCTGCGCGAGCAGGATGCGCCCTTCGCCGTTGCCGGAGAGCCGCGCCGCCTCCACGAAGCCCGCATCGCGGCGGATGTTGGCCTCGGCGCGAGCGACGCGGGCGTAGATCGGCAGGTTGATGATGGCGGTGGCGTAGACGATGTTGGCGACCGTGTTGCCGAGGGCGGCGACGATCCCCATCGCCAGCACGAAGAGCGGAAATGCCATGATGGTGTCGACGAGACGGCCCACCACGCGGTCGGACCAGCCGCCAAAATAGCCGGCGGCGATCCCCATCAGCGTGCCCAGCGCGAAGGCGAGCACGACCGAGACGATGGCGATGCCGAAGTCGAGCCGCGTCGCCACCAGGATGCGGCTCAGGATGTCGCGACCGAGCTGGTCGGTGCCGAACCAATGCGCGGCGTCCGGCGGATGCAGCGCCTGGGCAGTGTCGCTCGCCAGCGGGTCGAAGGGCGCGATCACCGGTCCGACGAGCGCCAGCAGGAGCAGCAGCAAGAAGAAAGCCGCGGCGCCGCCGGTCACGGGATTCTCCCGCAGCACGTGGCGGGCATGACGGAGAAGCGCGCTCACGCGGTGACGCCGATGCGGGGATCGAGCACGCCGTAGAGCAGGTCGATCGCGAGGTTGAGGGCGATGTAGAGGAGCGCCATGGTGAGCACGAAGCCCTGCACCGGCGCGTAATCCGAGGCGATCAGCGCTTCGACCGCATAGGAGCCGATGCCGGGCCAGGCGAAGACCTTCTCCACCAGCACGTTGGCGCCGAGCAGGAAGGAGAACACCATGCCGAGCGTGGTGATGACCGGCAGGATTGCGTTGCCGAGGGCATAGACGCCGACGATGCGGCTGCGCGTCAAGCCGGTGGCGCGCGCCGTGCGGACGAAATCGCTGGAAAGCGCGGCGATCATCGAGGCCCGCGTCATGCGGGCGAGCGGCGCCAGGGAGAAGATCGCGAGGGTGAGGGCCGGCAGCAGGAGCTGGGCAAAGGCGGCGCGGAAGGTCTCGAGATCGCCCGCGAGCAGGCTGTCGATCAGGTAGAAGCCGGTGCGGGTCGGCGGCGCCGAGGCGAAGACGTCGAGCCGGCCGAGGGGCGCCGGCGCCCAGCCCGCGAGGTAGTAGAAGACGTAGACCAGCAGCAGGCCGGTGAAGAAGGTCGGCAGTGAGACGCCCGCCGTCGAGATGACGCGGCAGAGGTGGTCGATCCAGGAGCCGGGTCGCGTCGCGGCGAGGATGCCGAGCGGCATGGCGATGGCGACCGCGATCGCGAGGCCGAGCAGGGTGAGCTCGGCGGAAGCGGGGAGCCGCGTCATCAGATCGCTCAGCACCGGCTGGCCTGTCGTGAGCGAGGTCCCGAGATCGCCGTGGGCGAGGCTCTTGACGTAATCCAGGAACTGCGCCGGCAGGCTCTTGTCGAGACCGAGCTTGTGGCGGATCTCGGCGATCCCCTCCGCGGTCGCCGCGGGCCCGGCGAAATAGACCGCGGGATCGCCGGGAAGCGCGCGCGTCAGCAGGAAGGTCACGATGATCACGCCGACCACGCTCGGGAGCGCGGTGAAGAGCCGGCGGAGGATGAGAGGTGCCATCGTCCCGCCGCAACCGCGGTTTCAGGCCCTGGCGAGCTGACGGTAGTCGAGCTGGCGATGGAACCAGTAGCGATAGCCGACCACGCTCTTCTGCATGGCGACATTGAGGTAGGGCTGGAACAGCGGCATGCGCGGCACGTCGTCCATGGCGATCTTGATGAAGCCCTCGACCTCGGTGTCGTAGGCCTTGGGGTCGCTCTCGAAGCGCGCGGCGTCGATCAGCTTATCCATCGCCGGATTCACATAGGACATCGTGTTGAAGATCGAGTTCTGGCCGTGATAGGTCCAGAAGAAGAAATAGTCCGGGAAGTTGAGCCAGCCGCCGAAAACGTTGGTGATCATCGGCAGCGTCTTCTTGGAGAACTCCGCGCGCCAGGTGGCGCCGGGGATCTTGTTGAGCGTCACCTTGATGCCAGCCTGCGCCAGGCTCTCCTGGGTCAGCACGCAGAGCGGCTCGTTGGTGACCGCAGCGCTGAGATCGAAGGAGAGAGTGGTCTCGAAGCCGTCGGGATAGCCGGCTTCAGCGAGCAGCTGCTTCGACTTCGCAATATCGGTCACATAGGGGAATGGCTGCGGCCAATCTGGCGTGGTGACGCTGGCCGGGCCGCCGAACAGCGGCCGCCCGCGGCCATAGAGCGCCGCGTCCATGATCTTCTGATAAGGGATCGCATAGGCGACGGCCTGGCGCACCTTCACATTGTCGAAGGGCTTCATCGTCACGTTCATGCCGATGTATTGGAGCGCGTTCTCGATCGGCGTGCCGACGACGGTGAGCTTCTTGTCGGCAGCCATCTCGGCCACGTCCTTCGGCGGCAGATCGACGGAGATGTCGGCGTCGCCGCGCTCGATCAGCGCGCGCCGGTTGCCGGCCGACGGCACCACGCGCCAGATCACCCGCTGCATCGCCGGCGGCGGGCCGGACTTCCAGGCCTCGTTGCGGAGATAGATCAGCTCCTGGCCGGGCGTGTACTTGTCGAGCTTGTAGGCGCCGCCGCCCGCGGTGTTGTTCTTGAGCCACTCCATGGCCCAGGGGTCCTCGGCGGTGGCGTGCTTCTTCGCGAGACCCGAGTTGATCACCACGGGCACCGGCACCGCGAGGTCAGGCATGGTGAGCTTGTCCTTGCGGATGAAATCGATGCGGAAGGTCCGGTCGTCGACGACGACGAACTGTTCCGGCTTCTCCATCGAGCCGACCTTCATCTGCACGGTCGGGAAGCCGCCGACGGTGACAGCGCGGTCGAAAGACCATTTCACGTCCTTCGCCGTCACCGGCGTGCCGTCGTGGAAGGTGGCATCCTTGCGCAGCTTGAAGGTGACCGAGGTCTCGCGGAGATCCCATTCCTCCGCCAGCTCAGGCACCAGCTTCTTGTCGTCGTAATGGCCGTTGCCGTTCTCGTCGGTCTTGGCGCCGAAGCTCAGCAGCCGGTCGTAGACCGCCCACGACGCCTCGTAGCCGCCGCGATTGGTGCCGACGCCATGGATGTCGAGATTGTTGGGCCCGCCTTCGGAGACGGTGAGAAGCGTATCCTTGCGGCTCTGCGCCAGCGCCGGCGCCTTGAACCCGCCCGCTGCTGCGAGCGCGCTGCCGGTGGCGAGCGCTGTCGTGGCCTTGAGGAAATCCCGTCGCCGCATGTCCCCTCCGCTGCCTTTGACGCATGACCCATTCGGGCAGGGTCGTCGTGAGCCCTGCGCAGACGTTGCAACCCATGTGCCATGCGGCGAGCGGGAGGAGCGGGGGCCTCGGCAGAATCTTTGGTCAAGAATTGCGCAAGTCCCGCGGGGAGAGGGCAAACCGGCGGCATCGCCGCGGTGCCCCTGCCACATGTTGCCGGCCTTGCGGCTTTGGCCCGGGTCCTGCAAAACCAGACGCCGTTGCCGTTTTCTCAGCGCCGGAGCGTTGCCGTATGACGATCGCCCTCGACCTCGCGAGCCTGCGCCGGCGCTATCTCGAGGGCGCGCTGCGGCCGGTCGACCTGATCGAGAGCCTCGGCGACCGCCTCCTGACCTCCGATGCGACGGCGGTCTGGATCCACCGGCTCTCCCTCGATCGGCTCCGCGCCGATGCCGAGGCGCTGGAGCGGCACGGGCAGGCGGTGGGCATCGCGTCGCTGCCGCTCTATGGCGTCCCCTTCGCGGTCAAGGACAACATCGACGTGGCAGGCCTGCCGACGACTGCGGCTTGCCCCGGCTTCGCCTACGATGCAGAGCGCTCGGCGACCGTGGTGGAGAAGCTGCTGGCGGCCGGCGCGCTGCTGGTGGGGAAGACCAATCTCGACCAGTTCGCCACCGGCCTCGCTGGCGTGCGCTCTCCTTATGGCATGCCGCGCAACCCCTTCGATCCGGCTTTCGTGCCCGGGGGCTCCAGCTCGGGCTCCGCGGTCGCGGTGGCGATGGGGCTCGTCTCCTTTGCTCTCGGCACCGATACAGCCGGCTCCGGCCGGGTGCCGGCGGCCTTCAACAACGTGGTGGGGCTGAAGCCGACCCGCGGTTTGCTGAGCGCCGCCGGCGTGGTGCCGGCCTGTCGCTCCCTCGACTGCGTCTCGATCTTCGCGCTCACCGTTGCCGATGCGATGGCGGTGCTGGCGGAGACTGCCGGTCTTGACGCCGCGGATCCGCTCTCGCGCGCGGCGCCGGCGGGATTTCGCGCGCGGGTTCCCGAGGCGCCGCCGCGCTTCGTGTTCGGGGTGCCGCGTCCGGATCAGCGCCGGTTCTTCGGCAATGCGGACGCCGAGCGTCTTTATGGCGAGGCGATCGCGCGGCTCGGCTCGCTCGGCGGCGAGGCACGGGAGATCGACTATGCGCCCCTCGTGGAGGCGGCTGGCTTTCTCTACGGCGGCCCGTGGCTTGCCGAGCGGGCGTCCTCCCTCGGCAGCTTCCTCGCCGAGCGGCCGCAGGAGATCCATCCGGTGGTCCGCGAGATCCTCTCCAGCGCGAGCCGGTACACCGCCGCCGACACTTTCGCCGCCCAGCATCGTCTGGCGGCGATCAGACGCGCTCTCTGCCCGCTCTGGCAGGAGATCGCCTGTCTCGTTCTACCGAGTGCCGGCACCCTCTATCGCGTCGAGGAGCTGCTGCGCGACCCGATCGAGCTCAACGCCAATCTCGGCTACTACACCAACTTCGTGAACCTTCTCGATCTGTCGGCGATCGCCGTGCCCGGCGGATTTCAGGCCAACGGCCTGCCGGCGGGCATCACGCTGGTAGCGCCGGCATGGCACGACGCCTTCATCGCAGGAATTGCCGCGCGATTCCATCAAGCGACCGGGCTCCCGCTGGGCGCGACCGGCGCCGCGCAGCCGTCGCCGCCGGGCGTCGCGTCGCTCGATTTTCCCTTCGTCCCGCTGGCGGTGGTGGGGGCTCATCTCTCCGGCGAGCCGCTCAATCCGCAGCTCACCGCCCTCGGAGCGCGGCTGCGCCGTGCCGGCCGCACGGCGCCCTGCTATCGCCTCTATGCGCTGCCTGACGGCAAGCGGCCGGGGCTGTTACGCGTGGCGGACGGAGGTGCCGCGATCGAGCTGGAGGTGTGGGATGTTCCCGCCGCCGCGCTCGGCGTCTTCCTCGCCGGCATCGCGCCGCCGCTCGGCATCGGCACCATCGAGCTGGAGGACGGTCGCCAGGCCAAGGGCTTTCTCTGCGAGAGCCACGCCGTGGCGAGCGCGATCGACATCACCGCCCATGGTGGCTGGCGCGCCTATCGGCGCTCACAGCGCTAATCAGGAGAGAGCATGCACGAGATCAACATTCCCGAGGTGCTCGCCGAGGTCACGGCGGCATTCCACCGCTACGAGCAAGCCCTGGTCGGCAACGATGTCGCCGTCCTCACCGAGCTGTTCTGGAACTCGCCGCTGACGCTGCGCTTCGGCATCACCGAGAACCTCTACGGCCACGAGCAGATCACCGGCTTCCGCGCCGCCCGCTCCCCGGCGGGACTGGCGCGCCAGCTGCGCAATACCGTCATCACCACCTATGGCCGCGACGTCGGTACCGCCAATACCGAGTTCACCCGCGAGAACGTGCCGCGCATCGGTCGCCAGAGCCACACTTGGCTGCGCCTTCCCGAGGGCTGGCGCATCGTCGCGGCGCATGTGAGTTATATGGACGGCTAGGAACCCGGAGGATCGATAGAACCCGGGCGGCTCCTATCGACCCTTCCGCATCACTGAAAGAGGCATGGTATGATCCGCGGCTACAGTGATCACGCTGCCAATGAGCGAACCTTTCTGGCTTGGGTGCGGACCGGGATCGCGGTGATCGCGTTCGGCTTCGTCATCGAGAAGTTCAATCTTTTCGTTCTCGCCATGGCCAGCGCGAACTCGTTCGGCGCGGCGCGGCAATTGCAGCTCGAGCGGCTCTCGGGGCCGCTTGGCCGCTACGACGGGCTGGCTCTGATCCTCGTCGGGACCGCGTTGATCGGCGTTGCTGCCGCGCGATTTGTCCGCACCGGCCGGCTGCTCGACGACCAGGACCTTCATTCCGCCGGCGGCATCCGTGCCGAGCTGTTCCTGTCGGCGGTCCTGGCGTTGATGGTCGCGGGCTTCAGCGCCTTTCTGGCCTTCGGCTGAGAACGCCAGGCTGCCGAGATCCCTTTAAGGCACCGTGCCGTTTGGCAGCGCGATGCAATGCTCGGCGATGGCGCCCGCCGTCGTGATCCAGAGCTCGGAGCGTTGGGCCGCGATGTGGCGGAGCGCGCGGCGGAGATGGCGCAGGCGATAGGGCTGGCCGACGATATAGGGATGGAGCGCCACGCCCATCACCAGCGGCTTCCTCTTCGCCTGCTCGCGCATCTCGTCGAAGTTGTCGACGATCATGTCGGCAAAGGGGCCGGCGTCCATGCGGCGCGCGACGATGGCGGGGATGTCGTTGAGCTCCTGCGGATAGGGCACGGAGAGGATGCGGCCCTTGCGGGTGCGCATCCAGACCGGCTGGTCGTCCATGCACCAGTCGAGGAGGTAAGCATAGCCCTGCTCCTGCAGGAGATCCGGCGTCAGCCGGCTCTCGGAGATCCAGGGGCCGAGCCAGCCACGCGGCGATGCGCCCTCGGCCTTGGCGATGCGCGCGGTGGCCTCGGCGATCAGCGCCGCTTCGGTCGCTTCATCCAGCACACCCTGCCGCTCGGCATTGGTGCGTCCGTGGCCGACGATCTCGTCGCCGCGCCGGCGGAATGCCTCCGTCACCTCGGGGCAATGGTCGTAGATCGTCGAGTTCACCAGCACTGAGCAGGGAAGCTCGAGCTCTTCGAGGAGTTCAATGAGCCGCCAGACACCGACCCGGTTGCCGTATTCGCGCCAGGCGAAGTTCAGCACGTCGGGCGGCGGCCCGCCTGGCGCCAGCTCGGCGCCGAGCCCCTCGCCGAAGGCGAAATGCTCGAGGTTGATCGCGATATAGACGGCAAGGCCTCGACCGGCCGGCCAGACATAAACCTGTCGCCGTGCGATCGGCTGGTAGTCGTAGCGATGATGATGCGGCAAGGGTGCGGCCATGGGCGCCGGTGCTCCTCAACGTGAGGCGCGGCTTCCCCGCCGCGCCGATGGAGCCTAGGCGGAACCGAGATCGCTGGGAAAGCGGTTACGCGAAGCTCTGGGTGATGAGCCAGGTGTTGAGCACCACAAGGGCCGCCGTCACCGAGGTTGCGAGCCGCAGCATCAGCGGGCTCACCTTGAGCACGCTCATGACCCTGTGGTCGCGCAGTAGCAGCACCATCGGCACCAGCACGAAGGGGAGCGCGGCGCCGATCACCACCTGGCTCGCCACCAGCAGCGTGTCCACGGCGTTCTCGCCGAGAAAGGCGGGAATGATCATCGCGGGTACCAGAGCGAACGCCCGGGTCAGGAAGGCGCGCAGCACCGGGTTGATGCTGAGGCCGAGGAAGCCCTCGGCGACGATCTGGCCGGCCATGGTGCCGGTCATGGTGGCGCTCTGTCCGGCGGCGAGCAGCGCCACCGCGAAGAGCGGCGCGGCAAGCCCGCTGCCCAGGACGGGGTCGATGAGCTTGTAGGCATCCTCGATGCCGGCGACTGCCTGGCCGCCATGGAAGGCCGCCGCCGCCACGATCAGGATCGCCGCGTTCACCAGGCAGGCGAGGGTCAGAGCGGCGCCGGAATCGATCGCCAGCAGGCGCGCGATGCGGCTCCGCTCGATGCCGCGGGCCTCGGCGGCGCGCGCGTGGGCGAGGCTCGAGTGGAGATAGAGGTTGTGCGGCATGATGGTGGCGCCGAGGATGCCGAGCGAGACATAGAGCATGCCGGGATCGCGAGCGATCTCCGGGCTCGGGACGAGGCCGCGCAGCACAGCGCCGGCGTCGGGGCGCGCGATCGCGATCTGCGCCGCGAAGCACGCGGCGACGACGACCACCAGCGCGGTGATGACGCGCTCCGGCAAACCGCTCAAGCGCTGCGGCGCCGCCAGCAGCGCGAAGGTCATCGCCGTGGTGGCGAGCATGCCAGCTTCGAGGGAGATCCCCAGCAGCAGCTTGAGGGCGAGGCCGGCGCCCAGCAGCTCGGCGAGATCGGTCGCGATCATGGCGAGCTCGGAGATGAGCCAGACCGTCAACGTCGCCGGCCGCGAGAACCGGCGCCCGATCAGCGTCGCCAGGTCGGTCCCGGCGGCAAGGGTGAGGCGGACCACGAGATACTGCAGTAGCGCCGCGATGGCGCTCGCCGCGACCACGACCGAAAGGAGGGTGAAACCATGGCGCGAGCCGGCGTCGAGGTCGGTTGCCCAGTTGCCGGGATCCATATATCCGACCGCGACCACCAGGCCCGGGCCGAAGAGGCGCCAGACGCCGGATGTGCTGACTGCGCCGGCAGCTGGCACCGCGCGAAAGCGCTGAAAGGCGAGGGCGATAGCGGTCATCGGGCACACCTTGAGGTTACCCAATGACTTAATTGAGAATAGTTCTTAATTGCAGATCCGGTTTCGCGGATCTGCCATGCGTCGGCGGTTTGCCCGCCGCCAAGAACGCTGACTAATCACCCGTTTTTGTTGCGAAATCTCTATTTAACCTTTTAGGGGCGATAACAACTGGCTAGGCATCCTTGTAGGCTGGGCGAGCGTCGCGAAAGGTCTGTCCACCGTCTTGTTATGACCGCATGAAGAGGTGCGGTGAGCGGACAGCAGCGTCACCGCCGCCCCAGGATGCCGCCAGGAGGTGGTCGTTGAGTCTGAGGCACGCCATCCGTACCAGCGGCCACCTTGCGTGGATTGGCAGCCTCCTGGTTGTCCTGACGCTGAGCGCGGCGGGATTCTCGATCTGGCGGCTGCGCGAAGAAGCAAAGCAAGAGGCCGGAAGCTATCTCCAGAGCATGGGGCTGGTGCTCGCCGAGCAGACGTCGCGCTCGTTCCAGGCCGCCGATCTCGTGCTGACGGAGATCCAGGGCATAGTCGCCGCGGAAGGCGTGAATACGCCGGACGCGTTTCGCGCACGTTTCGGCAGTCGCGACATCTTCGATCTGCTGCGGCAGCGGCGCCAGGCCCTGACCCAGGCTGAAGCGATCGGGATCCTGGACGCCGATGGCAGACTGCTCAACTTCTCGCGCCAATGGCCGATCCCGGCGCTTGATCTCTCTGATCGCGAGACCTATCGCGAGTTGCGCAGCGGATCGGCGCCCAAAGTCTTCGTGAGCGCGTCGGCCGTCGCCCGATCGACCGGCAGGCCGACGATCTATCTCGCGCGCCGGATCAGCGCGCGCGACGGCGCTTTCCTGGGCGTGGTCCAGGTCGCCATCGATCTCGAGCAGTTCAACGAATTCTATCGGGCGGTCTCGCTGCGCGAGGGCACGGCGATCGTGCTTGCCCGCGATGACGGGGCCCTGATGACGAGGGTGCCACAAGCGCCCCGCTACCTCCTGACGCTGGGTCGCTCGCAGAATTTCGACGCCCTGATGGCCAGCGCGTCGGGGCACCAGGCCGGCGCGATCCGGATCGAGAGCCGATTCGACGGCAATGCTCGGTTGGCGTCGGCTCATCTGGTGCGCGGCTATCCCGTTATGCTCACGACCTCGATCACCGAGCGGGCGGCGCTCGCGGCCTGGCGCCGACAGGCCCTCGGCATCGCGATCGCGGCGATCGGCGCGGCGGTCGTGTTCGCGGCGCTCTTCATCACCGTGGTCCGCCAGGTCCGGCGGCTGGAGGAATCCGAGACGGCGCTGGGGCACAACAACACCGAGCTGCTGGCGAGCCGCGAGCGCCTGGAGGCGCAGGCCGCCGCGCTCATCGATCTCGCGGAACGCCTGAAGACCAGCCAGGCCCAGCTCGGCAGCAAATCGGAGATCCTCGAGGCGACGCTCGAGAACATGGACCAGGGCATCCTGATGATCGGGCCCGACCGCTCGATCCAGCTTTGCAATCGCCGCGCTGTCGAATTGCTCGACCTGCCGCCCGAGATGACCACGGAACACTGGAGCTTCGACGAGCTGGTCCGCTGGCAGTGGGAGGTTGGCGAATTCGACAAGACCGGGCAGGAATTCCAGGATTTCGTGAAGGCGGGCGGCATTCCCGACATCTTCGCGACCTATGACCGCATCCGTCCGAACGGCGTCGTGCTCGAGGTGCGGACGGTGCCGCTGCCCGGCGGTGGCGCAGTGCGCACCTTCACCGACATCACCGCCCGCAAGCAGGCGGAGGAGGAGGCCGTGCGCGCCCAGCAGGCGGCGGAGATGGCGGATCGCTCGAAGAGCGTGTTCCTGGCCAACATGAGCCACGAGCTCCGCACGCCGCTCAATGCGGTCATCGGCTTCTCCGAGATCATCCGCGATGCGCGCTTCGGGCCGATCGGCGCCAAGTACCGGGAATATGCGGGCCACATCTATTCCTCCGGCCGGCATCTGCTCACGCTCATCTCCGACGTCCTCGATCTCTCGAAGATCGAGGCTCGCCGGGTCGAGCTGCAGGAGACGACCATCTCCATCGACGATCTCCTGCGGGAGTGCGAGCGCCTGATCAGTGAGCGGGCGCAGGAACAGGGTCTGCGGGTCACCCGCTCGGTGGCGCCCGAGGTGCCGCCGCTCTTCGTCGACCCGCTCCGCCTGAAGCAGGTGATCATCAACCTGCTCTCGAACGCGGTGAAATTCACCCCACGCGGCGGCAGCGTCTCAATCCTGGTGAAAGAGGCGGCAAAGGGCGGCGTAGAGATCAGCATCGCTGATACCGGCATCGGCATGCGGCCGGAGGAAATACCGGCGGCGCTCGAGCCGTTCCGCCAGCTCGACAACGCTTTCACCCGCCGCCACGAGGGAACCGGTCTCGGCCTCGCACTCGCCAATCAGCTGACTGCTCTGCATGGCGGCGCGCTCAGCATCGAAAGCTCTCCCGACGCCGGCACCACGGTGACGATCTGGCTGCCGCCGGAGCGCGCCGCCCGCCCCGCCCAGGCGAGGGCGGGATCCGCCGCTCCCTAGCCGGCGCGCGACAACTCGGCGAGCCAGCGTCGCACCGCGGATGGATTCTCCATCCATCGCGTCGCCAGAGCGGACTGTCGCGGTCCGACCTGGATTGCCAGGCCGCCGGCAGCCGTCGCCGCCCGGAACCCGTCCTCGTCGGTCTTGTCGTCGCCGATGAAGATCGGCCGCCGGCCCAGGAACGGCGCTCTCGACATGAAGGCGGAGACCGCCGTTGCCTTGCTGATACCGCGTGGCTTGATCTCGATGACGCGCCGGCCGCGCATGATCTCGAGATCGCTGCCGAGATCGCCGAGGCTCTGCACGATCCAGTCGCGCAGCTTGCCGGGATGAGTGTCGGCCTTGCGATAGTGGATGGCGAGGCTCATGCCCTTGTCCTCGATCTCGACACCCTGCACCGCAGTGACCGGCGCGAGCCGCCGCCGCAGAGTCGACAGATCGATCGCGGCCGCCGCCAGCACGGGATCGTCGGGCGCGTAGCGCATCTGCGCGCCGTGCTGGCCTGCCGCCGCCAGACGAAGCGGTGCCAGCATGCGATCGATGCTCTCGATAGCGCGGCCGCTGATGACCGCGACGGCGCCGCCAAGATGCTCGCGAACCCGGGCAAGATCGCTTGCCAGCGTCACCGGCACGACCACGTCGTCAGGGCCGGGCGCGATGTCGATGAGCGTGCCGTCGATATCGAGGAAGAGCGCCCAACGCTCCGACGCCAGAGAGGACGCGGAGAGGTCGAGGCGGGAGTCCTGCGTTTCGTTGGGCATCGAGCGCCACCAATTGCCGCGCGGCCGGGGGTCGCATCGCCCGGGCGTCGAGGAAGCTAGGCTCCGGCGGAGAATGCCGCAATCCCGCAGCGAGCGATGTCACAAAGGGCGCCGAGGGCGCCTTTTGGGGGTGGCGTCAGGCCTTGGCGAGAAGGGTCGGTGCGGCCGCATCGTCGGAAGCCGGCACCGGCGTCAATCGCCGCCCGGCCGGGCGAGGGGCAGGGCGGTAGCGATCGATGATGCGCTCGATCGCCGGCGCGACGTCGGGCCGCGCCAAAGCGAGCGCGATGTTGGCTTCCAGGAATCCGAGCCGGTCGCCGCAGTCGAAGCGCCGGCCTTCGAAGACGTAGCCGGTCAGCGGACAGCTCGTCATCATCTGCGCGATCGCATCGGTGAGCTGGATCTCGTTGCCGGCGCCCGGCTGCACGCTCTCCAGGTGGGCGAAGATCTCCGGCTGCAGGATGTAGCGGCCGACCACCGCGAGGGTGGAAGGAGCGTCCGCCGGCTGTGGCTTTTCGATCACGCCCCGCGCCACAACGGAGCGGCCGCGCCGTGCGCCGACATCGAGAATGCCATAGCGATTCACTTCCGACTGCGGCACCTCCATCACCGCGACCATGTTGCCGCCGGTCTCGGCATGGGCGTCGAGCATCTGCTTCAGGCATGGCCGATGCGCATCGATGAGATCGTCGGCGAGCAGCACGGCGAAGGGCTCGTCGCCGATCATGTTTCGCGCGCACCAGACCGCATGGCCGAGTCCGAGCGGCTGCTGCTGGCGGGTGAAGGCGAGTTGGCCGGGCTCCGGCATCCAATGCCGGATCGCCTCCAGCACTGCCGCCTTGTCGCGCTCTACCAGCACGTGGCTCAGCTCGTAATTCACGTCGAAGTGATCCTCGATCACCGTCTTCCCGCGCGCGGTGACGAAGATGAATTCCTCGATGCCGGCCGACCGCGCCTCCTCGAGCGCATACTGGATGAGCGGCGTGTCGACGATCGGCACCATCTCCTTGGGCATCGCCTTGGTGGCCGGGAGCAGGCGCGTCCCCATCCCGGCAACCGGGAAAACTGCCTTACGCACCAGCTTTGCCATCGATCTTCTCCAGAGCAGTGACACCCACGGGCGCCCGAGCAGAGGCCCCGCGCCCCTCATCAAACGCTCGGCGGTCGCCATCGTCTCTTGCGCTGCAGCATTCACCCAGTGAGCATTTTTGTCTCCGGCTCGCCGCGGCGTGAGGGACGCCATCGATGCCTTCACGCTCCTGGAAGTCCTTGTGACAATGTTTCGAATGAGGCTCTGCCCAAGTCTGCTCACTTGTCGCGCAAAGCACTGCGACCGATTCTCTATGCCGGCTGCGGCGCCGCGGGTTTTGCGCTGCAGCAGCCATGAGGACGAGCATGGATGCTGCTATCTGCCTAGGCCTTTCCGCGCTGTTCCTGCTGCTGGCAGCGCACCCCTTCGTGACCTATCCGCTGAGCCTGCGCCTGCTGCGGCGGCGCTCCGAGCCGGAGCTGCCGCTCGGCGGCGACAGGCCCGCGCGCTTCGCGATCTGCGTTTGCGCTTACAACGAAGAGGCGGTGATCGAGCGCAAGGTGCGCAACATGCTGGCGCTGCGCCGCACCCATCGCATGCTCGAGATCCTCGTCTATGTGGATGCGGCGACCGATCGCACGGCGAGCCTGCTGGAGCCGTTTCGCGACGAGATCACGGTGATCGTTTCGCCGCGCCGGCTCGGCAAGACCCATGGCATGAATCTGCTGGTGGAGCGCGCGAGTGCCGACGTCGTGGTCTTCACGGACGCCAACGTGATGGTGGGAGAGGACTCGCTGGCGGCGCTCGGCGAGGCATTCAGGGATCCGGAGGTCGGCTGCGTCTGCGGCCATCTCCTCTACACAAACGAGGCGGGAACGCCGACTTCCTCGGTGGGCTCGATCTACTGGCGCCTTGAAGAGCAGATCAAGCGCCTCGAGAGCGAGGAGGGCGCCGCGATGGGCGCCGACGGCTCACTCTTCGCGGTCCGGCGCCATCTGCACCGCCACGTTCCTCCCAACTTGATCGACGACATGTTCCTGTCATTGAGCGTGCTCTGCGACGGCTACCGCGTGGTGCGGGCGGAGAAGGCCGTCGCCTACGAGGAGTCGGTGACCGCCAGCAGCGAGGAGTTCCGCCGCAAGATCCGCATCGCCTGCCAGGCGTTCAACGTGCACCGGCGCCTATGGCCGAGCCTGCGCCGGCTGCCGCCCCGTGTCGTCTACATGTATGTCTCGCACAAGCTGCTGCGGTGGCTCGCGATCTACAATCTCATGCTTGCGGCGGTGCTGGGTGCAGCGGGGCTGCTGCTGCTGGGTGTGCCGGTGCCGGTGGTCCTGCTGGCGGGTGCGCTCGGCGGGGTGGTGCTTTGGGCCGGGCATGTGCGGCACGTCCCGCCCCTGGCGCAGATCGGGGAGATCCTGGTGGCGCTTCTCGGCGCCGGCATCGGCGTTGCAGAATCGGTGCGCGGAAAGCAATATCAGACCTGGACTCCCGCTGCCTCGATCCGGCAACTTCAGGACTGAACGCTCCCGATCAACAGGGGGTGATCGAGAAAGCGGCCCTTAAGAAAATGGGTCCAATGTGACCTATGTAACCGCCGTTCTTCCACCGGCAGGTGGTATTATGGCGTTGGATGCCCCGCGTTATCGGCGGGGAGGGGAACAGGGTAGGGCAGACGTGATCGGCAACAACGTTGCGAACAATGCCGCCTCGGGCCTGAGCGGCGGCAAGCAGGGGACGGTCGCGCCCCCGTCAGCGCCGCCGGGGTCGGCCGCGGTCATCGATCTCGCCAGTCGAAAGCAACCACGAAAGTTGACGATCCGGGCACATTGGGGGCTGCTGTTCGCAGTCTGCGCCAGTCTCGTACTCTGGCTGGTGATCTGGGCCTGCGCGCGGCTCTTCTTCTAGTCTCGCGCGTCCGCAATCGAGCGCCGGCGGCGCTCGACGCTCGGCCTCAATAGGCGCCGTTGCGCGACGTCACTACCACCACGGTCCGACACAGCACGCTGAGATCGAGCAGGAACGACCAGTTGGTAGCGTACTGCTGGTCGAAGGCGATGCGGCGCCGGTAGTCCACGCGATTGCGCCCGCTCACCTGCCACATTCCCGTCATGCCGGGCCGACAGGCGCAATAGTAGCGATAGGCTTCGCCGTAGCGCGCGACCTCCGCGGCGACGATCGGGCGCGGCCCGATCAGACTCATCTCGCCCGCGAGCACGTTGAAGAGCTGCGGCAGCTCGTCGAGGCTGGTGACCCGCAGGAAGCGGCCAATCGGCGTGATGCGGGGGTCGTTGCGCAGCTTGAAATCGCGTTCCCATTCGGCACGCGCCGCCGGATCGCTCTCCAGCAATTTCGCCAGCACCTGATCGGCGTTGGGAACCATGCTGCGGAACTTCCAGCAGCGGAAGGACCGACCGTCTGCTCCGACACGGCGGTGGCCGAAGACCGCGGCGCCGCCGTCGAGCTTTACCGCCGCGGCAATCACGGCCATCAGCGGCGCGAGGAAGACAAGGAGCGCGCTGCCGACCACGACATCGAAGAGGCGCTTGCGTCGGCGCAGTTTCGGCAGCTTCGCCGTGAACGGCGGTGACAGCAGCCCACCCTCCAGCAGTCGCGGATGCCAACCCGCGTCCGCGCCGCTGAGCGGCCACGCATAGGAGTAGTTGGCTTCGTCCTGGCCTCGGATGCGCTTCAGAGAGGTCATGAGCTCGTGTCGCACGTTGTCAGGAAGGTACGGCTGTCGGCATCGCTTGATCGAAGATACGCAATCGCAGCTGCGAGATACAGGGCTCGCCCGGCGGAACACAATGATGACACGGTGATTGGAGTATTTCCTTGTCCTGGAAGCAATCTATGACGATGTTCGTCATCAATCCTGCACAGCAGAATGTCATGTTGCGTCGCGATTGTGCACCGCACGGAACTGCTGAATGACACAGGAGTACTGATATCGCAGATTTTATCTATTTCGATCGGAGCGAGTCGCGAAGCAATATCGCGAAACGATATCGCGCTGCGACCCGGGCGCGCCGCGACATCTCAAGGACATCTCGAGCGTGCGGCAATCGGGCCGTACCTGCCGCATGACGCAGCCGGCCGACCGGCATCCGCAACTCAACTCGGTGCCGCGGAGGAAGTTCCGCAGCTCCGCGGTCACGCAGCGAGGCAACGGGGAATACACCTACAGGGAAGGAATCTCCTTGCAACGAACGTCACAGATTTGTTCCTCATCCGGGTTTCGCGGATTCACGATATTGGAGACGACACGGGCGTAACTCTTCCGGGATCGACCTCTGTCGCGGCGCAACCCCAAAGCAAGAGAACGGACGCGCCGCGGAGACGGCGGCGCAGATGGATGGAGAGGTGATTTGCCATGACTCTGCATGTTTCCAAGTCTCGCAGATTTGTGTTCGCCGCTTTCTTCGGGCTCCTCGGGCTACTCGCTGCGTGCAGCACGACCGAGATGCAGGATCCCGCACTCGCCGCCCGCGGTCCCCTTACCTTGCAGCCCGGAGATCGCGTGCATCTGACCGTCTGGGGTCAGGACCAGATGACCGGCGAATATCTCGTCGAGCGTGACGGCACCATCGCCGTGCCGCTCGCCGGTCGCGTGTCGGTGGTGAACATGACGCCCTCCGAGGCGGAGAAAGCGGTGCGCGACAGGCTGAAGAACGGGCTCGTGATCAATCCGCAGGTCACCGTCGACGTCGTTCAGTTCCGCCCGATCTATGTGGTGGGCGAGGTCAATCACCCCGGCGCCTACGATTATGTCAGCAACCTTAACGTCATCAACGCGATCGCGCTGGCCGGCGGCTTCACCTACCGGGCGAAGGAGGACGCCGTCACCGTGATGCGCGGCATGCCGCCCAATCAGAAGAAATACGATGTGAGCTCGACCACCATGCTGCTGCCGGGCGACGTCATCACGGTCCCGCAACGCTACTTCTAGAGGGTGTGGCCGACGCGCGGAGCGCCGCGCTGTAGACGGCGCTGGTTCGCAGAGCGATCTCATGCCAGCTCGGAATGCCGGCGACCAAGGTGCTGATCCCTTGGGAAAGCCGGTGGCGGATCGCCGGTTCCCGGACGAGGCGTGCCATGGCGGCGCTCAGCGCCGCCGGATCAGCCGGCGGCACCAGCAGGGCGTGGCGGCCATTCTCCAGGAGCTCGGCAAAGCCGCCGATATTGGAGGCGATGACCGGCCGCGTCGCGCGCAGTCCCGTCATCAGCACGCCGCTCATGTCGATCTCGCGATAGGGGAAGAGCAGGATGTCCGCGCGCGCCATCAGGCTGGCGAGCTCGTTGTCCGCGACGAAGCGGAAATCGAAACGGAGGCAGTCGCCGAGCCCGCTTGCCGCCTGCACGAGCGGCGCCACGTCCATATAGGGCTTTCCCACCACATCGACCCGGCAGCGCGCGCGATCCTCCGGCGCCATCTGTCTCATCGCCTCGATGACAACATCGACGCCCTTGTAGGGCTTGACCTTGCCGAAGAGCAGGAAGCGCAGCGCGGCTCCCGTGTGCTCGGCCGGCGGTGGGGCGGGTGCCGCATCCTCGTCATGAAGGAAGCCGTGAGCGATCTTGGCCAGGCGATCCTCGGCGACGCCGTAGTCCAGCAACCGCCGGCGTGCCTGCTCGGTGTGCACGATCACGCGATCGAAGCGGCGCAGGATCGCGGTCGCGCCCAGATTCTGCAACGCCGAGCCCGGATTGGCGTTGAAGGGACGCGAATCGTGGGCCGTCAGCACCAGCGGCGCGATCCGGCGCAGCGGATCTATGAAGGCGCGATCGACCGCCGGAAGCGGCAGCCACTGGAAGTGGATGATGTCGGGCGGATCCTGCCGCAGCGCCCCCAGCAGCCGACGCATGGCTCGCGCGTGCAGCGCGCCCTTGGCGATCTTGGTGAGCGGTGCCGGCCAGCGCTCGAGGCCCCAGCGGACCACCTCTGGATAGAAAATCTGCCGCAGGGTCTCGATGCCTGGCGCGGTCTCGCCCGTCCCCAGCGCCTTGCCGTAGAAAGTGACCGCGTGGCCGACCTCCGCGAGCGCCGTCGCGAGCTTGGCATCATAGGGAAGAGTGAAGAGCGAGGGATCGATGAGGGCGAGCTTCAGCGGCTGCACCGCCACTGCATCGGCGGCAGCGGGCGCCGGGTTCGGCTGCGCGCTCACGGCTTCGGCCCGGCGCCGTACCGGATCATCGTCTCGAAGCTCTGGCCGCCGGTGCGCTGGATGGCGTAGCTCGTCCGCTTAGCGGGACCAGCCAGGTGGAGCGCCGAGACGGTTCGGTAGGGTGCGTAGGGCTCGCAGAACGTGCCCACTTCGTCGTTCCACATCGGCACGCCGCGATCGCAGATCCAGTTGGCGTTCGCAGGCAGGACCGCGGTCTCCAGCCGATGCTGGTAGATCGCCTGGTTGAGGGCGAATTGATCATGCGGCGTGAGGCGGCCGGTGCGCTCGATGGCCGCGCGATAGCATTCCGCCCAGGCGCGCCAATGCGGCGCGTCGCGCGCGATGGCGAATATCCCGGCATTGAGGTGCGGCCGGCTCAGCAGCCAGGTGCCGCGGGCGGCTCCGTAGCCCAGCACGAAATGCTTCGCGGTCCAGAGGAAGAGCCAGAGCTGGAAGCGGTAGGCGCTCTCGGCCTCGTGAGCGATCGCCATGCCTTTGGCGGCGGCGCCCTCGATCATGCCGAGGATGGCATCCGGCGACTGCAGCCAGACGTCGGAATCGATCCAGAGATAGAGATCGAAGCCGGGCAGATAATCCGGCAGGAACGGCCGCACCAGAAACGCGAGTTGCAGCGGATTGGTCTTCGCCGCAGAGAGATCGAAATGCGGTCGCGGGGTCAGGATGCGATCGGTATAGGTCCTGAGCCACTGGACGTGATCCGGCGCCAAGCCGAGATCGAAGCAGGCAAGCTCGAGCGCCGGCAGGCCCGGTTGGCTCTGCATCGAGACGATCATGTCGCGCAGGAGCGGAAAATAGTTCGCGTCGGCGGATGTGACGGCGACGATTCTGGTCGTCACGCAGATGCCTCGGCCGGTTGTGGAGGAACTCGCGAGGCAGGATCAGAGAGGGGGGCGCGGCAAATCACAAGGAGCAAAAAGTCGGCCTGCGCGCATCACAGATTTGACACGGCGTATCGATTGACACTCTGCGCCGACGCGGCGTGAGAATGCGCGGCCGCCTGCGCGCCGCGCCGGAACAGAAATGCCACGCGCTTGAAGCGATGTCTCCCGCTACATCAGGATCGATGATGCCGCGCGTCTCCGTTCTCATGCCGGTCTTCAACGGCGGTGCCTATCTCGAACTGGCGATCGCGAGCGTGCTGGCGCAGAGCCTTGCCGATTTCGAGCTGGTGGTGGTGGATGACGGCTCGACCGATCGCTCGCCGGAGACCATAGAGGCGTTCGCCGCCCGCGACGAGCGCGTCCGGCTGCTGCGCAAGCCCAATTCGGGGATCAGCGATACCCTCAACCACGGACTCGCGGAGGCGCGCGGCGACTGGATCGCGCGGCTCGACGCTGACGACATCATGCTGCCGGAGCGGCTCGCACGGCAGCTCGCTTTCCTCAGGGACAATCCGGACGTGGTCGCTGTCGGCTCCTACTATGACCTCATCAACGGTGCCGGCGAGCGGCGCATCACCCGCTATCCGCTGCCACGCACCCGCGACGAGCTCACGCGGTATCTGGACGCGCGCGAGCCGCTGACCTTCACCCATCCCACCATGACCTATCGCCGGGATCTCGCGCTTCGGCTTGGCGGGTACCGACGGGAGCTCGAGCCCTGCGAGGATGCGGACCTCTTCGCACGCATGCTTGCCGCAGGCGGGACGATCCTCGTGCAGCCCGAGATCCTCACCCTTTACCGCGTCCACAGCGGCTCGATTTCCCATCGCAAGACCCGCGAGATGTTCACCAAGCTGCGCTTCGTGTTTCACAATTTCTACGCCGCGCGCGAAGGCCGGCCGCCGATCACTTACGACGAGTTCCTGATTTATCGGCGGCGTCTCTCGCTCACTGCGCGGCTGCGCACCACCCGGGACTACATCTCCGAGGTGCTTTACCGAAGCGCCACGGCAGCCCAGGTCGATGGGCGTCAGATGCGGGCGGGTCTCTCCCTCGCCGGTGCCGCCCTGCTGAAGCCACGGAAGGCGATCAGGCGCGCGCTCCGCAATCTGCCGCTGCGCATCGCGGGCGCGCCCGGATGAGCGTGTCTGCGTCCGCGCGCGACCGATTCCCGGGCTTCAGGAGCTGAACGATGGCACATTCCGTCCGCCTGGCGCCCTCCCAGGTCGACTATCTCAACATCGTGCGGGCGGCGGCGGCGCAGATCGTGCTGTTCGGTCATGCCTCCCACTATTATTTCAATCGTGGCTTCCTGGCCTCGGGACGGCTCGAGACCTTTGGCGTGCTGGTGTTCTTCCTGCTGTCGGGGTTCCTGATCTGTACCAGCGTGCTGCAGAAATGGGAGCGGACGGACTACCGCTTCGAGCATTATGTCATCGACCGCTTCTGCCGGATCTTCTCCGCCTACGTGCCGGCGCTGATCTTCGTCGCAGCGGTGGACGGTCTGATATGGACAGACCGCGCCTACCCCTACGGCGACAGCTACACGCTGGGTACCTGGTTCGGCAATCTCGCCATGCTGCAGGACTATCCGATTTTCCAGGTGCTGCGCCGTCTCGGCGTGCCGGAACAGTCCTGGTTCATCCGCCCCTTCGGCTCCGGACGGCCGTTCTGGACGGTTGCGATCGAGTGGTGGATCTACCTGTTCTTCGGCTATATCGCCTTCTTCTCACTGCGTGGCCGGCCGATCACGCTGAAGAGTCTGGCGATCCTCGCCGTGCTGGGAGTGATCCCGCTCTACAACGCCATGGGCGGCGTCGGCGACTGTCTGAGCTTCATCTGGGCGCTGGGCGCGGCCGTCGCGGTCGCCCGGCATCGGCTCTATCGATGGGCGGCGGCACGGAACCTCGCCCTGGAGGGCCGGCGGCTGGCGCTGCTGAGCGGCTTGGCGATCGCGGTCTCCGCCGCGCTGCTCGGCGGCCGCGTCTTCGTAACCGGCTTTCGGGTCTATGACCTGCAATTCGCGATCTTCACCGGCGGCATCCTCTTCGGACTCCTGTTTCTGCTGGGCTTCGCGCCGGTCAAGCTGCCCTCACTGCTGAGGCGTGCGATCGATTTTTTCGCCGACTACAGCTATTCCCTCTACCTCATCCACTTCACGATCCTGATCTGGTTCGCCGTGCGCCATCCGAGCGTCGAGCTCAGAGATCCGACGATGTTCGTGACCGTTCTGGTGGTCGCCAACCTCGCGGCGATGCTGTTCTGGTTCGTGTTCGAGCGCCACTATCCGGCTCTGGCCAGCAGCGCCAAGGCGGCGCTCGACCGACGCCGGCTGCGTGTCGCGGCCGGACCGCCGGCAGCTGCGGAGTGAGGCGGTTCTAGAAGGTGCCGCTCGCGTACTCGCCGAGCCGCCTGTGGGCTTCCTGGGTGATGCCGACCGGGCTGGTATTCGGGAAGACCACCAGCACCAGCATCAGTGTCTGGATGCGGGCGTCGACGAGGTTGCCGCCGAGAATGAGGTAATTGAGGAACATCGCTCCGCTCAGCCAATAGGAGCGCGCATTGACGAAGATGCAATAACAGACGAAGGCGACGAACGGCACCGTCCCCACCACCCCGTATTCGAAGAACAGCTTGCCCCAGGTGGGATCGTGCACCTCGTATTCCAGCTGATTGAAGAACAGCTCGATGGCACCGGGCCCGAGGCCGAAGAGCGTGGTCTGCACGTGCGGAAAGATGAAATCGTGGAACAGGTAGAAGGGCGAGAGGAAGCGGGCGAAAGCGCTCGAGCGGTCCGAGCTGAAATCCCGCACACGATCCATCAGCGCCGTGAGGTGAAGCGAGTCCGAGAACACCGCCAGCGCGAAGGCGCCGGCCACGGCAAGCAGCACCAGACGCCCGTGGCCGCGGTGCACGAGCAGCGCCGGCACGAAGATCACGAACAGGATCAGGCCGGTGCCGGAATAGGCGAGCAGCATGGCGAGGCCCAGCACGGCCATGCGCCAGGACGGCTGGAAGAAGGCGAATTCCACGATGATCGCCAGAGCCATCAGCTGCGAGAAGGCGGAGGGCTCCACCAGGAAGAAGCCGTTGGCCTTGTTGAGATCGCCGATCCCCATGGGGATCACATAGTTGAAGCCGTGGCTCAGGATGGCATCGGGGAGCAGGCCCTCGAAGGTGAACAGCGTCTCGCCGTGGATCGCGAATTGCCCAACAAACTGGCAGATGCCGGCGATCGCGATGAGGAAGGCGAGGAACCGGAACACGCGCAGCGTGACCTCGAAGTGGCCGTCGCCGTCCCGCAGCACGAAGAGAAAGGCCGTGTAGAGGCACACCAGGAGCGCGAAAGACGCCACGGAATTCCTGGCGCCGGCGCCCAGCATCGCGGACAGCAGCATGGCGGCGATCGCCAGGCAGAAGAGGCCGACCCTGATGGGATTCAACCGCAGTTCGCCGGTGACCGCCAGCACCGCGACGCTGATCAGGCTGATCACCACCGTCGCCGAAAGCTCGCGCTGACCGAAGGTAAGGGCGAAGCGCGGCAGGATCAGCGCGCCGACCAACATCGCCGTGAGCATCACCGGCGTCACGGCAAAGGAGAACGCGCCCGCGCGCTCCGGCCGCAAAAAAGACACGCTTGAGCCTTGCATCTCGGTCATACAAATCTCTTATTGCATTGCGGCACGCGGTGGGAAACAGCGCATGTGGCGCGCCGGATCGCAGTCGATCTGCCAACAAATGCACGCTGCCGGGTGCTGGGGGTGTGTCATCTCGCTGACACCCGAGGCGCCGCCTCTGGCGCGACAGGATGCCCATCACCATTCACTGCGGCGACACGGTTGACCATGCGGATGGACCGCCGAGGGTCGTCGCGGAATGCTCACGAGGCTCAGGGCATGCGCCGGCCTAAGGTCGCAGGCTCTCGGCTCTCCCGAAAAATTGAAGAGATGGCATCTTGGCAGTAGAAGTCATCAGAACCGACGACCTTGAGCGCCGTCGCATCAGTCGTGGGCCATTGCCGCCCGACGTGATCGAGGCGAGGCCTGTCGCGGTGCCGGTGATGACGCCGACGCCGCGCTCGGTGACGCTCTCCGACCTCGTGCGAACGCTGTGGCGCCGTCGCAAGCTCATTCTGGCGATCGTGCTGCCGCTGATGATCGCCGCGCTCGTCATCGTGAAGCAGGTGCCGCCCACCTACACCGCCGAGGGCGCGATGGTGATCGCGGCGCGGAAGTTCATGATCCCAGAGCTTCAGTCGGTCACGATGCCCACCGGCGATGTCGCGATCGTCCGCAGCGAGGTGGCCGTTCTGCGCTCTCGAATCCTGCTCGACGCGGTCGCCAAGAAGCTGAACCTGGACACACTGCCCGAGTTCAACCCGCTGCTGCGCGGTCCGGAGAGCTGGTGGCACCGGCTCGATCCGCGGATCTACATCAACAAGCTTTTTGCCGAGCCGCCGACGCGCGCGCCGGACCAGTCCGAGGTCGTCAACGCCGCGGTGGAGGAAACGCTCAATCGCAATCTCGATGTCGGCAATGACACCCGCGACTACGTGGTGACCATCCACTATCGCAGCCATGACCCGGTGCTCAGCGCCAAGATCGTCAATACGCTGATGTCGGAATATCTTCAGCAGGCGATCCAGTCGAAGATCAACGCCACCGTCGGCGCCAACTCCTCGCTTGACCGTCGCGCCAAGGAGCTCCGTCACGACGTCGAGGACGCCGACGCGAAGGTGCAGGCCTTCAGTGCCAAGAACGGCATCCTGGACACCCGTCTCGGCACCGTGAGCTCGCAACAGCTCAACGACCTGAATACCCAGCTCAGCAACGCCCGCTCGGACCGTGCCGCGGCCGAGGCGAAATATGCCCAGGCGCTGGCCTTGCAGCGCAGCGGCGGCACCGACGCCACCGCCGGCGCGGTGCTGGCCTCGCCGCTCATCCAAAATCTGCAAGCCAAGGAGGTCGAGCTCGCCGCGCAGGCGCATGACATCGCCACCCGACTCGGTCCCGACCATCCGGAGCGGCAGAGCATCGAGCGGCAGCTCTCTGCCATTCGCCGCAGCATCTCCGTGGAGGTCGGCAAGGTCGTGAGCTCGCTCAAGGGCGAGGTGGAAGTGGCGCGCGCCCGCGAGCAGGCGCTGGCGCAGAAGGTCGCCCAGCTCGAGGGCAGCGCCCGCACGAGCTCCGAAGCCCAGGCGCAGCTGCAGCTGCTGAAGGATGACGCGGACGGCAAGCGGAAGATCTACAACGAGTTCCTACTGCGGCTCGCGCAGACCGCGAAGCCGGACGATCAGCAGGAACCCGATGCGCGCATCATCTCCAACGCGGCGCCGCCGATCGGGCCGTCGGGGCCGCACGTGTTCCAGATCGTGCTGCTGACCGGCATCGTCGGCACGCTTGCGAGCTTCGCCGGCGTTCTGCTGCATGCCGAGCTCGACAATGGCTACGAGAATCTCGGCGAGGTCCGCGCCAGTACCGGCCTGGTGGGGTTCGCGGCGGTCCCGCAGGTGCGCCGCCCCGGCCGGCGGCGGCTTTGGCATCGCTATGTGCTGGATCACCCGCATTCCGCCTTTGCCGAGACCCTGCGCGGCTTCCGCGCTCGGCTGCAGGCGGCCGCACGCTACCGTCCGGTGAAGACCGTGCTGATCACCTCCGCGGAGGTGGGCGAGGGCAAGACCAGCATCGCGCTCGCTTTCTCGCGCCTCACTGCCCGCGACGGCCAGCGCGTGCTGCTGATCGAATGCGACCTGCGCCGCCCGGCGCTCGGCTCCGTGCTCGCCTCTTCGAGCGCGACGGAATTCGGCGACGTCCTCTGCGGCCGCCTGCCCTGGCGCGAGAGCGTCCGGGTCGATCAGAGCAGCGGCCTGCATTATCTCGTCGCCGACCGGCCCATCAACAACGTCTCACAGATCCTTGAGGGTGACGGCCTCAGCCGCATCCTGCAGGAAGCGGCGGACGAGTACGATTTCGTGGTGGTGGATTCCCCGCCTGTGATGCGGGTGCCGGACGCCATCCTGCTCGCGTACCAGGTCGATATCGTCGGCGTCGTGGTGTCTTGGAAGCAGACGCCGCGGCACGAGGTCGCAGAAGCGGTGCGGCGGCTCGATATGCACGGTGACAAAATGTTCGGCCTCATTCTCAACAAGGTCGCAACCGATCACGTCTCCGACGACACGTTCCGCGGCTATGGCCGCTGATCGTCCATTTTATGACGCTGCGCCGCAGGACGGCGTTGCGCTAGCGTGCGCCCGAACGAGCGCTGGCTGCAGCGGCCGATAGCAGGTTCTCATGAATTGTGAAGCCGACAGAGCGCATGGCGGCGAGGTGACGGACGCCTCGATCATCATCTCGACACGCAACCGCGCGCCATCGCTCGCCCGTTGTCTCGAGACGGTACGGCTGATCCGCGCGGAGACGCCGTGGGAGCTCATCGTCGTCGACAACGGATCGACCGATGATACGGCGGAAGTCCTGCGCGCCTTCGCGCAGCGCTCGCGGCTCAGGGTGCGGGTGGTGAGCGAGCCGGTGCCCGGTCTGGCCCGGGCCAGGAATGCGGGCGCGCGCGTCGCCCGCGGCCAGGTGCTGATCTTCACCGACGACGATTGCTACGTCCAATCGGATTTCATTGATCAGTATCGCCGCATCTTCAGCGATCCGGCGATCGGCTTCGCCGGCGGCCGCATCCTGCTGCACGATCGCACCGACTATCCCCTGACGATCAACGAATCAGAGGATGAAGTGCGCTTTCCCGTCGGACGGCCGGTGCCCTGCGGCATCATCCAGGGTGCCAACATGGCGTTCCGTCGCGACGCCCTCGAGGCGGCCGGCGGGTTCGACGAGCGGCTCGGCTCGGGCACCGCGTTTCCCGCCGAGGACTGGGACATGCTGACCAGGGTCGGTGCGCAGGGCTGGGCGGGCGGCTATTTCCCAGGACCGACGGTCTCGCATCATCACGGTCGCAAGCCGCACGAAGCCAGGACTCTGATCCGCGTCTACAACATCGGCTCGGGCGCCGTCTATCTGAAGCTGGCGATGAATCCGGAGACACGGCGGCTCTACGGGCCACACGTTCTGCGTCGGATGCTCGGCGACATGAAATTCCATCAGCTGAAGGTCGCGCAGCAGATATACGGAGCCCTGCTGTTCCTGCGCGAGCAGAGAAGGCGCCGCCTCGAGAAGGCGCCGGCCGCAGCGATCGAAGCCTCCGGATCGTACTCGCGGCACGGCTGATCGGCGGGTGTCGGGTCGCGCATGAGCATCTCGTCTGCACCGGTCCTGGCGGAAACCGTTCGGTCTCCGCGGGCGTCGGCCCGGCGACGGAGACCGGCGGAGCTTCCGGTGCTGGACGCCGATACCGTGCTCTCCTCCGATCTCTTCGATACGCTGATCACGCGGACCTTCCGGCATCCCACCGAGCTCTTCGCGCTTGCCGACGGGGCGCTCCGGGACAATGGCCTTTGGCGCCAAGGCCCTCGCGAGTGGCGCGAGAAGCGGGTAGCTGTGGAGCGGGAGCTGCGCCAGAGCAAGCGGGGCCTCGAGGTGACGCTGGCCGAGATCTATCGGGCGCTCGGCGCCGATCTCGGCTGGACCGATGAAGAGATCGAGGTGGCGGTCGCCATCGAGGCCGGGATCGAGTTTCGCCTCACATCGCCAGTGCGGCGGACGATCGAGTGGTTCAACGCGGCCGCCGGAGTGGCGCATCACCGCATCATCCTCTGCGACACCTATTTTCCCCGCTGGATGATCGAGCGCCTGGTCGGCGCCAACGGCATCGAGATCGCGCCCGAGGACATCCATCTGTCCTCCGAGCTGGGGGCGACCAAGGCGACCGGCCAGGTCTATCCCCTGGTCCTCGACAAGCTGCGGCAGCTGGGCGCGGGCCGCGTCCTGCACCTCGGTGACAACGAGATCTCTGACATCCGCAATGCGCGGGCGGCCGGGCTCGGCACATATCATTTCACCGCGACACGGCAGGAGGGCGATAAGCCCGGTGGCGTCGAGGACGCCTGCGATCCGGCGATCGTCGGCGCCGTGCGCGCGGCGCGGCTGCTGGATCACAGTGCGGACGCGCATCGGCGCGCGGTGTGGCGCGCCGGCTGCGAGATCGGCGGTCCGCTGGTGACAGGCTTCGTGCTGTGGACGCTGCTCGAGGCGCGACGGCGCGGGCTTGGCGCGCTCCACTTCCTGGCTCGCGACGGGCAGATCATGTGCGGCGTCGCTCGCCGCCTCCTGCCGCTGCTCGATCGGCCGATCGAGTGCCGCTATCTTTACGCTTCGCGGCAGGCGCTTTTCCTGCCCTCGATCGCCGCGCTCGATGATCGGGCAATGGCGTGGATCCTGCATCAGCCCGGCAAGACGACGCTCGCTGCGATGCTGTCGCGCGTCGACGTCGATCCCGACACCTGCGCCGACGCTCTGACGGCGACAGGGCTCTCGGTGGCGGACATGCCGCGCCGGTTGAGCGAGATCGGGCTGGAGCGGGCGGCGGCATTGCTCAAGCACCCTGGCCTCGCCCGGAGCATTCTCGCCTCGGCCGCGGAGCGGCGTTCCGCCTTGCTGGCCTATCTCGACGAGAACGAATTCTGGTCCGGCGGAGCCGCGATCGTCGATGTCGGCTGGCACGGCCGCCTGCAGCTGGCGCTCGGCCGCGCGCTTGCCGCCGAAGGGCGATTGCCGGAGCGCGGGCTGCTGGGCCTCTATCTCAGTCTCTACGAGACGCCCGACGATCCCGTGGCCGGCGCATTCCAAACCTATATCCCGGCCTCGCGAGGGGCTACCGCCGAGGAGATGCATCCGAACGGCTCGGTGGTGGAGATCTTCTTCGCGGCGGATCACGGCTCGCTCAAGGCCTACCAGCGGGATCCGGCCAGCGGCCGCGCCGCCTGCGTGCTGCGGGAGGCGCGGAACGCGGCCGCGATCGACTGGGGCGTGCAGGCGCAGCAGGCGGCGATCCTCTCCTTCGCCGAGATCCTGGTGCGCAACGTCCGCGCGCTCCGCGTTGCTCCGCAGGAGCTGCTTCCGACGTTGAGGTCCTATTCAGCGGCGGCATTGGCGCGCTTCCTCGAGCGGCCAACCCGGCAGGAGGCGGATGCCTACGGGTGCTTTCCGCACTCGGAAGATCAGTCGCATTCCGCCTATGCCGAGGTGGCGCCCCGCCAGGCGGTCAGCCGCATCCTCGCCTCGATGCTGCGGCCCCATCGCTTCCCGCTGCAGAGCCTGTGGCGCGAGGGCACCATCAGCCGCTCACTGCCAGCTCCGGCCTCTACCGGCGTGATCGATGCGTTCACGGGCGTCGCGGTCACGAAACGGCGGGTGCGTCATGTCCTCGGTGCCGGCGAGCGGCGCTGATCGGAGAAGGTACCGGAGAGTGCTGATCCACCGCCTCACTGCGGCGCTGCTGCCGAAGCTCCGTTATTTCCGCGTGATGTCGGTCTACGCGGTCGAGCGCTTCACCTATCTGGTCCTCAGCTTTCTGGTCTTCCCGATCATCGCCAAGGCCTATGGGCCGGACGCGCTCGGCCACTACTCGATCGCGCAGACGGTGGTGAGCCTGGTGACGCCCTTCCTCGCCACCGGCGCTGAAGCGATCGCGATCCGCGATCTGGTCCGCCGCGGCGAGGAGCGCGGCAAGGTGGCGGGCTCGGCAGCGCTGCTGCTGGGATTGTTCACGGTGCCCGCAGTCCTGCTGCCGATCGGTGCGGCCTATGTCGCCTATGGCGACGATCCCGTAACGGTGACTCTGGTGATCTGGCTCGCGATCGCCTTTCTGCCGACGCCGCTCTACGTCATCGACTTCCTCTGGAAGGCGGATCTGCGCCCGGCCTATTCGGTGGTGCCGCGGCTCCTGGTGATGCTGGTCTCGCTCGCCGCCAAGGCGACCGCGGCGCGGTCGGGCTATCCGATCATCGCCATCGCCGTCATCACGGCGGCGGAAGCCTGGATCTCGGCCCTGATGCTGGCGGTCGTCTTCCTCTTCGCCCGCCGGCGCGGGGAGCGCTGGACGCTGGAACGCGAGGCCTTCCGCAGCCTCTTCGCTCAGACCTTGCCGGCGATGATTGCCATGTTGGCGGTGCTTGTATTCTTCCGGGTGACCCAGCTGATGCTGGGCTGGCTCTCGAACTATCGCGAGGTCGGCATCTATGCGGTGGCTTTCCAGCTGATCCAGGTGCCGAACATCTTGCCTACCGTCGTGCTCACCACCTGCTATCCGCGGCTGGTGGCGCTCCGCGACGAGAACCCAGCGCTCTATACGGAGTATCTCGACCGGCTGCTCTCCTTCTTTTCGTTCGCCGGCTGGGGCCTTGTCCTGGTCGTGCTGCTGGGCGGTGACTGGGGGATGAACCTGCTGTTCGGCAACAAATTCCAGGGATCGGGCCTGATCCTGCTGCTGCTCAGCATCTCGACCCTCTGCAACTTCAGCGCCGCCGTGCGCGGCCAGCTCATCTTCATCGCCAACCGGCCGAACCTGCACGTTGCCAACGCGCTCATCGGCCTCGCGACGCTGGTCCCGCTGAATTTCGCCCTCATCCCGCATTACGGCGCCCAGGGTGGCGCGGCAGCGGTGGCCGTCGCGTCCCTGGTCTCCGGCGTGCTGACGTCCTTCCTCTTCAGCGAGACCAGCCCCTTCGGCCGCCGCCAGCTCTGGCGGCTGGTGCTGCCCTCGGCCCTGTTCTGGCGCTTCTCGATGTAAACCCTATTTCGGCGGCACCCACTTCATCACGTGGGTGCCGGCGAGGCAGAGCTCGCCGTCCTGATTGAGGATCTCGACCTTCGCGCGGCTGCGCGCGGCGTCACCGTCGATCGCCTCCACCGTATAGCGGGCAGTGATCGTGTCGCCGATGAAGACCGGCTTGAGGAAGCGGATCTTGTCATAGCCCAATGACACCGGCACGCCCTTGGCGCCGCGGTCCACCGAGCGGCGCGAGATCATCGAGGCGGTGGTGGAAAGGAGCCCCATGATGAGGGCGCCGTGGGCGATGCGGCGGCCGAAGGCGGTGCCGCGCGCGTACTCCTCGTTGACGTGGATGGGATCGAAATCGCCCGTGAGGCCCGAGAACAGCACGAGATCCGCCTCGCCGATGGTCTTGGAGAACTCGGCGCGCTCGCCGATCTCGAGCCGCGTGTCGAAGGCCATGGCTCAGTCCCCGAGCCCGAAGAAGCCGAGCACCTCCTCGATCTGGCCCTCCAGCATGGCACGGCCGTCGACGGTGCGGCAGCCACAGCGCTGGGCATGGCGGAGGAAGGGGGTGGGCTCCGGCTTCATGATGACGTCGATCACCAGCAGGGCGGGGTCGAGCGGTCCCAGCTCCGCCGGCATGCCGTCGCCCGTGGTCATGCCGATCGGCGTCGCGTTGACGACGATGTCATGGTCTTTGGCAGTTGCCGCGCCGGCAGCGATCCGGCGGCCGGGATAGGCGGCTGCCACGCGATCGGCGAGCGCCTTGGCCTTGGCGGCATCGACGTCGAAGATGGTGATGGCGCTGGCACCCGCATCCGCCACCGCCACGGCGACCGCGCTGCCGGCGCCGCCGGCGCCGATCAGCATGACGCGCTTGCCCTCGATCACATGTCCCTCCTCGCGGAGCCGTCTCGTGAGGCCGCGGCCGTCGAACATGTCGCCCGACCAGCTGCCGTCCTTCTCGCGCCGCATGGCGTTGATGGCGCCGACCTTCTCGCCCATCGGCAGCAGGCGGTCCACATGGGGGATGATCCGCGACTTGTAGGGAACGGTGATGATGATGCCGTCGAGATTGACGATCTCCTTGATGCCGCGCACGGTCACGTCGAACTGTCCCGGCGCCACATGCATCGGCACCATCAGCGCGTTCATGCCCATGGCGCGGAAGCGCGGCGTATAGGTCTGCGGCGAGCGTACCTGGGCGATCGGGTGGCCGATGATGACGTAGAGCCGCGTCGAGCCGTCGACGATCGGCAGCCCGGCGCTCATTGCGCGGCCTCCGACACGGCGTCGAGGCAGGCGAGCCGCGGCGATCCCGGGCGCGCCGGCTTCCCGGCGACGTCGCGGGCGAGACCCATCCGCTCGGGCCGGAAGAGCCGCGCATCCATGATCCTGAGATCGCCGGCGATCGCCGGCTCGAAGCCCATATGGGCAAGCACGTCGCGCTCGACGTCGAGATCCGGAGCGATCTCGATCAGCTCGATCCCGTCCTTCGCCAGCCGGAATACCGCGCGCTCGGTGACGTAGAGCACGCGCTGGCCGCGCTCGCGGCCGAAGCGGCCGCTATAGGTGATCTGCTCGACCGCGTTGACCAGCTTCTGCTGCTTGCCGGCGATGAACGTGCCGCTGAACACCACGCACCTCGCATTCTGGCTGATGTTGATGAAGCCGCCCGGGCCGACGATGCGACGGCCGAAGCGGCTCACGTTGACGTTGCCCTCGGCGTCCATCTCCGCGAAGGAGAGGAACGCGAGATCGAGGCCGCCGCCATCGTAGAAATCGAACTGGTAGGGCTGGTCGACCATCGCGGCAAAGTTGCGCGACGCGCCGGCCTCGTTGCCGGAGGCCGGTGCACCGCCGATGAGGCCCTGCTCGTTGGTGAGCCAGACCGCGTCGAGGAAGCCCTCCTCGGCGGCGACATTGGCGATGCCGGTGGAGATGCCGGACCCGAGATTGCAGATGGCGCCGGGGAAAAGCTCCAGCGCCGCGCGCCGCGCGATCACCTTGCGGGCGTCCTGCGGCAGCACCGGCACGTCGGAAAGCGGGATGCGCAGCTCGCCGGCGTAGGAGGGGCTGTACTCCGTGAGGTAGGTCTGGCGCTGGCCGGGCTCGACCACCACGAGATCGACGAGGATGCCGGGGATCTTCACCTGTTTCGGCGGCAGCGTGCCGCGCCGGGCCATCCGCTTCACCTGCACGATGACGAGGCCGCCGTTCCGTCGCGTCGCCTGTGCCTCCGACAGCATCTCGCCGAAGACCGCTTCCTGCTCCATGGTGATGTTGCCGTCCTCGTCGGCGGTGGTGCCGCGCAGCAGCGCCACGTCGACCTTGAAGGGCTTGTAGAGGAGCTGCTCGCGGCCATCGACGGTGATGAGCTCGACCAGATCGTCCTTGGCGGAAGGACTCTGCCGGCCGCCACCGTGGCGCGGATCGACGAAGGTGTGGAGGCCGGTCTCGGTGATGAGGCCGGTGCGGCCGGCCGCCATCTCGCGGGTGAGCTGGGACATGGCGCCCTGCGGCAGGGTATAGGCCTCGACCTTGTCGGCGAGCGCCAGCTCCGCGAGCTTCGGCGAGTTGACGAGGGTGCCGCAGACCACTCGTTTCAGCATGCCCTCATGGGCGAAATGGCCGGCGCCAAGGGTCTTGTCGTCGCCAAGGCCGACCGGATGCACCGAGGTGAGGTTGCGCGGCTCGCCCTCGGCGAGGAAGCGGCGCTCCAGGGCCGCCATCAGCGCCTCCGGCACCGCATGACCGCCGCCGGAGCCGCCGATCAGGAGGGTGTCACCGGATTGAATGAGCTTGACCGCCGCATCGGCCGTTACGCGTCGCACGCTGTCCTCCTCACTCGCTCAGAACTCTCCGGGGTAATGGCAGGCCACCAAATGGCCGTCGCCGGCCGCCGCCAGCGGCGGCGCGGTCTCCGCGCAGACCGGCTTGGCGATCGGGCAGCGGGTCCGGAAGCGGCAGCCCGAGGGCGGGTCGACGGCGCTCGGCGGCTCGCCGGCAAGCCGCAGATGCTGGCGCCGGCGCTCTGCTGCCGCATCGGGAATCGGCACCGCCGAGATCAGGTGGCGCGTATAAGGATGGAGCGGTGCCGCGAAGAGCTCTTCGGCCGGCGCCACCTCCATCACCTTGCCGAGATAGAGCACCACGATGCGGTCGGATATGTGCCGCACCACGGCGAGATCGTGGGCGATGAAGAGATATGTCAGGCCGAAGCGCTCCTGCAGGTCGACCAGCAGATTGATGATCTGCGCCTGGATGTTGACGTCGAGGGCGGAGATCGGCTCGTCCGCGATGATGAAGTCCGGCCGCACCGCCAGCGCACGGGCGATCGAGATGCGCTGCCGTTGGCCGCCGGAGAATTCGTGGGGATAGCGGTTGGCGGCCTTTGGATTGAGGCCGACCACGCCGAGGATCTCGTCGATCCGCGCCTTCGCCTCGGCGCCATTCTGGACCAGACCATGGAAGCGCATGGGCTCGCCCAGGATCTCGCCCACGGTCATCCGGGGATTGAGCGAGGAGTAGGGGTCCTGGAACACCATCTGCATGCGCCGGCGCAGCGGGCGGATCTCCGATGCCTTGGCATGGGTGATGTCCTGGCCGGCGAAGCTGATCGAGCCGTCGCTCGGCTCGTAGATGCGGATCAGCACGCGAGCGAGGGTGGATTTCCCGCAGCCGGATTCGCCGACGAGGCCCACCGTCTCGCCCTGGGCCACGTCGAGATCGATGCCGTCGACCGCATGCACCAGCTTGTGCGGCTCGAAGAACCCGGCGCTCGGCAGCGCGAAATATTTCTTGAGACCGCGCACCTCGAGGAGCCGCTGGCCGCGCGCCAGCGTCGCTGCCTGGCCCTGCTCGAAGCGGGGGGCGCTCGCGGTGATCGTCTCGGCCGGTGCCGTCAGCGGCGTGTCGGCCTGGGTCACCCAGCAGCGCGCGCGGCGGCCGGGCGCCACCGGCTCCAGGCTCGGATGCTGCTCGCATTTGTCGACGCGGAACGGGCAGCGTGCCGCGAAGCGGCAGCCGGCCGGGTAATTGAGCGGGTCCGGCGGCGCGCCTTCGATGGTCGTGAGGCGCTTGCTGCCGGGCGCATGGTGGTCGAGGCGCGGCACCGCGTTGATGAGCGCCCAGGTGTAGGGATGCCGGGGGTTCGAGAGGATCTCGTCGGTCGGGCCTTCCTCCACCACCTCGCCCGCATACATCACCACCACGCGGCTGCAGACATTTGCGATGACGCCGAGATCGTGGCTGATGAGCACGATGGCGGTGCCGAAATCGCGATTGAGCTCGCGCAGCAGCTCGAGGATCTGTGCCTGGATGGTGACGTCGAGGGCGGTGGTCGGCTCGTCGGCGATGAGGAGCGCTGGCTCATTGCTCATGCCCATCGCCAGCACGACGCGCTGGCGCATGCCGCCGGAGAACTGGTGCGGATAGGAGCGGATCGCGCGCTCGGGCGCGGTGATGCCCATGCGGCCCAGCAGCTTGATCGAGCGCTGGGTCGCCTCGTCGACCGCGTAGCCGCCATGCACCACCATGGTCTCCACCAGCTGGCGCGCGAGCCTCAGCACCGGGTTGAGCGAGGTCATCGGGTTCTGGAACACCATGGCGACGTCGCCGCCGCGGAAGGCCTGCAGCTCCGCCGGGCCCATCGCCAGCACGTCGCGGCCCTGGAACTTGATCGAGCCCGCGACAATGCGGCTCGGCTCCTCCAGGAGGCGCATGAGCGAGAGCGCGGTGACGCTCTTGCCGGAGCCGGACTCGCCGACGATGCCGAGCGTCTCGCCCGCGGCCACCGAGAAGCTCACGCCGTCGACGGCGCGCACCACACCCTCGTCGGTGAAGAACTGGGTCTTGAGGCCGCGCACCTCGAGCACCGGCGCGGCGGTGCCGCTGGTCTCGGCCGAGGGCAGGGGCTTCGCCATGTCGTTCATGTCAGCGCCGCCGGGACTTCGGATCGAGCCAGTCGCGGATGCCGTCGCCGAGGAAGTTGAAGCCCAGCACGATGGTGAGGATGGCGAGGCCGGGGAAGGATGCCACCCACCATTGCTCGACGAGCTCGCGGCCCTCGGCGACCATGGAGCCCCATTCCGGCGTCGGTGGCACCACGCCCAGCCCCAGGAAGGAGAGGCCGGCGAAGGTGATGATGGCGTTGCCGATATCGAGGGTGGTGAGCACCACCAGCGGCCCCACCGCGTTCGGGATGATGTGGCGCATCAGGATGCGCGCCGGGCTGAAGCCCACCACCATCGCCGCCTCGACATATTCCTGGGAGCGCTGCACCAGCACCAGGCCGCGGGCGAGACGGGCGAATTTCGGCCACCACACCACCAGCATGGCGATGATGGTGTTGGTGGTGCCGATGCCGAGCGCCGCCGCGATGGCGAGCGCCAGGATGATCGGCGGGAAGCAGAGCACGAGATCGGTCGCCCGCATGATGAGCTCTTCGATCTTGCCGCCGGCGAAGGCGGCGATGCCGCCGATGAGAGTGCCGGCGACCGCGCTCACCATCACCACGACGAAGCCGGTGATGAGGGAGATCTGCGAGCCGTAGAGGAGCCGTGTCAGCACGTCCCGGCCGAGCGCATCGGTGCCGAGCCAATGCTCGAGCGACGGCGGCTGCAGGCGGATGGTGACGTCCACTGCATCGGGCGGATAGGGCGAGATGACCGAAGCGAAAAGCGCGATCAGGATCCAGGCCAGCACGATCGCAAGCCCGAGGCTTGCGAGCCCATAGCGCCGCCACCAGCGCCGCGCCGGCGAGAGCGGCGGCGCCACGGCTCGCTCCAGCCCTGCTTCGCTTTCGAGTGCGGTCATCGCACCACCCGCGGGTCGAGGATCGCGTAGCTGATGTCGATGAGCAGGTTGATCACGAGGTATGTGACCGCGACGATGAGGGTGATCCCCATGATCGCCGGGAAGTCGAGGGCGGCGGCGCTCCGGAAGGTGTAGCGGCCGAGACCGGGCCAGGAGAAGATCGTCTCGGTCATGACCGCGCCGGTGAGCAGATTGGCGTAGGCGAGGCCGCCCAGCGTCACCACGGGGATGAGCGCGTTGGGCAGGATATGGCCGATGACGATGCGTTTCTCCCTGAGGCCCTTGGCGCGCGCCATCCGCACATAGTCCTGCTGCATGCTCTCCAGCATGCTGGCCCGCGTCGTCCGGGTGATGAGCCCGATCGTGGTCGCCGCCAGCACGATCGAGGGCAGCACCAGATGGGCGAGCGCATCGCCGAAGGTGCTCCAGTCGCCGGCGATGAGCGTATCGACGAGGTAGAGGCCGGTGACAGTGTCCGGCGGCAGCGCGATCGGATCGAGCCGTCCTGGTCCCGGCGCGATCTGCAGTCCGCCGTAGAAGATCGCCAGCGCGATGAAGGCGAGCCAGAAGGTCGGAGAGGAGACGCCGAGCAGCGAGACGAGGCGCGCCAGATGGTCGAGCCAGCTGTCGCGCCGCACCGCCGCCAGGATGCCGAGGGGAATGCCGACGACGATGGTGAGCAGGAATCCCGCGGTGGCGAGCTCGATGGTCGCCGGCGCGTACTGCGCGATGTCGTCCAGTACCGGTCGCTGGGTGGCGATGGAAATGCCGAGATCGCCGTTGAGCAGCCCTTTGAGGAAGACGAAGTAGCGCTCCCATAGCGGCAGATCGAGGCCGTAGCGGTGCCGCCACTCTGCGACGAACTGCTTGTTGGAGGCGGCGATATCGCCGAGCTGCGCCAGCACGGGATCGCCGGGCACGGTGTTGGCGATCAGGAAGATGACGAGCGTCGCCAGGATCGCCATCACGATCGCCGTGCCGAGCCGCGAGACGACGTAGCGGAGCATGGGGACTACAAACCCTCGCCGCCGCGATAGCGGGGGAGAGGGTGGATGCCGCGAAGCGGACGTCGGGTGAGGTGGGGCGGGGAACGGGGAGAGCGAAACTCCGACAACGGGAGCTGCCGGCCGGTATCGCTCCACCTCACCCTCCCATTGCTTCGCAATGGGCCCCTCCCTCTCCCCCGCGTTGCGGCGGAGAGCGGCAAATCTGCGCGGATTGATGCGTGTCCCAGCAGCACTTCCTCCCGTTTTCTTTGCTATTTAGATCGTTCTAAATTTTCCGTGACGCGCTGTCAATTCCTGACTAGGATCACGAAAAATCCATGTCGGCTCCGCACTCTACGCCGGAGCGGCTGCGGAGGAAACGCCGAAGCGATGACTGCCGAGCGCGATGATTCCATTGCGGACCGCCATCGCCTGATGCGCGAGACGGCGCGCGCTTTCGCCGAGCGGGAGATCCGGCCGGCCGCCGCCGAGCTCGACGAGACCGAGGCTTTTCCGGCCGAGCTCTACGGCAAGATGGCGGCGCTCGGCATGTTCGGTATCACCGTGCCGGAGGCGCTGGGCGGCGCCGGCGCCGATGCGGTCTCCTATGCCCTCGTCATGGAGGAGCTGTCGCGGGGCTACGCCTCGGTGGCCGACCAATGCGGCCTGGTCGAGCTGGTGGCGACGCTGCTGACGGAGCATGGCACGCCCGAACAGCAGGAGCGGTACCTGAAGCCGCTGCTGCGCGCGGAGCGCCGCTGCGCCTATGCGATCACCGAGGCGGAGGCAGGCTCCGACGTCTCCGGCATCAGGACCAGGGCGGTGGAGACCGCCGAGGGCTGGCGGCTCACCGGCGGCAAGCTCTGGATCCACAATGCGCCGGTGGCGGACTTCGCCGTGGTGCTGGCGCGGACCGCGCCGGAGCTCGGCCGGCGCGGCATGAGCATCTTCCTGGTGGATCGCGACCGGCCTGGCTATCGCGTCGGCCGCAAGGAGCACAAGATGGGCCAGCGCGCCTCCCAGGTCGGCGCGCTGCACTTCGAGGACATCGCGCTGCCGAAGGATGCGCTCCTGGGGCCGCTCAACCGCGGCTTCCACATGATGATGAGCGTCCTCGACAAGGGCCGCATCGGCATCGCATCGCTGGCGGTGGGCATCCTGCAGGCGGGACTCGACGCCTCCATCGATTATGCGAAGCAGCGCCGGCAGTTCGGCCACCCGATATCAGAGTTCCAGGCGGTGCAGTGGATGATCGCCGACTTGGCGAAGGATGCTCACGCCGCTCGCCTGATGGTTCAGGACGCTGCCCAGCGCCTGGACCGCGGCGAGCGCGCCACCATCCAGTGCTCCATGGCGAAGTGCTTCGCCGCCGATGCTGCCGTGGCGCACACGGCGAATGCAGTGCAGATCCATGGCGGAATGGGATATATCCGAGGCCTCGAAGTGGAGCGGCTCTACCGCGATGCCAAGATCACCCAGATCTACGAAGGCACCAACCAGATCCAGCGCATGATCATCGCGCGGCAGCTGTTGTCATGATTGAAGGCCGGGCATGAGCGACGGCGCTCGCCCCCGCGTGCTGGTCACCGGCGGCCGGCGCGGCATCGGCCGTGCCATCGCCTGGGCCTTCGCCGACAACGGCTACGACGTCATCGTCAATGACCTGGTGCAGGACGCCAGCGCCAGCGAGACCATGGCCGGTCTCAAGACGCGTGGCGCGCGCGGCCATTTCCTGCAGGGCAACATCGCGGAGGTGGAGCGGCACGGCGAGCTTGTGCAGCGCGCTTTCGAGGCCTTTGGCGGCATCGAGGTTCTCGTCAACAATGCCGGCATCTCCGTGAAGAAGCGGCAGGACATGCTGGACGTGCCGCCGGAGAGCTTCGACGCCCTTGTCGATACCAATCTGCGCGGACCGTTCTTTCTCACCCAGGCGGTGGCGCGGCGCTGGCTCGCGGGACCGCCCTCGCGCCGTCCGCGCTCGATCATCAACATCGCCTCCGTCAACAGCCGGATCGTCGCCGTCGACCGCGCGGAGTACTGCATCGCCAAGACCGGCGTTTCCATGATGACCGAGCTCTTCGCGGTGAGGCTCGCCGAGGCCGGCATTGCCGTCTTCGAGATCCGCCCGGGCATCATCCGCACCGACATGACCGCCGTCGTGAAGAGCCGCTACGACCGGCTGATCGAGGGCGGGATCTCGCCGGTCAGGCGCTGGGGCGAGCCGGAGGAGATCGGCAAGGTCGCGGCGACGCTGGCGCGCGGCGAATTCCATTTCAGCACCGGAAGCGCCTTCTATGTCGACGGCGGCATGCACATCCACCGCGCCTAGAGGCTCAGCGCGCGGCGGCGCGACGCCTCGGCGGCCCGCTCGATTCCCGCACCACCAGGTTCGGCTGCAGCACCACCTCGCGGCGGGGCGCCTCGAAATTCTCCATGCGGTCGAGCAGGAGCTGCGCCGCCGCCTCGCCGATCTGGGTCGACTGCACTGCGACGGTGGTGAGCGCCGGCGTCCAGAGCGCCGCTTCCTGCAGGTCGTCGTATCCGACCACGGCAAAGTCACGGCCGGGCTCGATCCCCTGCTGGCGCAGGCCCAGCATGACGCCGAAGGCGATCACGTCGTTGAAGCAGACCGCGCCGGTCGGCGGTTTCTTCTGGGCGAGCAGCCTCTTGATGGCGTCGAAGCCGAAGTTGCGCGTCGGCGGTCCCGGCTGCATCAGCGCCGGGTCCTCGGCGATGTCGTAGGCGGCGAGCGCCTGCAGATAGCCCTCGCGGCGCTCGGTGCCGGTGGAGGTGCGCTGGGTTCCGCCGATGAAGGCGATGCGGCGATGGCCGAGGGAAATGAGGTGCTCGGCCGCCAGGAACATGCCGCGGCGATGATCGCTGCCGGCGTAGTCGAGGCCGGAGCCCGGCAGGTTGCGGGAGATCAGCACGCAGGGCATGCCGAGCTTTCTGAGGCGGGCAAGGGAGGCCGGCTCGCTGCCCTGCACCGGGCAGACGACGAGCCCGTCGGCGTTGTACTCGCGCATGGTCTCGATGAATTCGTCCTGGCGCGCCGGATCCTCGTTGGCATTGCTGAGGAACACGGTGCGGCCGACCTTGGTGAGAGCGCGCTCGATCGCCGCGGTGAGCTCGGCGAAATAAGGGTTCACCAGCTCGTTCATGGAGACGCCGACGGTCTGGGTGCGCTGGGTGCGCAGGCTGGCGGCGCCGCGGTTATAGACGTAACCGAGGTCGCGCATGGTCTCGAGGACGCGCTTCCGCGTCGCCTCCGCCACCAGCGGGCTCTTGCGCAGCACCAGAGAGACGGTCGCCGGCGAGACCTTCGCGTGCTCCGCCAGGTCGCGCAGCGTGAGCCGCGCCGGCGGCGTCTCCGGCTTCCTGCGGGACGTCTTCGTCACCGCCGCGTCACCGATGACAGAGTCGAGGGGAGGGCAGCATGACCGAGGCCTTGCAATTCACCGTCGCCGACGGGATCGCGGAGATCACGCTCAATCGTCCGGCAAAGCACAACGCAGTCACTCCCGAGATGGCGGCGGCGATCGAGCGCCGTTGCGTCGAGATCGACCGCGACGACGCCGTGCGCGTGGTGCTGATCCGCGGCGCCGGCGAGCGCGCCTTCTCCGCCGGCAGCGATCTCAACTCTTTAGCGGAATATTCATCGGCGTGGAAGTTCCGCAACCGCTCGGAGTACGCGGCATCGCTGCGGAGCGTGAAAAAGCCGGTGGTGGCCGCCCTCAAGGGCTGGGTGCTGGGCGGCGGCGCCGAGCTGGCGCTCGCCGCCGACATCCGCGTCGCCGGGCGCAGCACCCGCTGCGGCTTTCCCGAGGTGAAGCGCGGCTGGGTCGGCGGCGGCGGTGCCTCGCAGATGCTGCCGCGGATGATCGGGTACGGCCAGGCGATGCGGCTGCTGCTGACCGGCGATCCCGTCGAGGCGGAGGAGGCGTTCCGCCTGGGCGTCATCGACATCCTGGTCGAGGATACCGAGGTGGAGGCGCGGGCGCGAGCCATCTGCCAGCAGCTCGCCAGCTACAGTCCGGTCGCCGTGCAGGCGGTCAAGGCCTCGGTCCGCATGTCGGTGATGGCGCCGCTCGACGCGGGCTTGCGCTACGAGAACGAGATGAACACGCTCTGCTTCTCCGCCGGCGATCACATGGAAGGCATCCGCGCCTTCCAGCAGAAGCGCGCGGCGGAGTTCAAGAAGTGACGACGCGGCAGGATGCGCTGCATGGCTATCCTGCGTCCTTCGAGACGCGCGCTGTCGCGCGCTCCTCAGGATGAGGAAAATTGGAGGATGGCGCCAAGAAAAGTCCTCCTCCTGAGAAGGCCGCATCAGCGGCCGTCTCGAAGGACGCTTCCCGGCTGATCCCGCGCGCCTCCGCCCGTTACGCCGCCGTCACCCCGTACATGTCGAGCTGCCAGCCGGCGGCGGTGAGCGGGAACTTCTTGATGCTCTTGTAGACGCCGATCTGGTAGACGGGCTGGAACAGGACGAAGTGGTTGGCCTGGTCGACCACGCGTTTCTGCCACTCGACCCAGAGCGCGGCCTGCTTCTTGGGATCGCTCTCCTCGGCGGCCTGATGCACCAGCTTCACCACGTCGTCGGGCGGCGTCCAGTGCACGCGCTTTGCCACGCGCTCCACCACCGCCGCCGCCCAGAGCTCGTTCTCCACCGCCGGCGGGTTCCAGAAGGTGAGCACGCCGCCCTGCGACTTGCCGGTGGTGTAGGTGGTGCGCAGGTTCACCTGGTCCATCGGATTGAGCTTCGCCTTGATGCCGACCCGCGCCAGGTCAGCCTGGATCTTCTGCCCAAGGAGCTGATAGGTGACGCCGGCGACGGCGGCATTGCCATAGGCGATCTCGAACTCGAACCCGTCGGGCATGCCGGCCTTGGCGAGCAGCTCCTTCGCCTTCTTGAGATCCTCGTGGTAGCCGATCTCCTTGGCGATCTGCTCGGTCGAGCCGCTTACGCCGATCGGCAGGAAATGCGCGGGCCTCACCGCCGCGCCGCCCAGCAGCGAGTTCTTGATGCCGTCATAGTCGATGGCGTAGCCGATCGCCTGGCGCGCCTCCTTGACGGCGAGCGCTTTGTTGAACTCCGGCTCCTGGGTCACCGCCATGTAGACGAAGTCGAGGCTGGTGAGGGAGGCAAGCCGCACATTGGCATCGCTTTTCAGGGTGGCGATCTGCTCGGGGATCAAGTTGAAGGCGGCATCGACGTCGCCGCGCCGCAGCGCCAGCAGCTGCGCCGCGCTGTCGCTCATGTGCCGGATCACCACGCGCTCGAAGGGTGGCATGCCTTGCCAGTAATGCGGATTGCGAACCAGCTGGATCTGGGCGTTCCGCTCCCATTGCGCGATGCGATAGGGGCCGGTTCCAGCGGAATTGCTGTTGAGCCAGGGCGTCGCCTTGTCCGCGTCCTTGGCGTCGGCCGCGGCGGTGCCGCCGTGCTGCTCCACCACCTTGCGCTCCAGCACGACGAATTCCGGCGCGGCGATGATGGTGAGCAGCGGCTCGTTCGGTGCCTTGAGGATGATGTCGAGGGTGTGGGGGTCGACGATCTCCACGCGATCGACATGGGCGACGTACTGCTGCGGCTGGTCCTTGAGATTGATGACGCGATCGAAGGACCATTTCACGTCCTCGATCGTCATCGGATTGCCGCTGGCGAACTTGACGCCGTCGCGCAGCGTGAAGCGCCAGCCCTTGCCGTCCGGCGTGCGGCCCCATTTGGTGGCGAGCGCCGGCTTTATGTTGATGTAGTCACCGGGCGTCATGGTGACGAGGGTGTCGTAGGCCGCCGCCACCGTCATCGGCGAGGTGTATTGCGCGAGCCGCGCCGGATCGAGAGTGATGGTGTCGCTGATGTCGATGCCGATGACGAGCGTGGTCTTCTTGCTGGCCGCCAGCACCCGGCCGGGAAGTCCCGCGGCGATCGCCGCGCCGCCGACGCCGAGCGTCCTGATGAGGTCGCGCCGGCTCATCCATTCGAATCCACGCGTCATCCAATCCTCCCTGATCGTGCGCCGGCTCCTTGGCCGATGCCGTTGGGCCAACTGTAGCCGTCGTTTAGATCGATTTAAAGAATTTTGTGCTGCCGGCGTTGCTCGCAAGCGGGGCAGATGGACAGGCCATCTCTCCGTTGCGGGATTCGGCCATGGCTCGCCATTGTCGCGCTTGCCTGACGACCGCCGATGATTCGCTTTGATGGGAACCGCCGCGGCCAGAGAGGATTGCAGCCGCCGCGGGAAGGTGCCGTCTCAGGATCCGCGAGGCTTCCTGCGCGGCGCGGGCGGTGCCTTGGCGGCTGCCTCGCGGTCGGCGGCTTCCTTGATGAGACGAAGCTCTTTCAAGCGCGCGACTTTCGAGGCCTCGGCGAGCCGGGCCTTGTCGCGCTCCTTCACGATTTCCTCGTCCCGCTTCTTCGACTTTTCCCAGACTGCCTGTGCGTCGCGCCGCGCCTGGCCAGCGCGCTCTTCGTTTGCCATCGCCTGTCTCCTTTTTTCAGTAGCCCTCGCGCTCCAAGCGCTTGCGCAGCGCCTTGCGGTGACGCCGAACGGCCTCGGCCTTCTCGCGGGCCCGACGCTCCGACGGCTTCTCGTAGGAGCGCCGGCGCTTCATCTCGCGAAAAGTGCCTTCGCGCTGCATTTTTTTCTTGAGAACACGCAGCGCGCTGCCGACGTCGTTGTCACGAACAAATACCTGCATGGGGTCGCCTGCTTGATTGTGAAAACCGAGCGGTTTCGAGTCCGGCCGCCTGGGCGGGAACTCGACGGATCCGATAGGTAGCGCCATGCGGTGGCGCTTGGACTCGAAGCGGAAGCGGGGTAGCGAGCGACAAAGACCGGCGATCATTCCGGGCATGCCCTCGGCATGCATCTCTCGCGCCCCAGTATGGGCGCTGTCGCTCCGCCGGGCAAGTGAGGGTCCCCGGCCGGGAAGAAGCGGGGCAGCCGAAGCTGCCCCGCCGAAGTTCAGGCGTTCTTGAGATTGACCGCGGAGGTCTTGCCCTGCCGGCCCTGCTCGAGGTCGAAGCTGAGCTTCTGGCCCTCCTGCAGGCTGCTCATCCCGGCCTGTTCGACCGCGGAGATATGGACGAAGACGTCCTTAGAGCCGTCCTGCGGCTGGATGAAGCCGTAGCCCTTGGTGGGATTGAACCATTTGACTGTACCGATGGACATGAAAGTCCCTTTCCGTGCGAGAAAATGCCGCGACGCGAAAGCGTCACGGGCCAAAACTGCAGCTTGGATGGGACCGGGTCGGGCTAGCGAAAGCGTAGTGACGAGGCCGACCCAAAGCGGATTGACGGGGCGGAATGTGGGGATGGAAGCGGCGAATGTCAATGGCGGAAGGTCGAGCGACCGGCTGCGCTACCCCTTGACACCCCCCATGGTGAGGCCGGCGCTCATGTAGCGGCGGAAGATGTAGTAGATGGCGAGTGGCGGCAACGCAAAGACGATCGAGGCCGCCATCAGGTAGTTCCAGGGCGCCTCGTCGCTGTTGAGGAACTTTCCGAGCGTCACCGGCACCGTGATCGTCTGGTCGGAGGAGAGCAGCAGGAAGGCGTAGAGGTACTCGTTCCAGGCCAGCAGCAGCGCGTAGGTGCCGACCGCCACCAGCGCCGGGGCCATCAGCGGCAGATAGATGCGGAAAAAGATCTGCGGCGGCGAGGCACCGTCGATGCGGGCCGCCTCGTCGAGCTCGCGCGGGATGCTGCCGGCATATTGCTGGAAGATGAAGATCGCATAGGGTGTGGCGAAGGTGACCTCGACCGCGATCACCGACCAGGCGTTGTCGGCGAGCCCGTAGCTCTTCATGATGCGATAGAAGGGGATCGCCAGGAAGGACATCGGGATGACGTAGGTGAGGAGCGCCGTGTTGGTGACGAGCCATCCCATCGGCACCCGGAGCCGCCCGATCGAGAAGCTGGTGAGCGCGCCGATGAAGAGGGTGAGCAGCGCCACCGCCACGCCGATGTAGAGGCTGTTCCCCATCTGCAGCCAGAAATGCTCGAGATACCAGTACCCCTCCTTGAAGACGATGATGAAGCTCTCGAGGGTGGGGTGCGGCGGCCATACGTTGGAGGCGAAGACGTCCTCCTTCTGCTGCACCGCCACCAGAACCATGTTGTAGAGCGGCAGCAGCGTCCAGATCAGCACGATGAGGCCCACGAGCCAAGCGCCCGCGTCGCCGAGGCGGCGGCGCACCAAGTGACCGCTGCTCACAGCTGCACCTCACCCTTGGAGAGCCGGCGCATCAGGATGATGACCAGCGGCACCAGCAGCGGCAGCGCCGAGATCACCGCCGCCATGCCCATGCCGGGATCGCCGAGCTCGAAGGCGTCGCGGATGCCGAGCGTCGCCAGCACGTGGGTCTGCAGCGCCGGCCCGCCGCCACTGACGAAATGGACGGTGTTGAAGTCGCCGAGGGTCCAGATCGTCGAGAGCAGCGTGCAGACGGTGTAGAGGTTCGCCATCAGCGGGAAGGTCACGTGCAGGAAGCTCCTGAGGCCGGTGGCGCCGTCGACCTCGGCGGCCTCGTAGAGCTCCCGCGGAATCGACATGCGGCCGGCGAGGAAGATCACGGTCCAGAACGGCATCCACTTCCAGATGTAGGCGACGATGACCGAGCCCATGGCGAGGTGCGGCGTGTCGAGCCAGGGCGGCCCGTCCATCCGGAAGAAGGTCCAGAGCGCGTTGTTGATGAGGCCCCACTGGCCGTTCAGCATCCAGTGGAACGAGATGAAGGTCGGGATCGCCGGCACCGCCCAGGGCAGCACGAAGATCAGCAGCAGCGCCTTCACCCACCAGCCCGGTCGCATGAAGAAGCCCGACAGCAGCAGCGCCAGGAACAGCTTCAGGTTCACGCCGACGGCAAGATAGACCAGCGTGTTGACGACGGTCTCGGCGTAGATGGGATCGGCGAAGAGCGCGCGGTAGCTGGCGGGGCTGCTGCCGAGCCATAGCCCATATCCCACGGGGTAGAGCACGAAGGCGAAGAACACTGCCGCATAAGGCAGCAGGAAGGCGAGTGCCCAGGAGAGCTCCGAGCCCTTGAGCCCATGGGCCGCGCGCAGGCGCCCGCCGCGGCGCGCAGGAGCCTCGCGCGCCGCAGCGAGAGCCGGAGTGCCGGGCGCCGCCGCCATTATTCGGCGGGCACCGGGTACTTGGCGAAGTCGGTCTTGATCTGCGCCAGCGCCTGATCCACCGCCTTCTCGGGCGTCATCCCGCCTGTCATCACGTTCGCCTCCGCCTTGCCCCAGACCTGCTCGGCATTGACGTCGGCGTAGGCGGGGTTGAAGGCCTGGAACCACGGCATCGTCGGCCCGTCGAGCTCCTGATGCGTCGCCACCGCGCGGTGCGGATCCTTGGGATCGGTCCAGAACGGATCCTCCTTGGCGAGCGACGGCATCACCGGCAGCCAGCGGCCACGCGCGGCGACGAGATAGGCGTCGATCACCTTCGGCTGGATCAGGTACTTGAGGAAGTCCTTGGCGCCGTCGACGTTCTTGGCGCCTTTCGGGATGAAGGCGAGCTTCACGGAGACGAGGCTGGTGGTGGGCTTGCCGTCCGGCCCCAGCGGACCCGACTGGGTCACGATCTCATGCATGTACTGGTCGGTCTTCTCCATCTGCGCCACCGGGATCGAGAGCGTCGCGTTCGGCGTCATCACGATCTGCTTGGCGTAGAAGGCGCTATTGTTGTCGGGGTCGCCCCAGTTGATGGCGCCCGGCGGCACGAAACCCTCCTTGAAGGGCGTGGTGAGCTTGGTGAGCGCCCTGATCGCGGCTTCGCGCACCTTGGGGTCATCCGCATGCAGCTTGCCGTCCGGCGTCACGAGGCCGGCGCCGCCATAGGCGACCAGAAACTGATTGAAGAGATAAGTGCTGTCGCTGTCCTTGGTGGCGAGCGAGTAGCCCAGGCCATAGACGCGCTGGCCCTTGGCGCGCAGCTTCTTCTGCACGCCCTCGAAGAAATCGAAATAGGCTTCCCAGGTCTTCGGGATGTCCTCCACCTTGTAGCCGGCCGCCTCGATCATCGGCCTCCAGACGAAGTAGTGCAGCGCCTGCTGCTTCAGCGGCACGCCGAAGAAGCTGCGCTTCTTGGTGACGTTGTCGTAGAGCCGGGCGGCGGTGACCGCAGTCTGGCTGTACTGGGATTTCTGCGTATCCACCACGTCGCTGACATCGACGATCTTGTCGTTCCAGGCGTTCTGGCCCAGCAGCAGGAAATCGCCGTTGTCGACGTAACAGAGATCGGGAACCTCGCCGGTGGTGATGGCGGAGACGATCTTCGCCGGCAGGTCGGAGCCGTTATAGAAGGTGAGGTCGACTTTGTTGCCGGTCTGCTTCTCCCAGGCCGCGATCACGTCCTTCATCGCCTGGTCCTCGGCGGGATAGAAGCCCTGGTTCCACCAGACCGTGACGGTCTGGCCTGCGGCATTGGCGGGCGTGCTCAGCAGCGCTGTTCCGACGAGGCAGGCGGCGACCACGAAGGGGCGCCAGGACAGACTCTTCATGACGTACTTTCCTCCCGAGATGGCGCCGTTCTGCCGACGTGATCGGCGGCGGGGCCTGATCCAAATGCGGGGCGATTCAGCAGAGAAACCCCGGGCAAGTCAACGACGTTCGCCGCGCGGCCGGCTCGCCGCGGCGCGCCGGGGTGTGACCATTTTCGTTTGCGCGCCGCCCCCTACATGATGCCGGTACGATCAAAGATTGCCTGCGTCCGCTCGCCGCGCTCGATCATGCCGCGGACCTTCGCCTCGCCCTCGACCTTCGCCAGCGCCAGGCGCACGATCGCCTCCGCGTGATCGCGGGGGATCACCAGCACGCCGTCGACATCGCCGACGATGATGTCGCCGGGATGGATGCGCGCGCCGTTCTCGAACTCGATCGCGCAGCGGAAGTCGACGACCCGGCCGCGCAGTCGCTGGTCCTGCGCGTAGGCGCCCTGGGAGAAGACGGGAAAGCCAAGCCCGAGGATCTCGCGGGTGTCGCGGTGGAAACCGTCGAGCACCGCGCCGGAGGCGCCCAGCGCGCGCGCCCGCGTGCTCATCAGCCCGCCCCAGAGCGCGTAGCGAAGCGAAGCGCCGGTGCAGATATAGACCTCGCCGGGCTTCAACTCGTCGAGAGCCCGGAACATCAGGCCGAAAGCGTCGGGCTTGCCGGTATGGCCGATCATCTCGCCGCAGCAATCCGCCTCCAGCACCGGCATGGCGCGGCCGACGACCATCATATCCGGCGCCAGCGCGCGGATCGCCGGCGGCAGGAACTGCCGCGTCAGCCCCTCGCTGTCCATGACGTCGCCGATCACCGCGGTAAACAGCCGCTCGCGAATGCTGGTGAAAAGCTGGGCATCGTCGCTCATCGACAGTTTCCTCCTGTGCCGTTTCTTCGTGCCAGCCTAGGCGGATCGTCGGTGCTGCGCCAGGACTGCCTAGTGTTTCATCAGCCAGAGGGACATACTGCTCGAAGCGCGGCGCGCGCGGTCGCGATTTCCCTCGAAAGCGTCGCGCGACCAAGCAGTTATCAGCGCGTCCCTGGCTCTGGCGTGTGGATTGCAGGGGCGATCCGGTAAGACTGAGCAGGGGGGCGCGACTGCCGGTGAGCGAGGCGAGGGCAAGGCGAGACAATCCTGCGGCGCCGTTCGACGAGATGCGCGGTCCGGCTGGCGTCCACCGCAAATACGAGCCGATCCACCAATGGCTCGAACAGACGCCGGCGGAGACGGTGGCGCTGAAGCGCAGCGAGGCGGAGCTCCTGTTCCGCCGCATTGGCATCACCTTCGCGGTCTACAGCGAGGGCGGCGATCCCGAGCGGCTCATTCCGTTCGATATCATCCCGCGCGTGCTCGATGCGCAGGAATGGGCGCTCCTGGAGCGCGGCCTTACCCAGCGGGTGAAGGCGCTCAACGCCTTTCTTTACGATGTCTATCACAAGCGCGAGATCCTGCGCGCCGGCAAGGTGCCCGAGCTGCTGGTGCTGCACAACGAGGGCTTCCGCGCGGAGATGCAGGATTTCGATCCGCCGCGCCATGTCTACTCGCATATCTCCGGCATCGATCTCGTGCGCACCGGCCCCGATGATTTCTTCGTCCTGGAGGACAACTGCCGCACGCCCTCGGGCGTCTCCTACATGCTGGAGAACCGCGAGGCGATGATGCGGCTCTTCCCGGAGCTCTGCGCCCAGCATCGCCTCAAGCCGGTCTCGCATTATCCGGAGGAGCTGCTGGAGATGCTGAAATCGGTGGCGCCGGTGAATTGCGCCGGCGAGCCCGTGGTGGCGCTGCTGACGCCCGGCTCCTACAACAGCGCCTATTACGAGCACTCCTTCCTCGCCGACGAGATGGGGATCGAGATCGTCGAGGGCGCCGATCTCTTCACCGACGACAACGTCGTCTATATGCGCACCACCGAGGGACCGCGGCGCGTCGACGTGATCTATCGCCGCATCGACGACGACTTTCTGGATCCGCTGGCGTTCCGGCCGGACTCCATGGTGGGCACGGCCGGCCTCCTCAACGCCTACCGCGCCGGCAATGTGAGCCTCGCCAACGCGGTCGGCACCGGCGTTGCCGACGACAAGGCGATCTACCCCTATGTCCCCGCGATGATCGAGTTCTATCTCGGCGAGCGGCCGGTTCTCAAGAACGTGCCAACCTACAGCTGCGGCCGTCGGGACGATCTGGCCTATGTCCTCGATCACCTCGAGGAGCTCGTGGTGAAGGAGGCGCGCGGCTCCGGCGGCTACGGCATGCTGGTGGGGCCGCAGGCGAGCCTCGCCGAGCTCGACGCCTTCCGCGAGAAGCTCCGCGCGCGGCCCGACGATTACATCGCGCAACCGACCCTCGCGCTCTCGACCTGCCCCACCTTCGTCGAGAGCGGTGTGGCGCCGCGCCACGTGGATCTCCGGCCCTTCGTGCTCGCCGGCAAGGAGATCCGCATCGTGCCGGGCGGTCTCACCCGCGTCGCGCTCCGCTCGGGTTCCCTGGTGGTGAATTCGAGCCAGGGCGGCGGCACCAAGGACACCTGGGTGCTGGAGGGCTGAGACAGCGATGCTGAGCCGGACCGCCGACAGCCTCTATTGGCTCGCACGCTATGTGGAGCGCGCGGAGAACATCGCCCGCGCCGTGCTGGTCGGCCACTGGATGGCGAGCATGGCGCGCTCGCTGGGCAACCCGGGCAACGAATGGGAGTCGACGCTCGTCGCGTGCGGCTGCGACGCGGGCTTCCGCGCCAAGCACAGCGAGGTGACGCCGACGGCGGTGGTGGACTACCTCGTGCGCGATCCCGAGAATCCCTCCAGCATCCTGTCCTGCATCGAGATCGCGCGCCGCAACGGCCGCGCCGTCAGGACCGCCCTCACCGTCGACATGTGGCATGCTCTCAACGAGACTTGGATGCGTGCCCGGCCGCGCCTGGCGACGCCGCTCGCCGCCGAGGAGGTGACCGAGGTACTGGAGTGGGTGAAGGATCGCTCGCAGCTCTTCAACGGCGCCTACGCCAATACCATGCTGCGAAACGATGCCTATTACTTCACGCGACTCGGCACCTATATCGAGCGCGCCGACAACACCGCGAGAATCCTCGACGTCAAGTATCACGTGCTGCTGCCGCAGGCGGAGGGCGTCGGGGGCGCCCTCGATTACTACCAGTGGCAGGCGATGCTGCGCTCGGTCTCGGGGCTCAGGAGCTATCACTGGGTCTACCACGAGCGGCTCAAGCCCTGGCTCATCGCCGAGCTGATGATCCTGCGGCCGGAGATGCCGCGTTCGCTGGTGCGTTGCTACGACGAGATCACCCGCTTCCTCGATCTCCTTGCCGAGGCCTACAGCGGCAAGCGCGGCGAATGCCATCGGCTTGCCGGCGAGGTGCATGCGCGGCTGCGCTACGGCCGCATCCAGGATGTGTTTCAATCCGGGCTGCACGAATTCCTGATCGAATTCGTCACGCGTACCACGAAGCTCGGCGAAGAGATCAGCACACTTTATCTGATGTAGCCCGCATGCGACTCCGCGTCCGCCACCAGACCACATACCGGTACGAGAGGCCGGTGCCCTATTCGATCCAGACGCTCCGAGTGAGCCCGCGGTCCTATGAGGGGCTGGCAGTGTTGCGCTGGTCGGTGCGCGGCGAGGCCAAGCGCGAGCTGCCGTCATTGATCGATGGCTTCGGAAATCTGATCCATTGCCACACCATTACCGAGCCCCACACCGAGATGACGCTGCTGGTGGAGGGCGAGGTCGACACCACGGACACGGTCGGCGTCATCCGCGGCGCCGCGGAGACCTTGCCGCCAGCCTATTACCTGCGCCGCACCGAGCTCACCGCGCCGCATCCGCTGATCGCGGCGCTCGCCGCCGACGTCATGCGCGAATCGAACACGCTGGCGCGGCTCCATCGCCTGATGGGCGCGGTCCGCGACGACATGGAGTATCAGCTCGGCATCACCGAGGTGCACACGCCGGCGGGCGAGGCGCTGCAGCACGGCGCCGGCGTCTGCCAGGACCATGCGCACGTGTTCATCGCCGCCGCGCGCACGATGGCGATTCCCGCCCGCTACATCGGCGGATATCTCTGGACCGGCGAGGAGGAGCGCGACCACGACGCCAGCCACGCCTGGGCGGAGGCCTATGTGGAGGATCTCGGCTGGGTCGGATTCGACCCTGCGAATCGCATTTGTCCCACCGCCTCCTATATCCGCGCCAGCGTCGGTCTCGACTACTGGTCAGCGGCGCCGGTCCGTGGCATACGCAGAGGCGGCTCCGCCGAGACCCTGGCGGTCAAGGTGACCGTCGGCAGCGGAGAGCAGTGACCGCGCGCGCGGTCGGGGATCAGGTCATGACCTACTGCGTAGGGCTCGCGCTCCGGGACGGGCTCGTCCTGATGTCGGACACCCGCACCAACGCCGGCGTCGACAACATCGCCACCTTCTCCAAGATGCATGTCTTCGAGAAGCCCGGCGAGCGCGTGATCGTGCTGCTGACCTCGGGCAATCTCGCGGTGACCCAGGCGGTGGTGAGCCTGCTGCGCGAGGCGATCGCCGCCGATGGGCCGGAAGACTCGCTGATGACGACGCCGACGCTGTTCCGCGCGGCGCAGCTGGTCGGCGAGGCGATCCGCAGGGTTTTCCATACCGACGGCGAGGCGCTCAAGGAGCAGGACGTGCCCTTCGACGTCTCGATCCTGGTGGGAGGCCAGATCAAGGGCGGCGAGATGCAGCTCTTCCAGGTCTATTCCGCCGGCAACTTCATCGAGGCGACGACCGACACACCTTTCCTGCAGGCGGGCGAGCACAAATACGGGAAGCCCATCCTCGACCGCGCGGCGCGTCCCGACATGGACATCTACGATGCGGTGAAGCTCGCGATGATCTCCATGGACTCGACGCTGCGCAGCAATCTCACCGTCGGCATGCCGATCGACCTCCTCCTCTATCGCCGCGGCGCCTTCAAGGTGGAGCTCCGCCGCCGCCTCGATCAGAATGACAGCTACTTCTCGATGATCCGCAACCGCTGGTCCCAGGCGCTGGTGGACGCCTACCAGCACCTGCCGCGGCCGGACTGGAAGAGCTGACGCAAGCGCCAGGACGAGGCGGTGCCCTCATCCTCGACTGCGGCGCGGTCGAGGCCGATAGCTTGGAGCGCGTGGTCGTCGAAATCAGCGAGTCGCCGACGGTCGCGCCTGACAACGACGTGCCGGCCGAGCGGTGGCGGATGCGGCCACCGGGCTCGGAGCTCGAACGGCGAGGAACGCGTGTCGGAAGCGGCTCGAGCAAGTGACCCGCGTGTCGGTGTTGTACCGGCGCCTCCGCGACGGTTCCGCCCATCCGTCGTCGCGATCCAGAGTCCGCAGGCGACACCGGCGACGCCGGCCAGCAGGTTGACCCCGAGCGGCTCGCCCAGCAGCGGTGCCGCCAGCAGCGCGGCGGTGATCGGGTTGAGCGTGATCGCGCTCGCGACCCGCGTCGGCGTCGTGCGCTGGAGCGCGAAGACCCAGAGGAAGAAGGTGAGGGCGGCGCCGAAGGCGCCGAGATAAAGGACGGCGAGCCACTGCGGCAGGCCGAAACCGGCGCTCGCCGCGAGACCGCCGCGCGCCCAGGCGAGAACGAGGAGCGAGCCGGAGCCCGCGGCCATTCCAGTAGCGACGAAGCCGAGCGGGCTCGACCGCGCGATGAAGGGCCGCGACCAGACATTGTAAAGCGCCATGCAGAAGGCCCCGGCGATCATGATGAGATCGCCGCGCCAGGCGCCCGCCGGCGCCTCGGCGAGGCCGGCGGCGAGCGCCACCGCGACACCGCCGACCGCGATCGCGACGCCGGCGGTCTTGCGGGCGGTAAGCGGCTCGATCCGCAGCAGCGCGCCCACGACCATGGTGAGGAGCGGCAGCGTCGAGAGCGCGAGCGCGCCGCGCGCCGCCGTCGTGTAGCGGAGCGACAGGTTGAAGACGCTCATGAAGATCCCGAAGAAGAGGATCCCGAGCGCCGCGACGCCAGCCCAGTCGCGGTGCCGCGGCCACCGGCTGCGCAACGCGAGCGCGACCGGCAGCAGGAGGATGAAGCCCAGGCCGAAGCGGAGCGCGGCGAGGGTGATCGGATCCGTGGCGCCGATGGCGAGGCGCGTCACCGCCGTGTTGGTGCCGCCCAGCGTGCTGGAAAGGATCGCCGCCAGGACGCCGAGGCCTTCCCCGCTTTTCCCGGTGATTCGGCCGGCTTCGTCGCCGATGCCGCGCTGCGCCAGTGCCATGAGCCGCCTCCAGACGAGCCCGTCGGGACGGCACTCTCCTCAATCACGATCAATTCATGCAATTACGCGGGGAATAATCGGCAGGCGTTCCTGTCCGACCGATTGTCCTGATACAATGCCGGGGAATCGCAAGCCGCCGGCCGAGGGACTCTTGGATTTCATCTTCATGCTGACGCGCGCCGACCGCACGGTCGACGACTGTCTCGAGGTGCTGGAGGAAGTGGCCGGCCTCGGCTTGCGCCATATCGGGTTCAAGGACGTGGGCGTCGCGCCGGAGATGCTGGCGACGCTGCACCGGCGCATCAAGGCGGCGGGGGCCACCAGCTATCTCGAGGTGGTAAGCCTGACGCCAGAGACAGCGCTCATCTCGGCGGCGGTCGCGCGGCAACTCGGTGTCGACCGGCTGCTGGGCGGCGCCGACGCACCGGCGATCTTGGCAGCGATCGAAGGCAGCGGCATCGAGTACCATCCCTTCGTCGGGACCCCGCATGGCCATCCGACCCTGCTCGCCGGCTCGCCGGAGGAGATCGCACACCATTGTCGCCGCGCCGACGAGATGGGGTGCGCCGGCGTGGATCTGCTCGCCTTCCGCGCGGAGCAAGAGAGCCCGACGGAGCTCATTCGCGCTGCCCGGGCGGCGCTGCGCGGCCGGCTGGTGGTGGCCGGCTCGATCTCATCGCCGGATCAAGTCGCCGAACTCGCCTCCCTCGGCGTCGATGCCTTCACCGTCGGCACCGCGCTATTCGAAAAGCGCTTCGGCTCGGCGCAGCCTTCGCTGCGGGCGCAGCTCGCGGAGGTTCTTTCGGCTGCCGCATAGCGCCTCGCCGATCACGGGTCTTTCCAATCGTGACGCGAGCGTGTCAATCTTGCGCGGGCGATGGCAGAGACGGGGAGTCGGATGGGCGCGTTGCGGCAAGTGGGGCCGGCCGAGGATCTCGAATGGCAGATGCGCTGCGACCTCGCGGCGGCCTTCCGCGTCCATGCACGCCTCGGCATGAACGAGCAGATCGGCAATCATCACAGCCTGATGCTGGCCGGCGACGAGACGCGCTTCCTGATCAACCCGCGCGGCCTTCTGTTCCAGGAGATCACCGCCAGCAATCTCATCGTCTGCGATCTCGAGGGCAAGGTGCTGCGCGGCAAGGGCGAGCTCCGGAAGGTCGCCTTCCACATCCACGCCCGCATCCACCTCATGCATCCGCAGGCGAAGTGCGTGATGCACGTCCACCCGCCGAACCTGACCGCGCTTTCGCTGATGGAAGAGGGGCGGATGGAGCTCTCGCATCACAACAACCTCGTGCTGAACGACCGCATCGTCTACGACGATGCGGCGCACGGGCCGGTGCACGACAACGAGGAGGGCGACCGCATCGCCCGCCTGATGGGCGACCGCACCATCATGGTGATGGCCAATCACGGCGTGACCGTGGTCGGTCCCACCGTGCACGACGCCTTCGACGAGCTCTACATGGCCGAGCGCACCTGCGGCTACCAGCTTGCTGCCCGCATGGCCGGAGGCACGCTCCGTCGCCAGCCGGAGCAGCTCCGCCACAATTTCCGCGGGCCCTGGAGCGACAAGTTCGACGCCCGGCTCCATCTCGACGCCTGGCGCCGCGTCCTCGACCGCGAGGAGCCGGACTACGCCACCTGACCGCAGCCGGTAGACTATTCATCGATCAATCAGCGAGGCCTTCATCCCATGACCGGGACGCGCATCTCCACGACCGTCGACTTCGAGAAGAATGGGCTGCAGACCGGGTTCCTGCGCCTGCCGCATTCGGTTCATGAATCCGCCTATGGCTGGATTCCGATTCCGGTGGTGTGCATCAGGAATGGCAAGGGCCCGACCGTGCTGCTCAATTCCGGCAATCACGGCGACGAGTACGAGGGCCAGGTCACGCTGATGAAGCTGATCCGGGAGCTGAAGCCGGCGCAGATCCGGGGCCGCATCATCTTCCTGCCGGCGGCGAACTTCCCCGCCGCCATCGCCGGCCGCCGCACCTCGCCGATCGACGGCGGCAACCTCAACCGCTCCTTCCCCGGCGAGGCCAACGGCACGCCCACCAAGATGATCGCGCACTACATCGACAGCGTGATCCTGCCGCTCTGCGACTATGCCTTCGACCTCCATTCCGGCGGCAGCTCGCTGATGTACGTGCCGAGCGCGCTCGGCACCATCATCAAGGGCGAGACCAAGCGAAACGCCAAGACGCTCGAGCTTTTGAAGGTGTTCGGCGCGCCGATCGGCTACGTCGCGACGCAGACCTCGCAGTCGATGGGAGGCGACCTGACGCTGAGCGCGTCGGCGATCAAGCACGGCGTCTTCACGCTGGCAACCGAGATGGGGGGCTCCGGCACAGTGACGCCGGCTGCGCTCAAGATCGCCGGCAGCGGCGTGCGCCGGATCCTGAAGCACATCGGCGTGGTGCCCGGCATGAAAGTCGATCCGCCGCCGCCGACCCGACTCATGGAGATCGCCGGTCCCGATTACTTCGTCTACACGCCCGAGGCCGGCGTCTTCGAGCCGCTGGTGGAACTCGGCGACACCGTCAAGAAAGGCCAGCCCGCCGC
>DATJOK010000072.1:0-5524 GCA_035507155.1 Allostellaceae bacterium
CTATCGTCGACGCTGATCGAGCCGATGTTTTGGAACCCCTGCGCCTCCACCCCGATCGTCGGCTTGTAATCCGCGTGAGCCTCATCGAGCTTGGCTTGAGCGCCGCGCAAGCGGCCGAGGGCGGCAATGACATCCGGTCGATCAGCCATGGCGCTGGTGACGAATTCATCGACGGTGTGGCCGGGCGTAGGGGGCAGGGGCTTGGAGGAGTTATCCGCTATCTTGATCCGTGTGGTGGGCGCGGTTCCCATGCTGGCGATCAAGGCGTGATAGGCGGAATGCTCATCGCCGGTCGTCCGCGCGAGATTGAACCGTGCTTCCGCCGTCTGGCGCGCGGCCTGCGCCACCTCGACGGTTGTTGCAAAGCCCTGCTTGCGGCGCGTGCGAACGGCATCCTCGACGATTTGTGCGTTCTTGAGGGCTTCCTCGGCAACATGCAGCCGGCCCCGCGCGGCGCTCAGCGCGAAGTAGTCGCGGCTGACGGCAAAAATCAGCTTCTGATGCGCGCCCGTGAAGGTGACATTGGCCGCGAAGGAATCGGCCCGTGCCGCCGTCTCCGCATTGGCGCGCCGGCCGAAGTCGAAGAGAAGCCACTTGATCGCCAGGGTCGGCAGGAGCTCGCGCGTATCGACGGTGAACTGCGCGCTCGGCGCCAGGTTCGGCGGTATCGGGAAGGTGGCATGCTGATAACCGGCGACCGCCTCGGCGGAAATCTGCGGCAGATAGGCGCTCTCGACGAGACCGACGGCGAAGGCCGCCTTGCGTGCCCTTTCCCAGGCATCGCGGGTCTCAGGGTTGCTGCGCTGAGCAAGATCGATCAGTTCGGGAAGGTCATAGGTTCGCGCCGGGTCGATCGAGATGGCGTTGTCGCGTGGATTGGACGCCGCCCCGCCATTGGTTTCAGCGGCCGTCCTGTCCGCGTCGGCAGTCCTTTCCATGATGGCCGGGGGTTTTATCGGCCAGAGCGCGTTCGGCGTAGAGGGGGCGAGATCGCTCGTATTGGTCGTGCAGGCAACGAGGAAGGGCAGCGCCAATAGGGGCACCCTGCGAGACCGGCGTGATCCCGCATTACTGCGCATGCGTCTCGAACCTGTGGATTTGCAACACCAGGATCAGTCTCGCCTCCAGGGCGGAGCGGGCCTCGGCGCCGGTGTCGGCCGGCAAGGCGGCGAGCGCGTCGGCCGCAGCCTCCGCGCTGGGCGGCGGCGGCAGCGTGCCTCCCGTCGGTAGGCCGTCGGCGCTGGCGGACAGCCACGCGGCGATCGTCTTGTCCTGGGCGTCGATCGCTTGCGTTTGAGTCTCGACCGCATGGTGCTCGGCGACGACGAAGGTCGCCGCCGCGATCCGATCGAGGTCATCGAGCGAGCCCTGCATCATCGCCTCGTTCGCGGGATGCGGCAGCAGCAGGCCGGTCTCGAAGGCTCCGAGCGAGATCAGATTGCGCGCGTTCGCCACGGCGCGCGCCACGGCCAGGCCGTGTCCCGTGCCCTGCTGCCAGCCGCGATCGAGCAGGAGGGTGGCGAGAGCCCGCAGCGCCGCGGCCAGCGCCTTGCGCGCCTGGGTGGCGGCAGAGGCCGGCCAGACAGAGCTGAAGACCAGGGACATCAGGACATTGCCCAGCAGGATGCCGACGATGCGGTCACGCAGCACCGTAAGATCGGTCGACGGCCCGTAGCCCTGGAGAACTCCGAGAAAGAAGGCGAGCGCCATCTGCATGCCCGCATAAGCCAGGCGCTCGCTGCTGGTTGCCACCCAGGCGCAGACGGCCGACACCGCCGCGATCAGCAGGCAGAGATCGCCGATATCCGTCATCTGCGGCAGCATATAGACGATGCACAGCCCGCCGAGCAGCGCCCCGATCAGCGCGCCGCCCAGGCGCAACGTCAGCTTGTGCAGGGTCTCGCCGAGGGTGCCCTGGGCCACGAAGAAGCAGGTGATCAGGGCCGTGCGGATGCCCGCCCAGTCGGCGCCGGTGTAGATGATGTAGGCCGCCACCGCGGCGATCGTCGTCTTGATCGCGAAGCGCGCATGCTCGGGATTGGAGAAGGCGTCCGGCACGAAGAGTGCGGCTTTGTGCCTGGCCGCCGTACCGGAGCCGGCGGTCAGGCGCTCCGAAAGCCCGATCGCGAGCCGGTTCAGCGCCTGGCGCACCGCGAGAACGACCGGGCGCTCGAGGGGAGTGAGCGCCGCCAGTCCCGGCTCGGTGAGACTCGGGGGCGTGGAATACGGCTTCTCGAGACCGCCCAGCAGCGCCGCCCGGCAGGCCGCGCAGGCCTCGGCAAATCCGCTGTGGACCTCCGGAGAAAGACCGGACGGCAGCAGTGCCGTCAGGGAAATCAGCTCCTCGAGCGTCTCGATGATCCTCGCATCGCCCGCCGCATGGAGCCGCAGATGGTGATCGAGAAGCTCGGCGCGCTGACGCAATTCCGCCAGCTCGAGCGCCTCGGCGCGCGCCCGCGCCAGCGGCAGCCTGTCCTTGCGGCCGAGCGCGCCGGCAAGTGCATCAAGAAGCTGCAGCGACGACCGCCGCGCGAGCTCCCTAGGGCTCGGTCCGGTCAACAGATTGACCAATACGGTCACGACCACCGGCAGCATGATGACGACCCAAAGCCAGAGCAGGAAACGCGTCAGGGCCTCGAGGTTCGGGATCACGTCGATGAGGGTCTGCGTCACCACCAGGATGAAACCGGCGAGGAACGCGATTGGCCCGATCGCCATCGTGCGAAGCAGGAACATGCCGAGAAAGGTCGATATCGCCAAGAGCGGCAGCCGAAGCGCCGGCTCACCGGCGTCGAGCGAATAGAGAAGTAGGCTTAGGACGGTCGCGAGCGTCACACCGATGGCGCCGGCCATGGCGATCCGCAGCGTGACCGCCGCATCGCCGCGACCCAGGAAAAAGACGATGTAGGCGGCGTAGGCGGGCTCGGGGATCTGGTAGAGCATGGTCGTCGCCACCACGATCGTGCAGCACGCTGCGATGCGGGCGACGGCAGCGAGACGCCCGGTTCGCGGCGCCAGCTCTTCCCGCAGGAAGGCCAGGAACGATGATCCCCTGGGTTTGGAACTAGCGAGTGCCGTCATGGCGCACGACAATGGAGACCGTGGCGCCAATCCGCATGGCATCCGCCGGCGGATCGTCGAGCTGAATGCGAACCGGGAAGCGCTGCGCCACGATCACCCAGTTGAGGGTCCGCTGCACCGCCGGCAGTCCCGGTCCGCCGCCGCCATCGGGCCGCACGCCCCAGCCCAGGCTTTCCACATGTCCTTTCACCGGACGCCTGTGGTCCCCCAGCAGCCAGACGGTGGCGGGATCGCCGATCCGGATCTCCGGCAGCTCGGTCTCGCGAAAGTCGCCGACAGCGTACCATTTGTCGGTCTCGATCAGGGTGAACAGCGGGTGCCCGGCAACGGCATATTCTCCTGCGGCGATCTCGAGGCCTGCGACCAGGCCGTCGAAGGGCGCGCGCAGCTCCGCGTTCCGCACGTCGCGCTCGGCCAGCGCGACCGCCGCTTCGGCGCCGGTGAGCTGTGCCTGCAGGCTCACCGTATCGCCGATCGCCTGGCGGGCCTGGTCCGCCTGCTGGATCGCCGCCGCCAGTGCCACCTCGGCGCTCCGCTTGCTGGTTCGGGCTTCGTCAACCTGCTGCTGGGTGACGTAGCCCTTGCTGAGCAACGGCAGGAGACGCGCCAGGGTGTCGCTCGTCAGCGCCAGCTCGGCTCGCGCCCGCCCAATTTGGGTAGTTGCCGCGTCGGCCCCGGAGGTTTGCGATGCCACCTGGCGCGTCGTCAGGTCGATCTGCGCCTGCAGGGCGGCGACCTTGGCGCGTGCCTCACGCAGGTGGAGCTCGAAGGGCTCCGGGTCGACCTGAAGGAGCAGATCCCCCTTCCGAACGCGCTGGTTGTCGCGCACGTTCAACGCGACGATGCGACCGCTGACATCGGGCGCAAGTCCTGCCCGGTCGGCAAAGAGGTAGCCGTCATTGGTCCGGGGTTCTCGGCTCAGCCGCTCGAGCGTATAGGCGCCGATCGCGACCGCGGCGACGATCGCGACCAATGCGACGAGCCGCCCTGTCCAGACGCGCCAGGCGGTCATCGCTGCGCCTCGTCCGGCATATGGATCAGCCCAGCCATGCAAGCCACACGGCGAAGGAAAAGAAGACCGTCAGTGCGAGGTACACCAGCAGAGGCGCCGGAAGCGCCTTGTCGATCCCCACGCCCGCAAGGCCCTGTCGAACGAGAATGGCAGCGCCGATCCCCGCCAACACGCAGAGCATCCAGGATGGGAAAAAGGATCCGAGAATGTTCTGCGCCGGTGCGTTGCTACAACCGGCCAACCCCATCGGCAGGACACCGGCTGCCGCTCTAGCCCGCCGCCGAGCGCTCAAGCCTCTCTCAGCGGAATAACCCACTCTTGCCGCCCCTCTCCTCTCGGCTGCCCCCGAGATCCGGGCCGAATTCGACGCTGATATGAACCACGCTCAGCCCCTCCGGACTTCAGCCTATACGAGGCGCAGCCGCAACTCTATGCAACCAAGGACGGCCTCTCCTAAACCGATGTATCGGTCCCATTTGCGTTCGGACGGACTATTGACCAGCGATGCCCTGGCGAGCGCTCGGCGGACCGGCCCATATCCCGCCGTAGCTCTGGCGGCTAACTTGGCCTTTGACCGCTGGAGTGGCGGCCGGCCTAGTGGCCCCCCTGTGCTCCATTCCAGCGCCCAGGAGGCATAGCCGGCACCAATAGAACTTCGGCTCCTTCTTATCGCGGCCCTAGATCAGCCGCGTGCTGCATCGGAGCCACGGGTCCCTTCGTTCACTTCGATTGCCTGCGTAGCTTTTCGAGGCGCTCGGCCCCTGTCTGGAACAAATGAACTACCCCCGAGGCTGGCGGCTGATGACCGCCGGCCTGACCTTCCACGGACGACTTTAGGCAAAAATCCAGATGCGCGACGCGGGGTCTATGCCCATGCCCATCGCTATCACGCAAAGCGCAGAAAATGCGAGCAAAGTGCGCTCAGCCTGGAAAAGCACGCGGCCTAACCTCTCTCATGTGCGAAACGATTCGCGCGGTAAAAAAGGAGAGTAGCCCATGCATCCGCGATCAAACACGACGATCCGCGATCCGATGTCTCGGCGTTGGACTGCCTGGTTCGGCACTACGTGCCTGATGATCGGCGCCATTGCTCTGCTCGTGAGCTTCTCCTAGATGCAATTCAGCTCGGGTTGGCGCGATATCATGCTCGTCGAGAGGATGAAAAGGTTTTGGGTGCGCTGGGGCAATCCTCGGCCTTGAACTGATCTTGGGGTGGCTGCGCTAGGCGCAGACTAGTGTTGCTTCAGCGCTCGCGCGTCCGTCGCCAACCGCGATGAGTCGGGATAGATTAACTGCCGATCCGCGGAGCTTCCGAAACCAAACGCGATCCGCGCTGTCCGGTAAAATAGCTCCAAAACCACTGGGTCCAAACGCGACGTCGATTTTGCAGCTGCGGCAAAAACATCAGGTGAATAAATGCCCAAGCGAACC
>DATJOK010000073.1:0-3301 GCA_035507155.1 Allostellaceae bacterium
ATCTCCATCGGCGAGAGATAGGGGTCATAGGCCAGCACCCGCATGGCGAAGAGGCCGCGGCAGAGCGCCGCCACCCGGCTGCCCACATGGCCCAAGCCGATGATGCCGACGGTCTTGCCGTGGATGTCGTTGCCCATGAAGTCGTCGCGGCGGACCGCGGGCGCGCGGCGCAAGGCGCGGTCGACCTCCATGATGCGCTTCGAAAGGCAGAGCATCATCCCCAGCACATGCTCCGCCACCGCCTCGCGGTTGCCGCCCGCCTGGTTGACCGCCAGCACGCCCGCCGCGGTGCAGGCGGCGAGATCGACGGTGTCGGACCCGGAACCGTTGGTGGAGACCACAAGAAGATTCGGCGTCCGCGCCAGCAGCTCGCGCCCCGCATGGTACTTGGGGTTGAGCTCGTCGCGGGCAGAGCCGATCTGGAACGCATGCGCCGCCGCGAGGATCGGCGCCGCCTCCGCATCGCTGCTCTCGTTCTCGAGCTTGTCGAGCCGGATCTCCGGCCGCGCGCCGAGGATCTCGGCGTAACGCGGGCTCGCCAGATATTTTACGAAAAATACGCGCTTCGTGTTCACCGTCAAAGGCACCTCCGTTGCCGGGCACGGGAGTTTCCCGTGTCGGCGGCGCGGCGGCAACGGTTTTGGCGCTGGAGACGGTGTGCGGCGGCGGAAGGATCCTCGCGGCACCCCGCTGGCTCTGCTGGAGAGGATGGCTAACCGGCCATTAACCAAATCTGCGTTTTAGTCTTCCAGTCAGCTTCGAGCGCCTTTTCCAGGAGGCCCGCCGTTCATGCTGCTTTGCGCCCTCCGCCGGACCCAGCTTCTCCATTTCCTGCCCAAGGGCGGCGAAGGCGCGGAAATCGGCGTGGCGAAGGGCGAGTTCTCGCAGTCGCTGCTCGAGATCCTGCAGCCGCGAAGGCTGCACCTCATCGATCCCTGGGAGCACCAGGAGCGCGAAGACTACGTCCATGACGGCAATAACGCCGACGCGGCGGAGCAGGAGCGGCGTCACCAGTCGGTGCGCGAGAAATTCGCCACCGAGATCGGCGCCGGGCGCGTCGTCGTCCATCGCGCCTATTCACAGGACGTGGCAAGCCAGTTCGAGGATGGCCAGCTCGACTGGGTCTATATCGACGGGCTGCACAGCTATGTCGGCTGCCGGGCCGATCTGCAGAACTACATGCGAAAGGTGAAGCCGACCGGGCTCATCCTCGGTCACGACTATACGAATCACGCCGTCGCGCAGCAGATGAATTTCGGAGTGGTCGAGGCGGTCAACGAGTTCGTGCTGGACGAGGAGTACGCCTTCGTCGCGCTCACCCAGGAAGTCTTTCCGACTTACCTGCTGGCCATGAGCCAAGACCTGCCCGTCATCCAGGCACTGACCGCTAATCTCGTCACTCACGTTCCGGGCGTGGTCGAGATGCGCGACTATCCGGGCACCGGCGTGTTCATGCACAAGATCGTTCAGATCGGCGATCAGCACCGATCCCTGATCTCCTTCTGATCCGGAGCGCGCGCCCCATGCCCTCGGACGGGACGGTCACGGACGCCACCGCCGAGTTCGCGCTGGGCAGGGAGCGGTTGGCGGACGGCGATCCGGCCGGTGCCCTCGCGCATTTCCGGCAGGCGCTTCTGCAAGGGCACGAGACGGTCTCGGCGGGGCTCGGCCTCGCCCTCTGCCTGGCGCTCTGCGGTCACGATGATGAACTGCGGGCGCTGATCGCTGCCGGCGGCTCCGCGCCCGAGGCGAGGCTCGCCTTCCTGCAGGCGGTTCTGCTCGAGCTCGTCGGCCGCAAGGCGTGGGACTGCCTCTGCCGCCTTCCGGCCGTCTTCGCCGGCGATCCGCATCTTCGCGCCGTCTCGGTCTATTACGCCGGCTGCGCCGAGATAGCGCGGCGGCGCCATGACGCGGCCTGGCCCCACTTCGAGGAGTTCAAGGGAATCGTCCTCCCGCGCCATCGCGAGTTCCCGCTCACCAGCAGCAAGGAATTCAACCTCGTCTTCCGTCAGGCCTGCCTGATCGAGCCACCCGCCCGCGTGCGCGAGATTGCCGCCTCGAGGGTCATGAGCGGGCTCCCGCCGGGCGCGGTCACCTGGGTCGGCGACGGGCACCCGGGTGCCACGGGACCGGTCTTCCTGTGCTGCTGCGACAGCCGGTATTTCCGCCGCTTCGCCGCCGAGCTCTGCCGATCGCTGGCCGCGTTCCGGCCGGGCGCCACGGTCCATTTCCATATCGCCGCGCCCGAGCAGGGTGATCTCGATTTCGCGCAATGGCTCGCCGCGCGTCATGGCGAGCTCGCGCTCAACCTGACGCTGGAGACGGCGCCGCTGTTCCGCCACCCTGTCTACTACACCTGCAACCGCTTCCTGGTGGCGCCGCAACTGCTGCAGCGCTACGGGCGACCGCTGGCGATCCTGGACGCCGACAGCGTGCTGCTCGACGACCTCGGCCCGATCTTGGCAGCGTCGAAGGACCTCGATTTCGCCTGCTTCGACACCGGTCGGATCGAACCCGCGTCGGTATTCCAGGCGACCATCCTCTGTTTCGCCACCAGCGCCGGCGCCCGGCGTCTGCTGGAGATCCTGGGCCGGCTGGTGCTGGAGAAGCTGGCCATGCCGCCGGTGCTGTCCTGGATGCTCGATCAGGCTGCCCTCTACTCGGCCCTGCGCTATGCCGAGATCTACGAGCCGGAGATCGCCATAGGCGATCTCACCCGCGCCACCGGCCGGGAGATGCGGAGCTTCATCGGCGCCGTCGGGACGATGGCCGAGAAGGGCGAGCTGATGAACCGGCGGGCGTCCTAGATCTCGTTGCCGTCCATTGACAGGATCGGCATATCGACTCCACTGCTTAGAAGAACAATCATGGAACCGCCGGCGGCTCCCGATACCGATCATTGCCGCTCCGGCCCCTGAGGGAGGAGACTATGGAGAAGGAGCGAGTGCTCGTCACCGGCGGAGCCGCCGGGATCGGCAAGGCGACGGCCGAGCGCTGCCGGGCGGAGGGCTATGAGCCGGTGGTCATCGACCGCATCGGCGACGGCATCCGCGCCGATCTCTCGGATCCTCGCGCGACCGCCGACGCGCTCGAGCGCGCGCTCCGTGACGGACCGATCACCCGCCTCGTCAACAATGTCGGCGTGGTTCGTCCCGGCGCGCTCGAGGAGCAGACGCTGGAGGATCTCGACGCGGTGGTGCAGCTCAACCTGCGCTGCGCATTCCAGTGCGCCCAGGCGCTGCTGCCGGGCATGAAGGAAGCGGGCTTCGGCCGGATCGTCAACATCTCCTCCCGCGCGGCG
>DATJOK010000074.1:0-3858 GCA_035507155.1 Allostellaceae bacterium
CGCGCTCGCCGGCGAGACCCTGGCAGTGCCGCCCGCCTGGCTGATGCGCCAGGCCGGACGCTACCTGCCGGAGTACCGGGCGCTCCGGAGCCGGGCGGAGAATTTTCTCGCCTTCTGCCTGACGCCGGAGCTCGCCGCCGAGGCGACGCTGCAGCCGATCCGCCGCTTCGGCTTCGACGCGGCGATCCTCTTCGCCGACATCCTGGTGGTGCCGCACGGGCTCGGGCAGAGCGTCGGCTTTCGCGAGGGCGAGGGGCCGGCGCTCGATCCGGTCCGCGACGCCAGCGGCATCGCGCGGCTGACGCCGAGCACCGTGGCGCTCCGGACGGCGCCGGTGATGGAGACGATCCGGCGCGTCCGCACGGAGCTTCCCGCGGAAACGGCGCTGATCGGTTTCGCGGGCTCGCCCTGGACGGTCGCCACCTACATGGTGGAGGGCGGCACCAGCCGCGATTTCACCCGGACGAAGCGCTGGGCCTTCGGCGATCCCGCGAGCTTCTCCGCGCTGATCGACAAGTTGGTGGAGGCAACGGTCCTCTATCTCTCGGCGCAGATCGATGCGGGCACCGAGGCGATCCAGCTCTTCGACAGCTGGGCGGGCGTGCTGCCCGATGCGGATTTCGAGCGCTGGGTGATTGAGCCGACGCGGGCGATCGTCGCCGCCTTGAAGCGCGGTCATCCCAGGGTGCCGATCATCGGCTTTCCCCGCGGCGCCGGGCTGCAGTACCCGCGCTACGCTCGGGAGACCGGTGTCGATGCGGTGAGCCTCGATCCGACCGTGCCGCTGGCCTGGGCGCGCCAGCACCTGCAGGCGATGCTGCCGGTGCAGGGCAATCTCGATCCGGTGCTGCTGCTCGCCGGCGGCGAGGCGATGCGGAAGGCGGCGCGGGAGATCCGCGCCGCGCTCCGCCTCGGGCCTTTCGTGTTCAATCTCGGCCACGGCATCCTGCCGGAGACGCCGCCCGAGCACGTGAGCGAGCTGCTCCAGATCATCCGCGCGCCGGGGACGTCGTGAGCCGGACCGCGGTGGTGCTGTTCAATCTCGGCGGGCCGGACAGCCTCGGGGCGGTGCGGCCCTTCCTGTTCAACCTCTTCAACGATGCCGCGATCATCCGCCTGCCGCAGCCACTGCGCGGGCTCATCGCCTGGCTGATCGCGGCACGTCGCGCGCCCACTGCGCGCGAGATCTATCGGCATCTGGGCGGCGGCTCGCCCATCCTGCCCAACACCCAGGAGCAGGCGCGGGCGCTGGAAGTGGCGCTGGGCGCCGAGTTCCGCGTCTTCATCGCCATGCGCTACTGGCATCCGCTGAGCGACGCGGCGGCGGCGGCAGTGAAGGCCTGGCGCCCCGATCGCGTGGTGCTGGCGCCGCTCTATCCGCAGTTCTCCACCACGACCACGCAATCCTCGGTGGCAGAGTGGCGCGCCTCGGCGTCGCGAGCCGGTCTCGACGTGCCGACCCGGCTCCTCTGCTGCTGGCCGGAGGAGCAGGGCTTCATCGCGGCAGCGGCCGAGGAGGTGGCGAGCGTGCTGGCGGAGGTGCCGGCAGGGGAGCGCATCCGCGTGCTGTTCTCCGCCCATGGCCTGCCGGAGAAGATCGTGGCGGCGGGCGACCCCTATCAGTGGCAGGTGGAGCGGACGGTGGCGGCGATCCGGGCGCGGCTGGCGCGCGCCGATCTCGACAGCGTGATCTGCTTCCAGAGCCGGGTCGGGCCGCTCGCCTGGATCAAGCCCGCCACCGACGCGGAGGTGCGCCGCGCGGGCGCCGAGAAGGTATCGCTGATCGTGATCCCGATCGCCTTCGTCTCCGAGCATTCCGAGACGCTGGTGGAGCTCGACCGCGACTACGGCAGGCTCGCCGCCGAGACCGGGGTGCCGCGCTATCGGCGGCTCCCCACCGTCAGCCTCCATCCCGCCTTCATCGCCGGCCTCGCCGCGCGCATCCGGGAAATGGCGGCAGCCGGGCCGGCGATCGCCACCGCCACCGGCGGGCGGCTCTGTCCCGGGCGCTTTGCCGGCTGCCCGGCCGCGGAAGGGGCCCAGGGATGACCTGGCTCGGCGACGCCTATCCTTGGATCAAGGCCTTTCACATCATTAGCGTCGTCGCCTGGATGGCCGGGCTTTTCTACCTGCCGCGGCTCTTCGTCTATCACGCGGACGCGCCCAAGGGATCGCAACAATCGGAAACCTTCAAGACCATGGAGCGGCGGCTCCTGCGCGGGATCATGAATCCGGCGATGGTCGCCACCTATGTCTTCGGCCTGACCTTGCTGGCGACGCCCGGCGTCGTCGATTGGCACCGGGGCTGGATCCACGCGAAGCTTGCCCTTGTGCTCGTTCTCACCGGCTACCACATGTTCCTGGCGCGCTGCCGGCGCGAGTTCGCCGCCGATCAGAACCGGCGCCCGGCGCGGTTCTACCGCATCATCAACGAGGTCCCGACCCTGCTGCTGATCGGGATCGTGATCCTGGTCGTGGTGAAGCCGTTCTGAGCCATTGCCGTTCCGACGCATTGCCTGGAATGGGGTTTGACTCGGGGCCGGGATTTGATTAAGCCTAGAACCCGTCGCGCCTCCGGTGCGTCTCCCAAGCGTCTTTTCGACGAACTCTCCGAAAACAAGAATCTCGGTCGATCGAAGAGACCGTTTCCCCCGCTCGGCGGCCCGCGCGTTCCATCCGCGCCCGGCACACTCCCTATCCCCACCCCTCGTTCATTAACGATTTCGTCCCGATGAATCTCCAAGAACTCAAGCGCAAGTCCCCGGCCGAGCTGCTCGCCTTCGCCGAAAATCTCGAGATCGAGAACGCCTCGGCGCTCCGCAAGCAGGACATGATGTTCGCGATCCTGAAGCAGCTCGCGGAGAACGGCACCGCCATCTACGGCGACGGCGTGCTGGAAATCCTGCAGGATGGCTTCGGCTTCCTGCGCTCGCCGGAAGCGAACTACCTGCCGGGCCCCGACGACATCTATGTGAGCCCGAGCCAGGTGCGCCGCTTCGGCCTGCGCACCGGCGACACGGTCGAGGGCGAGATCCGCTCCCCCAAGGACGGCGAGCGGTACTTCGCCCTCCTCAAGGTCAACAAGATCAACTTCGACGACCCCGAGCGCGTCCGCCATCGGATCAACTTCGACAACCTGACGCCGCTCTATCCCGAGGAGAAGCTCCGGCTCGAGCTGGAGGATCCCACCAAGAAGGATCTGACCACCCGCGTCATCGATCTCATCACGCCGCTCGGCAAGGGCCAGCGCGGCATCATCGTGGCGCCGCCGCGCACCGGCAAGACGGTGATGCTGCAGAACATCGCCCACGCGATCTCCAAGAACCACCCCGAGGTCTACCTCATCGTGCTGCTGATCGACGAGCGGCCGGAGGAGGTGACCGACATGGCGCGCACGGTGAAAGGCGAGGTGGTGAGCTCCACCTTCGACGAGCCGGCGGTGCGCCATGTGCAGGTGGCCGAGATGGTGATCGAGAAGGCGAAGCGCCTGGTCGAGCACAAGCGCGACGTGGTGATCCTGCTGGATTCGATCACGCGGCTTGCGCGCGCCTACAACACCGTGGTGCCCTCATCGGGCAAGGTGCTGACCGGCGGCGTCGACGCCAACGCGCTGCAGCGGCCGAAGCGTTTCTTCGGCGCCGCGCGCAACATCGAGGAAGGGGGATCGCTCACCATCATCGCGACCGCCCTCATCGATACCGGCAGCCGCATGGACGAGGTGATCTTCGAGGAGTTCAAGGGCACCGGCAATTCCGAGATCGTGCTCGACCGCAAGGTCGCCGACAAGCGCACCTTCCCGGCCCTCGACATCACCAAGTCCGGCACCCGCAAGGAGGAGCTGCTGGTGGACAAGGGCGT